>CAIPYC010000154.1 GCA_903869185.1 uncultured cyanobacterium | reverse complement strand
CGCTATTGTGTTGTGGTTGATGTGAAATAATTTAGTAGCCTGGCAAATCTTTAGACCATCTATTTCAATTGACTCTATTACTTTTGTCCGTAAGTCGTAACCATAAGTTTTGGGCATTCTTCTATCTTACCTCTTTGTAAAGTCCGACTTCAGCTATATCATAACTTCCATCCTCGACCTGCGGAATATAGAGTTTAACTTTATTTTTCCTAGTAGTCGAACAAGAACATGATAAACATGATCAAAAAATGAATGATGGCGAAAAACTAAAGACACTAACCGGAATATGGGTTAAATCGGAAATCTTTTAAGCAGAGATATTGCTTCTCTAGCTCTAATAACTAGAATGGTTGAAATTCGTGGAATTTGTGGAATTTGCCAAAGTAAATCAATAGTTCGTCTAAATAATCTGACTAGATCACCTTCATCGAGACTGGTATTTTCCAGAAGCTCCTGCCACTCCAAACCCATTGCCCACTGTTCTACTAGACCGAGCAATTGAGTTTCCAGCCATACTGGTATATTTATATCACGATGACTTTGGGCTTGATATAATTTGCGACGAATCTCCCTTAAATTGAGATCCAAATGCCCCGGTAGAGGATTTTTAAAAATATCCAACACAGCTGAAGAAGGCTGATAATTAGTCCAAGTATCGGGACGCAAAGGTTCTGTGATAAGAGCACTGACAGCAGCAGCCAATTGTTGAGACTCTAATTTATCAAAAGTACCCGAAGCTAAGGCCATTGCGAGCCATAATTCATTTTCACCTCTGATAGTTGCAGCGGCTTCGCCCAAAACAGTAGGAATATATTTCTCTAAGGCCTCAAACTGTCTCAAAATCTCAATCAAATTGAGAAACTCTTCCCAATAATAAGATTTACGAGACTGGTGTTTTTTGTAATTGATTTGAGATTGATGAAGTTGTTCGCGCAGAAGCAACCGTTGATGGTTAATTTTTAAAAGACGCCCGGGATTCTTGCGCGCTGAGAGTGTATGATTTTTCAATTGGCTTTGGAAACCTTCGAGTCGTTCTCCTTGCTGGGTTACTTCTGCCGACATTGGAGCTCTGTTTACGTTTAACTGAGCTAACTTTTCTACCAAAAACATGGTACTTACATCACTGCGTGGCCCCGGTCCTAGATGAAGATTCTCCAAATCTGGCAGAAAAATCCTCTCAATCAGGGAAACGGGAACATTTTGCGGAACAATCTCTAAAACATCCATTGCCGGCGTTATATACCAACGGTTATTACTTCCTAGGCAGATCAAATCTTCTCCAAATCCCGAAGAATGACGTTTAGCCATTACTACTGCGGCTATAGGTTCACGCACTGGAATATGTTTGCCCTTGATATAAATTATGCTTCCTATGACAAGACCAGAAACCAGAGGAATCGTTTCTTTAACTCTGAGCTCTTCAGCCTGTTGTTTGAGAAGTTTAAAAATATGCTCCTCAATCCTAATCTGCTCTTTTAATTTTTCGTAACTGGTAAAATCTTGAGGTACAGTTCCGGCTAATTCAACATTGAGCTTGGCCAGTGCAGTATTCAAATCATTAATTGCTGCTCTTTCAGGCTCTAGACGTAAGCCTGCTAAATACTCGGCAAAACTACTTTCGAGGAGAACTTTAGTTTCCTCAATACTATACTTTTGCAGCAAATTAAGCACCATACCATAGGAAGGGGTAAAACAGCTCTTAAGTGGTTCTACCTTGGCTGTTGCCAGATAAAAGGCTTCTCTAGCTCCTTCATAGGGAGATTGAATTGTGACAACATAGCCAATTTCATCTTTACCTCTTCTGCCCGCTCTTCCTGCTATTTGGACAAATTCTGAGACATTGAGCATACCGTGTCCATCATCAGTTCTTTTAGAAAGAGCTGAAATGACCGTAGTTCTCGCTGGCATATTGATCCCTGCTGAAAGTGTTGCGGTAGCAAATACAACTTTAACCAAACCTAACTCAAAAAGCTTCTCTACCAATTCTTTCCAAACTGGTAATACACCAGCATGATGCAAAGCTACTCCTCTAGCGAGAGATTCCAACTGCTCTAGTCGAACAAATTCAGTATTTTTAACAATTAAATGAAAAAGAGTTTGCTTAAGTAAAGGATTTTCTTGCAAAAACGTTAGTAACTGTTGTCGTGATTCAAATGGATTAGCCAAGAAATCCAGTAATTTTCTATAGAGCTCAGAGGAATTATCTTGTAAAAATGTAAGTATTTTATCTTGAAGATCAATATTTTCCTCAAAAAAGAAATTAAGCAAATGACAGATCAATTCGCTTGCTTCACTTTCACTTACCAAATCAAGAGTATTGATTTCCCTGACAGCCTGCTCACAACCTTTTCGACTGAAAATCACATAAATAGCAGGCAAGAGATTTTTCTTGCGCAGTTGCTCAATAATTGTAGTAACACTGGGACAGTCTTCTCTTTTTAATCTTTTTCCTTTGGGAATTTTAGTCTTTAGTTTAGGATTAAGATTGGTATTTTTACTATCTAAAAGAGGATAAAGCCCTTCCTTAGTACTAAACAAAAACTGCAAGGGTACTGGTCGAAAATCTGAATTTACCAATTCACAACTATTTTCAGATTTGCTAGGTTTACCCTTAGCCCTAACCGTATTAATCCAGTCTGTTAACTCTTCCGGATTGCCGACACTGGCAGAAAGAGCTAATATCTGAATAGTTTTTGGACAATAGATAATAGATTCCTCCCAAACTGTGCCACGTCCACGATCACTAATGTAATGACATTCATCTAGTACAACTATACCTACATCCCGTAAAGATGTGCCAACCTGACCTATAGGCGTCTCATAGAGTATGTTGCGGAAAATCTCTGTAGTCATCACAACTATGGGAGCATCAGGATTAATCAAAATATCTCCTGTGATTAAACCTACCTTGTGAGCACCAAGAGAATGTTCAAAAAGAGCTTGAAAATCTCGAAACTTTTGATTGGAAAGAGCTTTGAGGGGAGTTGTATAAAATAACCTTTTAGAATGGGTAAGTGCGCGGTATATAGCATATTCACCAATTACTGTCTTGCCCGAACCGGTAGGAGCGCATACCACTACTGATTTGCCAGCATCTAAACAGGCTATGGCTTTTTCTTGAAACTCATCGAGTTTAAACGGAAAAATCTCTTTGAGATCTAAAGGGGGTAGATTAGAGCTGGTCATTGGACATTATCATATTTGGCTTTAGCTCTATTGCTCTATCTGAGATTTGTTTGCTCCAGCAACGGCAGCGGCAGCAGCAGCAGCAGCAGACTGTTCTATAACTGCTCCAAGTTGTTCATTCATATCATCCATAGTGGAGCGAATCTGATCGATTTGTTCTTCCAAATTGCGCCGAGGGTTACGCTCTTGCTTCCTTAATCTAACGTCTCTTTTAGGATTTGGCAAAATTGAAACATTTTCCTGTGATAAATTTTTACGCCAAGCAACAGTAAGCACACCTCCTAATATCGAGCCAAAAATAGCACCTGTCAAAAATCCACCTACAAACTTTCCATCTCCACTCATTGTTTGTAATATTCCTATATAAGTTATTTAAGTACCAAAAGCCCGATCACCTGCATCTCCAAGTCCAGGAACTATATAGCCATTTTCATTCAGGTCTGGATCAATCATAGCTAGATGTATCTGTAAATCAGGGTATTCTTTTGCTAATTTTTGTAAGGCTACATGAGCGGCAATCACAGAAATGACCCTAATATTTGCCATTAGTCCACCTCTACTGCAGATTTCCTGGAGACAAAAAGCTAGAGAATCACCGGTAGCCAACATAGGCTCAAGAATCAAAATATGGCTTTCTGTGGCAAAGTTTTGCGGTAATTTGTTGAAATAACAAGCAAACTCTAATGTATTTTCATCTCTGATCAGACCTAGATGGTAGACTGGAGCATTACTAAAAGGGACAACAGATTGAGCACCTTCTAGCAAGGACAAGCCAGCACGCAAAATAGGAACTATGGCGGGTTTGATTCTAGGATCAATTACAGTGACCTGGGTTGTCTCTAGAGGAGTTTCAATTTCAGTATCTACTGTTGGTAACCAATGTCGCACAGATTCATAAGTCAACCAGCGCCCCAACTCCACCATTGCTGTTTTAAAAAGAGGAGTGGGGCTATACTTATCACGGGCTACTGTCAGCCAATGTTTAATAAGTGGGTGGTCTGGGACATACACCCGAAGTTGAATAGACATGGGGAAAATATAGAAAATATAAAACAGGAGAATTGACGGAAATGGAGAATAAAGCTATCGCCAAAAAAATCTAGCTCCTATTTTTCTGCGACCAAACGCGGGTGGGCAATCCCCAAACATATATAAAACCCTCTGCTGCCTTATGATCAAATTTATCATCCGAGCCGTAGGTTGCCAGATCCGGAGCGTAGATTGAATTTTTAGAAGATCGTCCAACTATTTGAGCATTGCCTTTAAATAGTTTAATACGCACTGTGCCAGTAACGCTCTCTTGAGTCTTGTCAATGAATGCATCTAAAGCCTCTTTGAGGGGACTATACCAAAGTCCACGATAAATAAGCTGAGCGTAGGTATCTTCAATGCCTCTCTTATAGTGAGTAACATCACCAATTAAAGTTAGACTTTCCAAATCGCGGTGAGCATCGATCAATACTAGCAAAGCAGGCGCTTCATAAATCTCACGAGACTTGATACCAACTACACGGTTTTCAATCATGTCAATTCTTCCGACACCGTGATTACCAACTTTTTCGTTGAGTTGAACAATCAATTGGACTGGATCGAGATATTGTCCATTCAAACTGACCGGATAACCACGTTCAAAACCAATTTCAAGATACTCAGGTTCATTTGGTGTATCTTTTATGGCTTTAGTCATCAAATAGATCTCTTCCGGTGGTTCGGTAGATGGATCTTCTAGAGAACCAGCCTCAATGCTTCTTCCTAATAGATTGCGATCAATACTAAAGGGTGAAGATTTTTTGACAGGTGATTCAATACCAAATTTCTCGCCATAGGCAATCGTTTCCTCTCGGCTCATACCCCATTCTCTAGCTGGTGCCAGAATTTTCAGGTTGGGATCAAGTGCTGAAATAGCCAGATCAAATCTAACCTGATCATTTCCCTTACCAGTACAACCATGGGCCACAGCATCAGCTCCATATTTTTGTGCTACATTTACCAAAAGCTTGGCAATCAGGGGACGGGCAAGAGCTGTAGAAAGAGGATAACGATTTTCATAAAGAGCATTAGCTCGTATTGCAGGGAAAGCATAATTTTTAACAAACTCCTCCTGCACGTTTTCGACTAAAGACTCTATGGCTCCGCAGCGGAGAGCTTTGTCCCGAATAGGTCCAAGTTCATCACCTTGTCCTAAATCTGCTGCTAGTGTAATGATTTGTTGAACACCCCATTCTTGTTGGAGATAAGGAATACAAACTGAGGTATCTACTCCACCGGAATATGCCAAAACTACTTTATTAGCGCGACCCATAAGTACCTTTTAGAATTTAATATGTAATTTTACTTTAGCTTGGAAAGTTAAAACAGTGATTATTTAAACATTTTAGCCAGTAATCTTAAAAAATAGTTCACAGTAAAACACCCCAAAAAATAAGTGCCAAGGATATACAATGTAAGGAATTGCGTTTATTTAAACCATTTCCAATGACTGCTATTAAAAATTTTCCATATCCTTTTTTTAAAAATAGTTTTTTTTCAATGCTCAAGATAATAGCAGATCTTCGATTAGCAATTATCTTGTTACTGAGTATAGCCCTGATGAGTATTAGTGGCACTGTGATCGAACAGGGAGAGAGCGAAAGCTTTTATCAACAAAACTACCCAGAAAATCCAGCATTGTTCGGGTTTTTGAGCTGGAAAGTTATCCTGCTGCTAGGACTAAACCATGTATACAGTACATTTTGGTTCCTCTCTATCCTTGTACTTTTTGCCGTTAGTTTAACGACATGCACGTTTACGAGACAAGTACCTGCTCTCAAAGCCACTCGAAATTGGAACTTTTATCACAAGGTACGTCAATTTCAAAAATTGGCATTTAGCAGTCAAATCAACTATGGAAATATTGAATCAATCCAGCAAATCTTGAAAGAAAACGGTTACAAGACGTTTCAAGAAAATAATTCTTTGTATGCACACAAAGGTATTTTGGGCAAAGTAGGTCCTATTATTGTCCATATTGCGATGCTGGTAATAATAGCAGGAGCTATAGTTGGAACTTTATCCGGTTTTGTAGCCCAAGAAATGATTCCAAGTGGTGAAACTTTTCAGATTAAAAATATTTTTAAATATGGTGCCTTTTCTAGTTCTTATTTACCGAAAGACCTATCAGTAAAAGTTAATCGATTTTGGATTGATTACGGATCTAACGGAAATATTGAGCAATTTTACTCTGACCTTTCAATAGTTGATCCAGAGGGAGCAGAATTAGATCGCAAAACCATTAAAGTAAACGAACCATTAAGATACAAGGGAGTTACATTCTATCAAACAAACTGGGGAATTGCTTCTATCAAGGTACAACTAAATAACAGCCCCATTTTTCAACTACCAATGGCTCCCCTCAAACTGAAAAATAATAATGGACAGTTGTGGGGGACTTGGGTTCCGACCAAGACTGATTTGAGCGAAGGAATTTCTTTGATAGCAAAAGATCTCCAGGGTACGGTTATTGTTTATGACGGTAAAGGCCAGTTAATAAGTGCTATGCGTGAGGGAATGATCTTGCCAATCAATGGGGTTAATGTTAAATTGATCGAATTGGTTGGAAGTACAGGACTGCAGATTAAGGGAGATCCTGGCATTCCTCTAGTCTATCTGGGTTTCGCTCTCTTGATGATTGGCGTAGTGATGAGCTACTTGTCTTATTCTCAAATCTGGATCTTGAAAGATAGCAACTCAATTTATATTGGTGGTAAAACCAATCGTTCCCAAGTCGCCTTTGAAAGGGAATTTTTGCACCTTCTTGAAAAAACAAAGAATTCTTTTGGTTAAAAATCAACAAAAACCAAGAACGACTGAGGCATATAATTAGTCTGATGCGGATTTTATTTAGATAATGGATAAATTAGACAGTAAACAACCCATTAGAGTTGGAGTTCTTGGTTTTGGCGGACTCGGGCAGGCAGCAGCTAGAGTTTTATCTAGCAAGAGAGAGATGAAATTTGTAGCTACTGCAGACCTGCACGGTTATTTGTATCAGCCAGATGGAATCAATAGCGATCAGGCTATTAAAGCGCATCAAGATAAAGGATCTATTGGACATTTGGGACAACTGAGCGAGAATTCGATTAAAGAATTAATTCAACTGGCAGAAGTGGATGGATATTTCTTGGCTTTGCCCAATCTACCGAACACTTTTATCTCAGATGTGGTAGATATTTTTCAAGCCGTAGGCTGGAGAGGGGTTCTGGTAGATGCTCTCAAGAGAACTAGCGCATTAGAGTTGATGTTGCTCAAGCAAGAAAGTCTGCAAAAAGCTGAAATCACATATCTTTCAGGATGTGGCGCCACTCCAGGACTATTAACTGCTGCAGCTAATATTGCAGCTCAAAGTTATAGTGAAGTACATCAAGTTGAAATCACTTTTGGTGTAGGTATCGCCAATTGGGAATCTTATAAAGCAACTATCCGAGAAGATATAGGCCACTTGGCGGAGTTCAGCATAGAACAGGCAAGAACAATGACAGATGATGAAATAAAATTACTTCTTCAATCTAGAAATGGCATTCTCAAGTTAGAGAATATGGAACATGCTGATGATTTGATGTTAGAAAGACTAGGGATTTGCTCACGCGAACAGGTAAAAGTTGGAGGCATAGTTGATACATACAATGCCAAGAAGCCTCTGAGCACTAATGTTAAAGTAACTGGCAGGACTTTTGAAGGAAAGATTTCAACCCATACTTTCATTTTAGGCGATGAGACCAGTATGGCTGCAAATGTCTGTGGACCTGCTTTTGGTTATTTAAAAAGTGGCTTTACTCTGCACCAAAAGAAAATATACGGGATTTTCACTGCAGCAGAGATAATGCCTCAATTTGTAACCTAGGCTAATCTCAAGTTATCACCGTCGGAGATTCCCGTTCGGTATAGTGGCGAATATTAGCAACTTCTTGAGCAATATCAATCAAAGGTTTCAAGGCTTTTTGAGTATCAAGATTATGTTTAGCTTTATCTGCTTCATAAGACTCCACGTACAGCCTCAGTGTAGCCCCCTTGGTTC
The DNA here is from genome assembly GCA_903869185.1 of uncultured cyanobacterium. Classification (GTDB taxonomy): domain Bacteria; phylum Cyanobacteriota; class Cyanobacteriia; order Cyanobacteriales; family Microcystaceae; genus CAISPN01. The sequence continues at coordinate 15,511 of CAIPYC010000154.1, read as the reverse complement.
CAGTACCTGAGAGACGCAAGACAATTCTAGAACCATCAGTAAAGCCAATACGAATACCCTGTCCACTGGTTACACTATGATCAACTGGATCAGTATAACTAAAGTCATCAGCATAGTCGACCTGATAGGATCCATAGTTTTTACCGGCCAAATCAGTAAGTTTCAACTTAAGAACATTTACCAGATCATTAGCTCTTTGAGAATCGACTTCTTCATAGTCGTGGCGGGAATAATAATTTCTACCATATTCAGACCAATGTTGACGAACAATACTCTCGACTGATTCTTTACGCACAGCCAAAATATTCAACCAGAAAAGAACAGCCCAAAGTCCATCTTTTTCTCGAATATGATTCGAACCAGTACCAAAGCTTTCCTCGCCACAAAGAGTAGCCCTAGAGTCATCTAAAAGATTACCAAAAAATTTCCAGCCTGTGGGGGTCTCATAACAAGGTAAATTGAGATGGGCAGCTACGCGATCTACTGCCATACTAGTGGGCATGGACCTTGCCACCCCAGAAAGCCCAGACTTATAAGCAGGAACCAGATGAGCGTTAGCTGTCAGCAGAGCAAGACTATCACTGGGAGTAACAAAAAAATTGTGTCCCAAGATCATATTGCGATCTCCATCTCCATCTGAGGCCGCACCAAAATCAGGACCATTTTGAGCAAAGAGAATTTCTACTAGATCGTGAGCATATACCAGATTAGGATCTGGATGTCCTCCTCCAAAATCTTCTAGAGGAATGCCATTGATTACTGTACCAATTGAAGCACCTAGTCTATGCTCAAAAATTTTGTGAGCATAGGGACCTGTAACGGCATTCATTGAATCTATACAGAGACGAAAAGAATTGGATTTAAGCAAATTGACAATCTGATCAAAGTCAAAAATACTCTCCATCAATTTAAGATAAGAATCTACAGAGTCTATTACGTTAACTTCCATCATCCCTAATTTAAAAAAACCAGGACGATCTATATTAATATCAGCTGCTTCTAAAATTTTATATTCACTAATCACCTTGGATTGAGCAAAGATAGCTTCGGTAACCTTTTCCGGTGCTGGACCACCATTGCCTATATTATATTTGATACCAAAATCACCATTGGGACCACCAGGATTATGACTGGCTGAAAGAATAAAGCCACCAAAAGCATCATTTTCTCGAATCACACAGGAAGTAGCCGGAGTAGAAAGGATACCATTACAACCAACCAATACTTTACCAACACCATTGGCTGAAGCTATTTTTAGTATTGTATTGATTGCAATTCGATTATAGTAACGCCCATCTCCGCCTAAGACCAGAATTTTCCCTTGATAACCATCTAGACTATTAAAAACAGATTGCACAAAATTTTCTAGATAATGAGTTTGCTGGAAGGCTGTAACAGATTTACGCAATCCAGAAGTACCCGGCTTTTGATCTGTAAAAGGGATAGTTTTAACTGTACGAATGGTCATATTGGTAAAAATAGAATTCAAATTCACAGACTGTCAATATTTGATTATCTTACATTCTTTCTAGTGTCTTGATTCCTAAGAGTGAAAGTCCAAGCTCAAGAGTTTGAGCCGTTAGAGAACAAAGAGCCAAACGAGAAGATCTCAGCGGTTCATTTGACTTGAGTACCGGACAATTTTCATAAAACTTATTGAATTTTTTGCTAAGGTCATATAAGTACTCACAAAGTCGGTTAGGCAAAAGTTCTTTTTCTACCTCTTCCAAAATCTCGGATAAGTCAAATAAAGCCTTGGCTAAAATTACTTCTGATTCTTTCTCTAGTAGTATTTTAGAAAAAACCTGTCTCTCTTTAGCTTCTCTAGCAATTCCCTGGATCCTGGCGTAGGCATAGAGCATATATGGTGCAGTATTACCAGAGAGGGCAAGCATTTTGTCATAGCTAAAAATATAATTACTAATGCGATTTTGACTGAGATCAGCATATTTGACTGCGGAAATACCAACCTTTTGCGATACTTGAGAGATAAAATCTTGATTCTCAGTTCTCCTCTCTTCAACCAACCTATTTTGAAGATCATCATTGGCTCTTTTAACTGCCTCAGATAGTAAATCTTTCAATTTAATGGTTTCTCCCGAGCGAGTTTTTAATTTTTTTCCATCTTCACCTTGGACCAAACCAAAGGGAACATGTATGGCTTCTACACTATCAGGTAATATACCCGCTCTTCTGGCAACTTGAAAGACTTGTTGAAAATGATCGCTCTGTCCCGCATCAGTTACATAAATAATCTTGTCAACAAAATCTTTCTGTACTCTATAATACAAAGCGGCTAAATCAGTTGTAGCGTAATTGTAGCCACCGTCAGTTTTTTGGACAATTAGAGGAAGTCGATTGCCTTCTTTATTATTAAAACCTTCTAAAAACACACATTGAGCTCCTTCATTTTGTTCTAGTAATTCTCGGGCACGGAGAAGATCAATAATATGCAATAGATAAGGATTATAGAATGATTCACCCCTTTCAATTAAATTAACATCCAAAACATCATAAATTTTCTCAAACTCTCTTCTAGACTGTTGACAAAGTAATTCCCAGGCTTTAAGACTTTCAATATCTCCAGATTGAAGTTTTACTACTTCTAGTCTAGAGATCTCTTTAAAATGTTCATCTTGATCAAATTTCTCTTTTGCTCTTTTGTAAAAATTAACCAAATCTTCCAAATCCAAAGCATCAGGCTTTATCAAAGCATCAGGATAAGATTCTCTTAAATAGGCTATAAGCATACCAAATTGTGTACCCCAATCCCCTACATGATTGAGCCTAAGGACATCATGACCTCTAAATTCCAAAATCCGGGCAAGTGAATCACCAATAATTGTTGATCTCAAATGGCCAACATGCATCTCTTTAGCTATATTAGGACTAGAAAAATCCACAATTATCTTTTTTGACATTTCAGCCTTAGTAACGGTTTCATTAAAAGGTATTTTTAGCAATTCTTCTAATAAACTTTCTAAGTATTCTTTTTTTAAAGTAAAATTAATAAATCCAGGCCCAGCTATTGCAGGAGATAGACATAGATCGGAAATCTCTAAATTATTAATTATTTTTTGCGCAATATTTCTAGGATTATCGCCTATTTTTTTGGTTAGAGACATAGCAATATTACATTGATAGTCGCCAAACTGTGGATTAGAAGCAGGCAAAATCAATTTTTCAGGTAAATCAGCCAAGAAACCGTAGGACTTTTCAACTGCTGCAATAAGTTTTTGATTTAATTGTTTTGTAATTGACTGCATAAGATCATTTAAACTAAATTAATAGATTAATAATTTGATTACCTGTCTCAAGACCAAATAATTGTATATTCCATTAGAGCAGTTTTCTACTCAATCCGAGAAAATTTTTTCAGATTTATGAATTATAATATTTCCTAATATTCTCTAAATAGTAGATTTGTGCAAGCTGACACCAGCAGAGTCCGATATTCAAGTAACACTCTACAAAGAGCCCAAAGAGCCCTATCTTGTTCTCCTTTCTGTTTAATATTGTTTGGGGATATGTTAAGACAAAGTGTTTCTCTCTCTGAAATTGGGGGAAAAAATGGTCTAAAAAACGGATATACGAAACAAAAAATATCGGATACGTTGGTAGAGGCTGAATTAGTCTGGTTAATTCAAACAGGACTTTTAAGAAGAGAAGTAGATGGTCAAGGTTTAACAGATAGTTTTAGATTGACCCCTTTAGGCAGAAAAATAATTACAAACTACAAGAAAGAAGGGGATAATTTCCCAAAACCTACTCCCTCTAATAGATTGGCGAATTTTACCAGTCGTTGGTTAAAACTGAAAATCTAGGGAGGGTAATGGCTAAACAGCAATAGCCTATAATGTTCAGTAGAAGTATTTTGCAATATCGCAATTCTCACTAGCTACCTTAAGCATTCAAAGATTTAAAGTTTAATAAGTAATATGCAGTTAAGTGAAATAACACACCCAAACCAGTTACATGGCTTATCAATTCGCGAACTAGAGAATGTAGCACGTCAAATTCGCGAAAAACATCTTCAAACTGTAGCAGCAACTGGTGGACATCTGGGACCTGGGTTGGGTGTAGTAGAGCTTACTATTGCGCTATATTTCACTCTTGATTTGGATAAAGATAAAGTGGTTTGGGATGTTGGTCACCAAGCTTATCCACATAAACTTCTCACCGGAAGATATAAAAATTTTGATACCTTAAGACAAAAAAATGGGATTGCAGGGTATCTCAAGCGCTGTGAGAACAAATTTGATCATTTTGGAGCGGGTCACGCTTCTACAAGTATATCGGCAGTACTGGGTATGGCCTTGGCAAGGGATGCTAAAGGAAAAGATTTTAAATGCGTTGCAGTCATTGGTGATGGAGCATTAACAGGTGGAATGGCACTAGAAGCTATAAACCATGCAGGACATCTTCCCAATACCAATTTAATGGTCATATTAAATGACAATGAAATGTCCATATCTCCCAATGTTGGAGCAATTTCCCGCTATTTAAACAAAGTTAGACTCAGCGGACCTGTACAGTTCATTTCAGGTAATATAGAAGAACAATTAAAGCATCTTCCTTTTTTTGGAGATTCTTTAACACCAGAGATGGAAAGAGTAAAAGAAGGTGTTAAACGATTAGCAGTACCAAAAGTGGGAGCAGTTATTGAAGAACTTGGTTTTACTTATTTTGGACCCATAGATGGGCATAATATTCAGGAACTGATTGATACTTTTAAACAAGCCAACAGAGTTAAAGGTCCTGTTTTTGTTCATGTGGCTACTATCAAAGGGAAAGGATATGAGATAGCCGAAAAAGATCAAGTAGGCTATCATGCTCAAACTCCATTCAATCTAGCCAATGGTAAGGCTATTCCATCAAATAAACCAAAACCTCCATCGTTTTCGAAAGTTTTTGCTCATATCTTGACATCATTGGCAAGCAATAATCCAAAAATCATTGGTATTACAGCTGCTATGGCTACAGGAACAGGGCTCGATAAATTACAAGCTAAATTACCAAAACAGTATATTGATGTTGGAATTGCCGAACAACATGCCGTAACCTTAGCTGCTGGATTAGCTTGTGAAGGATTGCGACCAGTTGTTGCCATTTATTCAACATTCCTACAACGTGCCTATGATCAGATAATTCATGATGTTGCCATACAAAACCTACCAGTGTTTTTCTGTTTAGATCGCGCGGGTATTGTAGGTGCCGATGGTCCAACACATCAGGGAATGTATGATATATCTTATTTGAGATGTATTCCCAATATGGTGATAATGTCACCAAAAGATGAAGCCGAACTACAACGGATGGTAGTAACAGGAATTGAGTATACCAAAGGTCCTATTGCAATGCGCTATCCAAGAGGCAATGGTTTTGGCGTACCCCTGATGGAAGAGGGTTGGGAATCTATTGAGATAGGTAAATCGGAAATAATGCGTAGTGGAGAGGATCTATTATTTATTGCCTATGGAACTATGGTCTATGTAGCTTTACAAACGGCAGAAATTCTTAGTGAACATGGTATTGAAACAACTGTAATCAATGCCAGATTCGTTAAGCCACTTGATACCGAAACAATACTTCCCTTGGCTAAGCGCATTGGTAAGGTAGTTACTCTCGAAGAAGGCTGTCTAATGGGAGGTTTTGGTTCAGCAGTTGCCGAATCCATGTTAGATAACAATATATTGGTTCCTCTTAAACGTTTTGGTGTTCCTGATATTTTGGTTGAACATGCTAAACCTGAAGAATCTTATTCGACACTAGGTTTAACTGGAGCTCAGATAGCTCAGGAAATTATCGAGACATACTTTCCTAAAGTAAATTCGGAACAACTAGAACAGAGAAACTTATCCTAGCTATAAATGGAGCAGAGAAAATAAAAATATAAAACATATATTATTACCGGGTCTGCTCCATTAAGTACAAACTAAGGTTCTTTTTTACTATTTAAGGGCTGTTGTAACAGATAAAAAAACTAGAATAGTATTTATTATGTAGAAAATCCCAACTACTTGGGTCTCCTTCCAACCACTTAGTTCTAAATGATGATGAAGCGGAGCCATTTTAAGAAGTCTTTTGCCTTTTCCATCAGCTCCTTTAGTAAGTTTGTAGTAGCTTACCTGTGCAATTACACTAATTGACTCTGCAAAAAAAATTCCACTAATGATTAGTAACCCCCAAAGCTGACTACTTAGAATAGCGACCGAAGCCAACACTCCGCCCAAAGGAAGAGATCCTGTATCTCCCATAAATACCTTGGCTGGGTGACGATTGTGCCAGACAAAACCTAAGCAAGCTCCAGAAAATGAAGCGCAGACAATAGTAAGGTTAGGGTGATTTGCCAAAACGAGTAACCCTAAGCCTAAAAAAGCTATCGCCGCTGTTCCTCCAGCTAAACCGTCTACTCCATCGGTTAAGTTTGTAGCATTACTTTCTGCTGTCATAGCAAAACCAGCTAAGGGCCAAAAAAATACCCCTAGGGATAAAACAATTTTGTGAGGAAGATCAATTTTGGTAAAGTTCTCCAGAGAGCTTGCTTTATTTAGATATAGATAAATAATAAAAAATATAGCTATTGTGATCTGTAAAAAAAGTTTTGTTTTAGGAGAAATTCCTTTGTTTGACCTTTTACGTAAAATCATCCAATCGTCATAGAAACCTATTGATAAATAGCCTAGGCAGATCAGGGATAGTACCAATATATCTGAATCAAATTTTGATAGTAATACAGATACTATTATGGCTACTGGCACAAAAAAAATCCCACCCATGGTAGGAGTTCCCGCTTTTTTTAGATGACTCTGTGGTCCATCTTCCTGAATTATTTGAGCTGCTTTGAATTTCCTTAAATATGGGATTACTATATACCCTAGTATTGAACTTGTGAGTGCAGAAATACCCAGTGGAATCAGCAGATCTTGAACCGAAGAAGTCAATCCAAAGATTAAACCTGTTAGTATTAAAGTCAATAAAACAAACAGAGAGGTTCCTGTGGGGAAATAGATAGGCTTTACAATCAACATGTGTTTAAAAATCTTGTTATTGTCTGTTTCCTAGCTAAGGCGAGTTTTCTTTCAAATTTCCTCTTCAAAATCTTCTTCATCTAACCCTATTTCTAAAGCATCATCATAGCCTGGGTCATCATCAATAAGTCCAGATATATCAATATCTTCTTCTAGATTGATTTGGTTTTTTTCGACTTCTTCTTTATCACGAGGCATCATCCTTCCACTGTTGCGAAGCCATTCTAAAATTGAGGAATCTGTCTTTAAAGGAATAACACTGGCTGGTTCATAACGAGATTCTTGTCGTACTGATGGATTATACATAGTATTCAAGGTAGCATAGTATACATATTTTAGCGTTTATTAGCCAAATTGGGGATAAAAATCATGAACGAAAAAACTGAGCTTTTAGAGATGATTTCTGGTAAAAATCGTGGATTGCTATCTAGTGAAGCTGACCGTTTAGCTATTTTGCTGGCTATTGAAAATTTGGAGAAACTAAATCCAAATCCTCAGCCATTGAATGACGCCTCACTAATAGAAGGCGATTGGAGATTACTTTATACTACAAGTAGAGCCTTGTTGGGTCTTGATCGTATTCCTGTTTTTAACATCGGTCAGATCTATCAATCAATTCGTACTAGAGACATGAGGATATACAATATAGCCGAAGTTTTGGGTATTCCCTTTCTTGAGTCTATAGTCAGTGTTTGTGCTATCTATACACCTGTATCTGAAAAAAGGGTGCAGGTAAAGTTTGATCGTTCTATAGTCGGTTTGCAAAAATTGATAAATTATATTTCTCCTAGCCAGTTTATTGATTTAATTGAGCATGATCAAAAATTTCCTCCTCTGGATTTTTCTATTGGAAATCGAGAACAAAAAGGTTGGTTAGAGATAACTTATTTAGATCAGGATTTGAGAGTAGGTCGTGGTAACGAAGGCAGCTTATTTGTGCTAACTAAAAATTAGTATTTAGTCAACTTATAATACTACAAAGCTAATTTTTATTATTTACCAGAGCTAGACGCAGCCCATTTAAACCAGCTAGAATAGCAGAACCATTGTTAATGAAAATTGCCATGATTGGATCTAGTCTAAAGAAAATACCATAAGCCAATGCAAAGAAATTAGGAATACCTACTATTAGGGCATTTTGACTAATAATTTCCATAACCGATTTTGCAATCTCGATGGCATTGGGTAATCCACTTAGATCATCATCCATTAATACAATATCAGCAGTTTCTCTGGCAATATCACTTCCTGCAGCAAAACTCAGTGATACATCAGCATAAGCAAGAGCGGCAGAATCATTGATCCCATCTCCAATAAAAGCTACCGTTTTTCCGGATTCCTTCAATTTTCTGACTACTTCCACCTTTTTCTCGGGAAAGGCCTGGGCATGTACTCGATCAATCCCCAGTTCTCTGGCAACAGATTGGGCTACCCTTTCTACATCGCCAGTTAACATGTGGGTTTCAATCCCTTGACTATGGAGTGCTGCAATTACTTCGTGGCTTTCAGTGCGAATTGGATCGGCATACAGTATCAAACCAATTAATTTACCATCTCTGGCAACATAAGCTAAGGAGGTTCCACCAGTTTTATAAATATAACTTGCTGAAATATCTATTCCTTCGCTTTCCATAAGTCTGCTACTTCCGACTAAAACAGTTTTATTTTTTATAGTGGCTACTACACCTAAACCAACTTTATAGTCCCAGTCCTGGCATTGATATGCATTAAGTCCTCTCTCCTTGGCACCATTGGCAATGGCATGAGCGACTGGATGTGTTAGTCCCTGCTCAGCCGAAGCTGCCAGCTTGAGAATTTCATTTTTAGATATTCTTGAACTGATAGTTTCTATCCCAATAATTGCGGCTTTACCTTGAGTTAGGGTACCAGTTTTATCAAACACCACACAGTCAACTTTGGAGAGCATTTCAATCGCTCTTCCACTGCGAATAAAGACACCGGTTTTGGCTGCGCGAGTTAGACCAGCTAGAACCGTAGTAGGTACAGAAACCCTGATTCCAGTACCAAAATCCAAAGTCGCCAGCGAACTAGCTCTTGAGAGATCTCCTGTGATTCCATAAAGTCCCCCTGCGAGCAATAGAGTTGGTATGACTGCAAAATTAGCAAATTTGGCAGCATAGTTTTCAATTCTTGTATCATGGATTGGCGCCTCTTTCATCAGCTCAACCACCATACCAGCACGAGTATTGATCCCCAGTCTTTGAACCTGGATCAATAATTGTCCTTCAACTACAACAGTGGATGCGAAAACCTCATCTTCTATTTCGCGATGAACCGGGACTGATTCTCCTGTCAATTTATTTTGATCAATAAGAGCAGTACCTTCTACTATTTTGCCGTCAACTGGAATAAGATCTCCAGGATAGATAGCTACAATATCTCCTTCCTTGATGTCCTTGAGGGGAATTTGTACTTGAACGCCTTCTTTATCCAGCCAAACATATTGGCCCAAACTATCGAGAAGGTTATAACTTTGACGTTGAGAAGAACGGGCAGTGGAATCTCTGATTATTTCACCTGATTCTATCAAGGTGATCATCAATGTTGGTGGAATAAAATGTCCCTGCCAAAGAGAAAGAATTATTGCAACTGAATCCAGAAAATCTACACCAACTGTCTGCTCTTGAGTGAGTGCTTGCCAGGCTCTTTTAAATGCAGGAACACAAGCTGCCAAAATTATTGGGCTAACCAAAAGAGCTGGTAGCTCTAATGGTATTGCCAAAAGAGATACAATAAGACTACCAATTGGAAAACCCAAACGATTAAAATAATTTATCTCATCGGGATCTTCATTTGTTTTATTGGAAATTGAAAAATTATCGCGGCTAGCTTCTTCAATGTTGACTACCAAAAAATCATCTAACTGTTTCTCGTTGACTATAAGAGGATCGAAATCGACAATCAGTGAACCCACCAGCCTATTACATCTGACTCCCGTCAAAAGATTACTATCTTGCAAAAGACTGGTCAAATTGTTGGCATATTCCTCATCATCAATCAGACGCTCTACTCTAATCCTCCAGCGACCTGGAATTTGATGGATAGGATGGTATTTTTTTGTGGATATAGATAATGCTTTTTCTTGAACTAAATCTTTAGTGCTACTTATAGTAAAGAAATCTTGTCTGACAACGTAATTACTGATAGTCATGAAAGCTAATTTAAGTATTAAACTCCACAGTTGGATAAATTTAAGTATTTATCTTTTCTCTATTCTAGCCAAAAATTTTTTAAAGCTGATACAATTATCTCCTCAATTCAGTTGAGAAATCGCTACACTCTCCAAGAGAACACGATTGATATCTTCACTGTTAACCGGTAGCTATTGTTGATGAAAAAAAGATTGTGGTATAAGATATTGAGTAATTGTCTATACATTATTAGTATATTGTTACTATGAAAAATGTTGCTCGAACTGTTCAATCTATACCTCTGGCTTTGATAATGGCTGCTGTTTCTTCTAGTTCCTTTGCAGCAGTTCCAACAATCGGGAGTTTTACACCTATTTTTCAAGGAATAGACTATGCTATTGGTTCATTAGGAAACTTTGGGATAAATGCAATGGAAATTGATTTGACTGATCCCAATATTAGATTCTATACAAGTCCTACATCTGCGCCAGCTCCTAATGAAGTTATTCCACAAACAACTAGTGATTTTCTCAGTAACAATGGTTTACAAGTTGCAGTAAATGCCAATCTTTTCACTTACTCTCCAACTAATTCTTCTGCCCCAACCACACTTAATGGTATAGCAGTATCAGATGGTCATGTGGTTAATGGGAGTTCTGGCGGTAATACTCAAACTGTGGCTATCACACAATCCAATGTTGCCAGCATTGTCAACTATCCTTTAAATACCTTGCCATCAAGCAGCGACTATAATGATGTCTCAGGCTTTCAGGTGCTTCTAAATGGAGCATTAGATACTAGTAATTTTTCAGCAACTAGCACACAAGCATGTGCCAGGACAGCCGCTGGCATCTCCCAAAATAGTAGTACTTTTTACCTGATGACAATAGATGGTTCACCTAGCTGCACTGGTGGTGCCACTCCTGAGGAATTAGCGCTGGCATTGAGTCTTGTTGGTGCTTATAGTGCTGTTAGTCTCGATGGAGGGGGATCTACGACCATGGTGCAAGAAGGCTCTAATGGATCCCCCCTATTGTTAAATACTCCTTCAAGTGGATTCCAAAGACTAGTAGGTAACAGCTTGGGTGTTTACGCTCTTCCCTTGAGCACATCTGTGCCCGAGCCTGCAACATATTTGGGTGGTTTTGTGGCTTTGGGTTTTGGTTTTCTCCTGCGTAATAAAATCAAGAACTAGGCAAGGCAGATTTGATAATGTGATGTGTTTTAAAACTATGACAACCATAGATCCCACCAGTTTTAAAACTTTTAAATTCTTCTTAGCTACAATACTTGTATACTTATTCGCTTCTAAACCTGCTTATGCCATAGCTAACATTAAGCCTTGGCAGCCAATTTTTCAGGGAATAGAATACAGTAGAGGATCTCTGGGTGATCATCAATCTTATCAAATAGTAAATGCCATGAGGGTTGATTTGACCAATCCTCATATTCATTTTTTCTCAACTCCTAAAAGTGTTGGATTATCCTCGCCCAACCAAACCATAACTCAGACAACCAGCCGGTTTTTAGAGCAATATAAATTACAGGTTGCAGTTAATGCCAACTATTTCCATCATTCTCCCTTACTTATATCTTTGCCAACACCTCTTTTGGGTTTAGCAATATCTGATTCCCAGCTTGTTAATCCTGCATTGCAAGGTAATACAACTTCACTGGCAATCAAACAGAATAATTCAGCCAGCATTGTAAACTATCGGATCGGATCTGCTCCAACGGACGCTTATACGGTTGTTTCTGGTATTCCTGAGCTACTGAGAAATGGACAAATACTCCCAGTAGACAACAATAAAATAGATTCTAGAACAGCAGCAGGTATTACTCAAGATGGCAAATATTTAATCTTGTTGACAATTGATGGAAGAAGGTTTGCTCCAAGTGATGGCGCAACTCTCTATCAAACAGCGCAATGGTTACAAAAATTTGGAGCTTATAATGGAGTTAATCTAGATGGTGGTAGTTCTTCTACCATGGTTCGACAAGGTCTCAACGGCTCAGCTCAGGTATTGAACGATCCCAAGGATTTTGGAATAGAGCGCCCAGTTGGTAATAATTTGGGAATTTTCGCTCCTACTCTCGATATAGCAGAGACTGTAACTTTCACGACTGGATTTATACCATTTGCTATGGGAGTTTCCTTGCTTAGGTCGGCTAAGAATTAGAAAATTTAAACGTATTGTCAACATATAATAAACAAAAAATAGTTATTGATTAAAGTCTATGTACGAAAAGCTAATTGCCCCTACTAAAGGTTCTCAGGTTACTTTTTCAGCTGGTAAGCCAATTGTACTCGATGATCCAATCATTCCTTATATCAGAGGAGATGGAACTGGAGTAGATATCTGGCCTGCTACCGAAAAAGTCATCAATGCAGCAGTAGAGAAAGCTTACCGAGGAAAACGTAAAATACACTGGTTCAAGGTATATGCTGGAGATGAGGCCTGTGATCTTTATGGTACTTACCAATATCTTCCTGAAGACACCCTTAATGCCATCAAAACATATGGTATAGCCATCAAGGGACCTTTGACTACTCCAGTAGGAGGAGGCATACGTTCTCTTAATGTAGCTCTGCGCCAGTTTTTTGATCTCTATGCATGTGTGCGTCCCTGTCGTTATTATCCCGGTACACCCTCACCCCATAAAACTCCAGAAAAATTGGATGTTATAGTTTTTCGGGAGAATACTGAGGATATATATCTAGGTATTGAATGGGCCAAAGATAGTGAAATTGGTCAGAAACTTATATCTTTACTCAATGATGAACTTATTCCAGCTACGCCAGAGCATAAAAACAAAAAGATTCCACTTGATTCTGGTATTGGTATCAAACCAATAAGCAAAACCGGTACACAGCGTCTTGTCCGCAAAGCAATTGAACATGCTCTCAAATTACCTCTATATAAACAGCAAGTGACTCTGGTTCATAAGGGCAACATCATGAAATATACTGAAGGGGCCTTTAGGGATTGGGGCTATGAATTGGCAACTAGTGAGTTTCGGGATGTCTGTGTAACTGAACGGGAATCTTGGATCTTGAGCAATCGTGAAAAAGATAGTGATATATCAGCAGAAGATAATGCACGTTTGATAGATCCAGGCTATGGTTCACTTACGCATGAAAAACAGGCTAAAATCTGTAGCGAAGTAGTATATGTGCTTGATACTCTATGGCAGAGCCATGGAAATGGACAATGGAAAAACAAAATCATGGTCAATGACCGTATAGCCGATAGCATCTTTCAACAGATCCAAACCAGACCTGATGAATATTCCATACTTGCCACGATGAATCTCAATGGGGATTATCTTTCAGATGCTGCTGCTGCTATAGTAGGTGGTCTGGGTATGAGTCCAGGCGCCAATATTGGCGATAATTGTGCGATTTTTGAAGCTACCCATGGCACTGCTCCCAAACATGCTGGACTAGACAGAATCAATCCTGGCTCTTTAATTCTCTCAGCTGTAATGATGCTCGAATATATGGGCTGGCAAGAAGCTGCAGAACTAATCAAAAAGGGCTTGGATCAAGCTATTGTTAATCGTCAGGTTACCTATGATTTGGCTAGATTACTAGAGCCACCTCTTGAGGGTCCTCTCAAATGCTCTCAATTTGCCGATGCAATTATAGGACATTTCTAAAAACACTCCCCCGATTTGGGGGAAATCTTTTTTTAACTATTGGGACACAAAAGATCTCAATATAATCTTTGAAACCAGCCCTTGCGCCAGAAAAAGTAGATCAAGGTGATCGCGATTAACGCCATCACAGCTAAGCAAATATAATAGCCCCATTTTGATTTCAGTTCTGGCATGAATTCAAAGTTCATACCATAGAGTCCAGCTATAAAGGTTAAGGGAATAAATATGGTAGAAATAATAGTCAAAAGCTTCATTACTTCGTTGACGCGATTACTGATTGCAGATAGATAAACTTCCATCAAGCTAGAGGCTAACTCTCTATAACTCTCAATAATTTCCAGTAGTTGAATCACATGGTCGTAGCAATCTCTAAAGTAAACTTGCACTTCGATGTTGATGTTATTGTACCCAGTTCTAGTGAGGACACTTAAAACATCTCGTAATGGCCAGATCAATCTCCTTAGGGAAAGTAATTCTCTTCTGATTCTGTAAACCTGTTCCAAATCGCTTCTAGTAGGGTTACCTATGATTTTCTCTTCTAATGTCGCTATTCGATCTTCATAATGTTCTAAAATAGGAAAGTAACCCTCGATAATCCCATCAATTAAACGATAAGTTAAGTAATCAATTCCCAACTCTCTAATCTGTCCTTGAGATAAGCGAATCTGATCCTTTACTAGTTCAAATGGATCGAATACTGTATTTTCTTGGAAAGTCAGTAAATAATTTTCAGCAATAATAAAACTCACTTGTTCTGTATCAAAGCCCTCACCTTTGGTTTTGAGTCGAACAACTTGGGCAATAATAAGTAACTGATCCGCGTAGTCTTGGCATTTTGGTCTTTGTGGAACGTTGACAACATCTTCTAAAAGTAGACGATGGAGTTTGAACACGCGACCAACCCGATTTAAAATTTCTTCAGTCCCCAATCCCTGGACATCAACCCAGGTAACTGTCTTTTGTTCAAGATAAGGAATAGATTCTTCAGGAGAGAAATTTTTCCTTCGTATTACATGTTTCTTATCATAGTCAATTAGTTCTATACTGGAAGGGACTGCAGATGCAGAAACCTCAAAGTTACCTGGCAATCCTCCAGGCGTATGGTAGTAATAGTCAAAATATTCATTACCTTGAGATCTCAAATTGTTACGATTATGTAATTTGTTTTTTCCTAAGCGAACCATAATTATATTAAGCGAACCTCGTAAAAATAGGAAAATAATAGAAATCTTTTCTTGATAGTACCAGTTTAAGAAGCTAATCAAGTCATTACATCATTCAACATTGGCAGTAAAGTCTATATTGTCCTTTGTTGTGTAAGAGCCCTGGCCCAATGCGTGTAAACAGCCCATATTATTGACAGACGCATATCTTTAAGGACTCTGAATTGAAAGTTCAGTGTTCAAATTTCTTAATCGTCAATATATCCCCCTTCTGTCACTTTCTGAGTCAGGCAAGTAGTAAATAAAGGCTCATTATCCAGAAGAATAAAAGGGTTTAAAATGATTCATTGCGCCGATTAGCTGATTGAATCCAAGCAATAAATTAACCTCAGTTCGGGATAAGGAATAACAGAAAAAGGGGCGGCCAATAAGCTGAAAATAAAGTAAAGCAATAATCAGCACCAAACCCCTATGTCTATTTTAGAGTCTTTGTTTTGCCATATCG
>CAIPYC010000153.1 GCA_903869185.1 uncultured cyanobacterium | reverse complement strand
TTATTCCATCCGTACGATTCCACCTTGGATTTGAGATAAGAAGATGGGAAAAAAGTCAAATCAGCTCCTTCGTATGATTCTTGTTCTCTAAAAAGGGCTTGCCAAAACCAATCATCATTGATCATTGCTTCGCCTGCTTCAAAAATCCACTCAAAGCAGCCGTGAATTGTGAGTGATGTTAGACAATTGTCAGGCAAAAGACCAATTTGTTTAGCTTGACAAGTGTGATAACCAAATCCATTTATATCATGAAATTCTATGTAAATTTGTGCATTGTTAAAAACCTTGATTACTGATTGTATATAAAACAGACAACTGAGACTTTGCCAAATGGGAGATTCGCTATTTCCCGCTTGATCAAGTATTAACAGTTGGCTTGATTGAAGAATTAGAGAATCAAATATCTCTCCAGTAGAAAAAATAAAGTCTAAATCAGCTACATCTGATTTTCCCTGGAATTTCCCATCTGACTGACAGTAAATCAGTACTGTAGTCCATTGAGCCTCTTTTAGTTTTTTGCCAAGAGCGCTGTAATAAGTGCCAATTCCTCCATTTCTAGAGAGTCCCTCATATTCATTGCTAACTAAAACCGCAACTTTGTCTGAATTTGATTTGAGAAGATTATTGGCAATATCTTTTCTAAAATTTATTTCATTATTTTTAAATACTCTAGAGGGATTTGCTCTGCTCATTGTATTACCTTATTCACGAAAGTCAGTTTAGTGGTACATAATTTGGCAAATGAATATAATCATCTTTTTTCCAGCCATAAGTTTTAACCTTTTCCTGGAGGTAGTTTGATGGAAAAAACGAAATATTGGCATATTCATAGGAATATTGTTCAAAAAAGGAGGATTGTAAAAATGTATCTAAATCTTCCTGGACATATTTTTCATTAGACTCATATATCCACTCAAGTCCGCTGTGGAGCGTAGTGGCAATTAAGCAGTTATTTCCAAGAAGTCCAGATTGTTTTGCTTGAATTGTTTGATAGCCTATGCCAGAGAGTTCATGAAACTCAATATAGATATTCAAATTTGGAAAAAGCTTGGTAAGAGCCTGAACAAAAAATAAACTATTAAGGCTCACATAGTTATACCAGTTTCTTTGTTTACACTCTTCGAGCAAAGAAAGATAGTCTTGATCTAGTTCTAAGATGTCTTGAAGATCTTGATCTGAAAATATATTGCTTACCTCCAAGAATTCTGATTTACCCCCAAATTTTTCTTTACACTGCGGTATGAAAACAATTACATACCATCCCTTTGATGCCAGTGATACAGCCAAGTTCTTATAATAGGTTCCAATTCCACCATTGTGAAAAATCCCTTCATATTCGAGAGTGGGCAGTATTGCTATTTTCTTTGGTTTTGAATGACAGAGTATAGATCCTGCCTTTGGCTTAAAAATTATATTAAAAGTCATAATGTATTTTACTAAAAATTAATCAGACTCCTTATTAAATTTATAAGCTGTAGTAAATTACTGCTAGGTTTTTGCTCTTACCAAGAGTGAACTATAAAGCTTTAGTAAGTCAATTTGACATCTGCAATTGCTAAATCTACAGATGACCTGGCCTCACCGTATGGATTCGTGTACCATGTGATAACTTTAACCTGCTTAAGAGAATCTTTTAGAGGAACATGAATGGTTTTATTCCCCCAGTCTTGTTGAGCTAACTTACTAAAAGGGATTATGTAATGAGTCCATTGTGGCTTAGCCACGAAGGAGTAACTGTAATAATTGTAATCTTTGATTGCATTGGGACTCTGCAATTGGACTCCATATTTTTTTCCATCACCTTTTGCCCAAAATTCAATAGCTTTATACTGTGCAAGGGAAACTGGAGCCGCAGTTTTATTGAGACTTGTTCCGACTGCGATATAACCACCTTTGGAAACCTTGCCTGTGATTTTTACGGATTTACCAACTCCATTGACACCCTCATTGCTCAGCTTAAATTTGTTGGTTGCAGGTGAAACCACAGAGCCAGAACCGGCCGCTGTATACCAATATCCTCCAGAAGTATTTAAACTATCTTGATTTTTGTTTTTACGCTTAAAATCATCTACTGTTTTTACGTGAGGAGCAGTTTGAGCGTAAGATTGCTTGAGTGTTAGACCAGCTAGAGCGGTCAGGGCAAGCATATGCACTAATGCTAGAGAAAACTTATTCTTGTTGTTTGACATTGTGGATACCAATTTTTTCATTTTTAATATTCTACTTTACCAGAAGAAAGCAGATTTCACTAGACATTAGAGATAATACAACTAATCTCTCTACACACTTTACATGATAAATTATTTTTTTGCTCTATACACTAAAGTATTGTTTTAGTCAATAAATATGTTTATTATTTGTCTTTATACTAATAAGCAATCTTTTGATGTTGTTGGGCAAAGACTACCGTAAAATGAATAGTAAGTGTAAAAAAATTCTAAAAATATTATAATCAATGTAAAATATTAAAAAATAAACCAGAAATATCAACTTTATTTATATGACCGATAATATCTATGGTTCACTGCCAACATTTGGTTTGCAAGCGAACAATCAATTTTCAGATGCAACTAATTGGGACTTGGCGGCTGAACTGCTTTCTCGTTTTCAACATCAGAACAAAGAAGATATCACCTTTACAAGCTTGGAAGAATCACAACTTATTGCCCTTTCTCTCTTGGAAATGGAAATAGAAAAATCATTAAATATATATGAAAATAGATTTTCTTTAAAATATTTAGATGGACTATTCTATATAACATATCGGTTTTGGAAAAATCATAAATTACCGATAAAAAATGCAACATTTGTTGATGTCGGTTGTGGATCATTAAATCCTTTTGGATTATCTTTTATTTATTTAATGTTAGGAGCAAAAAAAGCAATTGCTATTGATCCAGATTCCCCTAAGAACCTTCGGCAATCTATAGCTAATTTGGCTAAAGTAGTCGGTAAAACCATTGTTAATCCAAGTAAGGTATTTGGCGATTTTAGAATTTCAAGTCAAGAAATTATTGAAAATCTTTCAAGCTTCGATTTAGTTACATTATCAGAAGGTAATTTATCAGATGATAATTCAAAGCGTTTAAACTTTCGTCAAGAATCGATATTCCAAACCACCCTAGAAGATGCTGAAGCCGATGTTATAATTAGTAATTCATGCTTAGAGCATATATCTGATATTGATTTAGCCTGCGCCGAACTTGCCAGGATAACTAAGAAGGGTGGTTATGGAGTGCACAATATTGATGGAATAGATCATTGGAGTTATTCGAATAATGATAATATTCATTCTCTTGAGTTTTTAAGGATTGACACTATTGATAAAATGATCCATGAATCCAATCGAATCCGTCCGATGAGTTTCATCGAGATATTTGATCGTCATGGTTTCGATGTCTTAGAGATAAACAAATACGGTCATATTGATGTAGATCAAGAGCTAAGAAATTCTTTTATAGAACCATTTCGTTCAATGCCACAGGAATATCTAGAACTAACCCAAGCTTGTTTTTTGGTACAAAAACGCTGATTTTCTCTACGTACAGGACAAAAATTGAAGACAGAGAAGGAAGTCATTTTGTTTTAGATCTAGATCAACAAAAATGGAACGCAGAAAATCAAGTCCATAACGAAAAATATTTTTTGCTGGTCGACCATG
>CAIPYC010000152.1 GCA_903869185.1 uncultured cyanobacterium | reverse complement strand
GGGGTTGGCTCATTTCCGGTTTCTATTGCCTTTACCCAGCGATCTACTATTTGGATAAAAGGGGCGATTCGTCCGTCAGTAAAAACATTATCAAATTCTAGTTCTTTGGGTATTTCTAACATGGTTAGCTCTTTGCCGGCAACAGCGGCCATCAGCTTGAAACCATGGACATAGTCTTTGAGATTATCACTACCAAGAACAAGGGTTCCGCAGTCGCCATAGATCTCGAGCCAATGCCCTCTTCCTTGATAGGTGGCTGAACTGAGATTAATTTGCACAGGCACATTCTCTGCCAGCTCAAGTGAGATGGTTGCTATATCATCAGCGTCTACTAATTTTTTGAGACCATCATTAGGATCAAGGCGCTCCTTGATAGAGCAGTAGAGCTGGGCTGATATTTTCTGGGCCGGGCCAAATAACCAATGTAGATAGTCAAAGACATGAGAGCCGATTGAGCCAAGAACACCTCCTCCCATATCTTTAGAAGAATACCAGTTCCATATGCGGGATGAATCGGCTCGCCCGGGAACCAACCAATCTACCTTGATAAACCTTGGTTTACCCACATATTCCTGATTTAAGTAGTGAGATAGCAATTGCCAGGCTGGAATAGTACGGAACATGAAATCGGTAGCTACTATAACTCCCTGGCTTTGAGCTAGATGATAAAGCTCTTGGCATTGCCCAAGGTTCATGGTCATGGGCTTTTCTAAAAGCAGATGTTTACCTGCTAGGATAACCTGCTTGGCCATTTGGTAATGCAAAAAAGGAGGAGTAGAGATAGAGACCGCTTCAACAGATTCTAGAGCAAGAAGATCCTCAAGGTTATCAAAATAGTTGGCAATCTCATACTCAGTTGCCAAAGAATTTGCTTTTTGAAGATCACGGTGGTAGATAGCCACCACATCTGTAAGAGCATGTTCTCGAAACCCCGGGATGTGAACCTTGCATCCAAATCCCGTGCCAACAATTGCTACGCCTAATTTACTCATTTCCAGTAGAGTTTTATCTATCTGGCAGTAAGTTCTTTTTCGATAGCAGCAATCAATTCTGGAGAATCAGGAGGTACATTGCTCTTGAAGCGTCCAACAACCTGCCCTTTTTTATTAATTAAGAACTTCTCGAAATTCCAAGCTACATCTTCATTGGTGCTAGAGAGTTGAGTTAGTTTTTCATAGAGGGGATGTTTATTTTCTCCTTTGGCACAAACTTTATCAAAAAGCTCAAAATTTACGCCATAAAGAGATTCACAGAACTTTTTGATTTCATCGAGACTTCCTGGTTCTTGGGCGCCAAAATCATTACAGGGAAAACCAAGAACTTCCAAGCCTTTATCTTTATAATTTGCGCTGAGTGCTTCTAGTCCTTTGTACTGAGGAGTATAGCCGCAGTAGGAAGCTACATTGACAATCAAGAGAACTTTACCTGCATATTTGGCAAGAGACTTGTCTTCACCACTAGCGGTCTTGACTACAACATCGTGGACAGTATTGGCTTTATTCATTACTAAAATTTTGATCTTTTATGGATTGACTATTTTTCTGGATTCTAGCATATTCAACAAGGACTACGATAGAGGCAAAAAAGCCTTAACTCGAGACCATGTAAACCCACAGTCAATTAATAAACTTACATTCCAATTGTACTGTATATATACTGTTTTTTGGATTATGTTCTGTACAATATGCCTAATATTTCTTTTAAGGAGATCTATGAATACCAACAAATTATCCAAAGCCCTAGCGATATCAATTCTATCTCTTTACTATGATTTCTTGGGCTTCCACTAAGGCGAGTGCAGCCCCTCCAGCTCCAACTCCAACCCGCGTACCTTTTGAATTTTCCCCGGAACAGGGATTCATGTTGGGTATACCACTATTTATTGGACTGAGATATCTCAAGAAAAAAAGAGCTGAAACACTTTTTCCTAAGTCCCGAATCCCACAAAGGGTGAGG
>CAIPYC010000151.1 GCA_903869185.1 uncultured cyanobacterium | reverse complement strand
GCCCGGGCTATAAGAGCTGCTTCTGCCAGAAGAGTTGAGGCGACTTGAGCCAAAACCAGCACCACTGCTTCTGTTGGAATAGTTAGAGTAGCCCCCCGGATAAGATCTAGTAGCAGTACCACCGTAGAAACTGCCAGAGCTACGAAGAACCTGACGATTTCTTACTGCCGCCGGAGGCTGATTGTAACGGTTTTGATAACTACCTACTGCATCATTGTAACTAGTGCCATATCCTCCAAA
Organism: uncultured cyanobacterium; assembly: GCA_903869185.1. GTDB lineage: Bacteria > Cyanobacteriota > Cyanobacteriia > Cyanobacteriales > Microcystaceae > CAISPN01. The sequence goes on along the minus strand of CAIPYC010000151.1, from coordinate 11,448 downwards.
GCCTCTCATTGCTGATCCTTGATAGACAGGAGGAACGTAATATTGGGGGCGAAAAAGGGCATTTCCAATGGCTTGTCCGGCAATAGCACCAAAGAATGGGCTCCATGAGCTGTTCTCTTGACGAACAACCACCTCCTGTCTTCCTCCTGTGGATGGATCCATGCGCGTCTCGGTCACGGCATGTACATAGTCAATTTTAAAATCTTCTGTCAAATACAAAATAGGCTCTTTGTTTTTAATTTCCAAAAAACTCTTCGTGTTCTGTTTTATCTGCTCATTGCCCAATCGCGCCATCTCCAAACGTTGTGTTTGGAACATAGGACGAGTTCCGGCAGGTGTATCAAGCAGCATTAAGCTGTAACGGCCATCAGCATCACTATAGCTAACCTGCTGGACTGGATATTTCCCATCTGGCAGGACTGGAGATTTCTGAACTTGGTTGATAACTGGGGCAGATGTGTTTTGTACCCTGGGACTCATACAACTGAAGGTGGTCAAGCATAGCGAAAGACCAAGCACTGAAACTAGTATTTTACGAAACATATTTAAAATCTAAGCCATACCGCTAATTAAACTAAATCTATTGTCAACCCAACTGACCAAATGATGAAAGGGGAATTAACCGCACCAAAGGGCTAAATCAACAAACTTTACAAATCTTAACTTTTAGATTATAATAAGTAAATCACCGAATACGTAGCTCAATTCTGAGCTTAAGTATACTTTATTACATTAATTACATACGTTTTTTGAAAAAATTAGTGAGCTTAAGCGAATAAGGGATTTATTGCCATCGTCGACTTATGGAAACAGCTAAAACCCAAACAGATCCTATTCGTACCTATCTCAAAGAAATCGGCAGAGTACCATTGTTGACTCATGAAGAGGAAATTGTTTTGGCAAAACAGGTTCAACAAATGGTATTTCTTCTCGAGATCAAGAATCAACTACCCGAGAATGCAGATAACAACATGTGGGCTGAATCTGCTTGCCTGAACGAGCAAGAGCTTCTCAAAATCATTAGCACAGGAGAGCGGGCTAAACGGAAAATGGTTGAGGCCAATTTGCGATTGGTGGTATCGGTGGCCAAAAAATACCTCAAAAGAAATCTAGATCTCCTTGATCTTATCCAAGAGGGAACAATTGGAATGCAAAGAGGAGTGGAAAAGTTTGACCCTACCAAAGGGTATCGCTTTTCAACCTATGCTTACTGGTGGATCCGGCAGGCTATAACTAGGGCCATAGCAGAGAAGAGCCGCACTATTAGATTGCCAATTCACATTACAGAAAAACTCAATAAAATAAAGAAAGCACAAAGGTTGCTAGCTCAAGAAAAAGGAAGATCTGCTACGATTGTTGAGATAGCCCAAGAACTCGAACTTTCTCCCAAGCAAGTGCGAGAATACCTCGAAAGAGCGCGTACTCCTCTGTCTTTGGATCTTAAGGTGGGAGATAATCTCGATACAGAACTGGGCGAATTGTTAGAAGATCATAATTCCTCTCCAGAAGATTTCACTGTGCATAGTTCCATGCAGGCGGATCTGGAGAATTTAATGAATGAACTCTCAGATCAGCAAAAAGAGGTTCTTTCCCTGCGTTACGGCTTAAACAATGAGCAACCAATGACCCTTTCCAAAATAGGATTGTATTTGGATATCTCTAGAGAAAGAGTCAGGCAAATCGAAAGAGAAGCATTAACCAAGCTACGTAAGAGAAATTCTAATTTGCGCGAATACTTGGCCAGTTGAGGTGAGGAAACCTTTACTGGAAGAGTTCGGTTCTGCCAACATTGATTTGTAGGCAATAGCTGGTAGATTAGATGTTATCAATGGATGTCATATTTCTTAATTACTTAATTAAAGGACATAGAGCATGAACAACGAAGCTAGACACCCCAAATTTTTCCTAGAAGGAGATAGTGAGTCAGGAGAGCTTTTGTGGCAATATCTGCAGTCCCTAACTCCAGAAGCTATTTCACACCTATCCAAGCCAGAATCAAATGAAGTATTCCAGGTTATGGAGCGCAATATTTCAGGTCTTTTAGGTAATCTTCCTGGAGAGCATTTTGGTGTAACCATAAGTACCAATAGAGACCATTTAGGACGGCTTTTAGCCTCGGCGATGATGAGTGGCTATTTTCTGCGTAATGCTGAACAGAGGCTCAATTTTGAGAAATCACTTCAGTCATTGGAAGATATTGCCCCCTGACGCTAGTGAAGCAGTTGCCAAATAAGATCATCGGGGTTGCGGTTATAACCAATCAACAGGGTGAGATTTTGATAGACCGCAGATTGCCTGGTGGAGTTTTTGGTGGTTTATGGGAGTTCCCAGGTGGCAAGATAGAAGCCGATGAAACTATAGAGAACTGTATCACCAGAGAGATAAAGGAGGAGCTGGCTTTGGATATAGAAGTCGGCGCACATCTGATCACAGTAAATCATAGTTATGCTGATTTTCAGGTAACCTTAATTGTTCATCATTGCCATTATTTGGGGGGAAGCCCCCAGCCCCTTGAGTCTCAAGAGGTTTGCTGGAGCAAAGTAGAACATCTTCATAACTTTTCCTTTCCCGAAGCCAACTATCAAATCATTGATATGCTTATAACTAGCTTTAGAGAGCGATAGTATCTTGAATGGTTTTGTTATAGATCACTCGCCCTGGGGTTGTTTTAATGAACTGTGAAATGAGCTGACCGTTAGCGTCCTCTCTTATTTTTCTCTCACGGTAAACTTTAACAACACTTTTGTCTTCGAGTATTTCCTGAGAAATAACCTCATCATCAGTTTTATCTGTCATCACTTCTCCCAGATAGCGTACCCAAATTTGTGAATGCAATTCTACTTCTTTTTGATGGTATGCCCTGATCACATCATCTAAAGAGGAAAAATACTGTCCTCGTCCTTTATGAGCATTGAGGTTTTCGGCTGTTAAATAATAACAACCCAAGACCATATCTTGAGATGGTGCTACTATAGGGCGTCCTGTAGCGGGAGAGAGTATATTATGACAAGCCAACATCAATAGACGAGCTTCGGTCTGCGACTCAATAGAAAGAGGTACATGAACTGCCATCTGATCTCCATCAAAATCAGCATTGAAAGCAGGGCAGACTAATGGATGAAGTTGTATAGCACGCCCTTCTACCAAGATAGGTTCAAAAGCCTGGATGCCTAGTCGGTGAAGAGTTGGTGCCCTGTTGAGAAGAACTGGATGTCCAGTTATGACCTCTTCTAAAACTGACCAAACCTGTGGATCTCCTTTTTGAATGAATTTTTTGGCAGCCTTGATGTTGTTGACAATCTGGTTTTTGATCATTCTATGGATAACAAATGGCTGAAACAGCTCTATGGCCATTTCTCTAGGTAGTCCGCACTGATAGATTTTTAGCTTTGGTCCTACTACTATCACTGAACGCCCTGAATAGTCAACCCTTTTTCCAAGGAGGTTCTGACGAAAACGGCCCTGTTTACCTTCAATGATATCGGAGAGGGATTTGAGTGCACGGTTATTGGCACCAACAACTGTTCTACCTCTGCGTCCATTATCAATCAGTGCATCTACCGCTTCCTGGAGCATCCGTTTTTCATTTCGTACGATGATCTCCGGTGCCATTATTTCCTGCAAACGCGCCAAGCGGTTATTTCGATTGATTACCCTACGGTAAAGATCATTGAGATCTGATGTGGCAAAACGTCCACCGTCCAACTGTACCATGGGGCGCAGATCTGGAGGAATCACCGGTATCACGCTGAGTACCATCCAGTCAGGAGCAGAACCAGTTGCAATGAAGTGATCCATCACGCGCAGGCGTTTGATTATTTTGGCTCTTTTTTGCCCTTTGGACTCAAGAACCTCTTTACGTAATTTTTCGGCTTCCTCTTCTAGGTTGATCTCCTGCAGCAGTCTTTGTACAGCTTCAGCACCTATTCCTACATCTATCCCTTCGAGCTCTGAATTTTCTGCATAGATTTGCTCTTCTATTTCTAACCATTGCTCTTCGGTCACCAACATCTTATAGCTGAGATCGGCTTTGTTTCCTGGATCTAAAACTACATAAGCGTTGAAATAAACTATCTGCTCTACATCTCTTAGAGGCATATCCAACAGTATGCTCAAGTAACTGGGAATACCTTTGAGATACCAGACATGAGTGACCGGTGCCGCCAGCTTGATAAAGCCCATACGGTGTCGACGAACTCTTGATTCTGTAACTTCAACTCCGCATCTCTCACAAACAATTCCCCTGTGCCTCACCCTTTTATACTTGCCACACCAGCATTCCCAATCCTTGGAAGGTCCGAATATTTTTTCACAGAACAGTCCATCCATTTCGGGCTTCAATGTCCGATAGTTGATAGTTTCCGGCTTGAGGACTTCACCAACTACCATTCCTGTCCCATTGCTTAAGGTTCTCTCCCCCCATTGACGTATCCTCTCCGGTGAGGCCAAACCGATTTTTAGGTAGTCGAATCTCTGCTCTGTTGGTGTATTCATGCTTGTCGTTGCGCACTATGTATGGATAATACGATTTCTATAGATTAATGCCAAGTATTCTCAGGCATAGCCCCCAATTCTAACATACAAATCATTCTATTTAAGAGATATTGCGGTACTGCTGTAATATCTTGGAAACAATCGAAAACAGGCCGCCCAATAAGAGAATGACACCAGAGAGATTGCTGATTGCAAAACCTATAACTCTTTTTTCAGCCGCTTGGTAGTACCCCCAAGCATAAAGAGCTCTTCCCAAGAGCCAGATTGCTCCTAAAATGCCAGCATAAACCGGACTGACATAGAATGAAAATAGCCACAGCAAAGGCAGGAAAAATATCAATTGCTCTAGAGTATTTTCATGTACTCGTACTGCTCTTTCAAAGTTGGGATCTCCGGTCATAGCTGGAGGATATATTTTGTACTTAGCACGGGCACGGCCAACATTGACAACAAGGACTAAGTAAAGAAGTGATGTTAGGACTGTAACAAGACTGGGATAGAGATACATGGTTTAATCGCTTGATAATAGAGGAAAGTGAGATGGTATACCGATAGCCCTTGGATATTCTGCAGGAGTAGATCCTACTTTCTTGAGATATAGACAATGTCGAGTGCTCTGAGAAAGTGGTGTGCTTAAGGATTTGAGCAAATTCAATTCCCCTCCTAATTTAGCACTAATTGCAGAGAGGTTATTGGTTTGTTCTTGAGACCATTGCCCTCTATAGAGAATACCAATACCTCCTATTTTCAACAAAGGCAATACATATTCTGCGCACACTGATTCTTCAGCCACAGCCCTGATTAAAGCCAGATCGTATTGTTCTCTATGAGTTGGATCTTTTCCTAGCTCTTCTGCTCTTGCCGATAGGAGTTCAATATTGGGGATATGCATTTTTTCTTGGACTTCGGCTAAAAAATTCACCTTTTTTTTGATCGAGTCTACCAATGTTATCTGCCAGAGAGGATAGACAAAGGACAATGGTATACCAGGAAAACCGGCACCTGTACCTACATCTATAACCTTAAGTCGATCTTGTGTGAAAATAGCAACAACAGCAGAGAGAGAATCCCAGAGATGTTTTTCCCAAAACTCCCTAGGCTCTACGATTTTAGTAAGGTTTAATTGTTGGTTTTTCTCTAGTATCAATTCATAGAACATCTGAAACTGGCAGAGAACCTCGGTAGAAGGACTCCAGTTCAAGGTCTTTTGCCACATCTCTTCTAGAGCAGGCAACATTAGTTCTCTTTGCATATTTAGAGATAATAGCGGAAGGTGCTGACTATTCTCCGCTCTTTGGTTCTTAAGGCTACCCTTAGAAAAAGAGCTGTTTGGTTATGAAGAACTGCTTCCCACCATTTGCGAGTAACAAAGACTGGAAGAATCACAGTAGAGTAACCCTCAGGATGCTCTCTTTCCCAGGATTCAATATACTGAGCAAGAGGACGAACCACTGATCGATAAGGTGATTCTACAATGTCTATGGGAACATCTATCTGCAATTGAGCCCAATCACTTTTGATACGCTCTAGATTACTGCTACCTATATCAACGTGTACAGCCCTAACTTCATCGGCTATGGTAAATGCATACTTAACTGCTTCTATAGTCCCCCTGTTTAGCTGTCCTACCAGAATTATGGCTGTATTGTGCGTACCTTCAATAGGAGTACGCCTAGAATGAGCTATAGGTTCAATTGACTTCAGGCGAAGTAATGAGGCAATTTCTTGGTAGTGAGCATGTATCTTGACGAAGAGCAAGACCACCATGGGTATGGCAATGACTACAAGCCAAGCACCATCTTTGAATTTGGTCAGAATGATGACTACCAAAACAACAAAAGTGGTTAATGCGCCCAAGCCATTAAAGAGTGAACTTCCTATCCAACCACTGCCTTTTTCTTTAAACCAGTGGGCCACCATTCCGGATTGGGAAAGGGTAAAGGATGTATAGACTCCTACCGCATAAAGTGGCAACAGAGAATTGACATTTCCCTTGAAAACTACAAGAAGAATAGCAGATAATACACTTAATATCTTAATTCCATTAGAGAAGACCAGGCGATCGCCAATATGGGAAAGCTGACGAGGCAAATAGCCATCTTTTGCCACTAAAGAGGAAAGACGAGGAAAATCAGCATAACTGGTATTGGCAGCCAAAACCAAGATCAAAAGCGTGGCATATTGCAGTATATAGTATAGAGGTCCTCCGCCGAATATAGCTCTACCCAGTTGAGATATTATGGTTTCCCCATTTGTTATGGGAATGAAGTTATATGCGCCTACCAAATGAGTGATTCCTATGAACATTAGCCCCAGAGTTAAACCCATATAGATCAAAGTAGTCCTGGCGTTTTTCCATTCGGGCTTTTTAAAGAGCATCACTCCATTGGAAATAGCCTCTACTCCGGTTAAAGCAGTACAACCTTCCGAAAAAGCATGGAGCAATACAAACCATGTCAAGGGATGATGTTCAGTCAGATCATGTACTTGGGGGGTTATATGTCCTGAACTCTGCTTAAAAAAACCTAGGATTAACAGTAAAAATACACTGAATATGAAGCTATAGGTTGGAACCATAAATATTCTGCCAGCTTCCCTGACCCCACGCAGATTGGCAATCGCTAGCAATAAAATACAGAAAAGGCCTATCAATACCTTGTGAGGAACTAAAAAACTATAGGCAGAGGTGAGAGCGTCTATTCCTGCCGCTACGCTCACAGTCACTGTCAAAGTATAGTCGATCAACAGAGATGCAGCAGCAACCAAACCAGGATAGGTACCCAGATTTTCCTTTGCCACAGTGTAAGCGCCGCCTCCATGAGGATAGGCCCGAATAGTTTGCCTGTAGGAAAGGATCAAAATTGTCAGAAGCAGGCCAATAGTCAGGGATATGGGAAAAGAGTTGGTTAAGGCGGTACTGCCGGCAACTATCAAGACAGATAAAATGGCTTCTGTAGCATAAGCCACAGAGGATAGGGCATCGGAAGAAAGAATAGCCAATGCCGACCAATTACCCAGTCTTTCATGGCTCTGAGCACTAGTAGGTAGAGGCTTCCCGAATAAAAATTCGTTGAAGTTAGACCAAGATTGCATAACAATAGACTTTTTTAGACTTTAGACTATTGATGTTTTAGCACATTTGAGGATTAAACGCTCATCTTTTACTTCTGGAGTGATCGTGTCTCCTTCCTTGAATTCACCCCTTAGAATGGACTTGGCTATCACGGTTTCTAAATAACGACCAATAGCTCTTTTGAGAGGTCTGGCTCCAAATACAGGATCGTAGCCAATTTCGGCTATAAAATCCAAAGCCTCCTCAGACATCTGCAGAGTTATTTTTTGCTCTTCCAGGCGTGCTTCGAGTCGTTTAACCTGAATACGCACAATGTCACGTAACTGTGACTTTCCTAGAGCATGGAAGATAATGACCTCATCAATGCGGTTGAGAAATTCAGGTCTAAAGCTTGATTGCATAGCTTCCATCACGCGCGAGCGCATTTCTTGGTATCTGCTGTCATCCCCGGCTACATCCAAAATATACGAAGAGCCGATGTTGCTGGTCATAATGATGATGGTGTTTTTAAAATTGACCAGACGACCCTGCGAATCTGTCAAGCGTCCGTCATCGAGGATTTGCAACATTATGTTAAATACATCAGGATGAGCCTTTTCTATTTCATCAAAAAGGATCACTGAATATGGCTGGCGACGAATTGCTTCAGTCAGCTGTCCCCCTTCTTCATAACCTACATAGCCTGGAGGGGCACCAACCAAGCGTGAGACAGTGTGTTTCTCCATATATTCAGACATGTCGATACGCACGAGGGCATTCTCGCTGTCAAAAAGATTACTGGCAAGTGCCTTGGCCAGTTCTGTCTTACCAACACCGGTTGGTCCAAGAAAAATAAAGCTGGCAGTAGGTCGGTTGGGATCGGCTAGTCCAGCCCTCGATTTGAGAATGGCATCAGCTACGGCGGTAACGGCTTCATCTTGCCCAATTACTCTTTGATGTAGTTGATCTTCTAGATGCAGAAGTTTTTCTTTTTCCGATTCCACCATCTTGGTTACTGGGATGCCAGTCCATTTGGAGACAATTTCAGCAATATCAGTTTCGACTACTTCTTCACGCAAGAGTGTCTTGCCACGTCCTTGCTTTTCTGTGAGTCTGGTTTCTATTTCTTGAATTTGTTTTTGTAGTTCTGTCAGTTTCCCATAGCGCAGTTCAGCGGCACGATTGTAATCATAATCACGCTCTGCCTGTTGAATTTCTACATTTAACTGTTCGATAGATTCCTTAAGCTGGCGGGTCTGATCAATTTCTTGCTTTTCAGCTTGCCATTGTTGGTTAAGAAGTCTCTGTTCTTCCTTGAAGTTCGCCAATTCTCTTTCAATCCTGCTGAGTCTTTCTTGAGAGGCCACACTCTGTTCTCTGACCAAAGACAGCCTTTCCATCTCCAATTGTAGAATTTTGCGATCTAATTCATCGAGTTCTTCGGGTTTGGAGGTAATCTCCATCTTAAGCTTGGCTGCTGATTCATCTACCAAGTCAATAGCTTTATCCGGTAAGAAACGATCACTGATATAGCGATCCGAGAGTACTGCCGATGCTACCAAGGCACTGTCGGCGATTTTGACACCATGATGAACTTCGTAGCGCTCTTTGAGACCACGCAGAATCGAGATAGTATCCTCGACATTGGGTTCATCCACCATAACGGATTGAAATCTTCTCTCTAGAGCAGCATCTTTTTCAATATATTTACGGTATTCATCTAAGGTAGTTGCGCCAATACAGCGAAGTTCACCCCTGGCGAGCATAGGTTTAAGCAGATTGCCCGCATCCATTGCGCCTTGGGTGGCACCAGCACCGACTACTGTATGAATCTCATCGATAAAAAGAATAATATTGCCGCTGCTTTCGGTAACCTCTTTGAGAACAGCTTTGAGCCGCTCTTCAAATTCCCCGCGATATTTAGCGCCTGCTATCAGGGACCCCATGTCCAAGGAAACCAATTTGCGATCTCTTAGCGATTCGGGCACATCCCGATTAATGATCCTCTGGGCTAATCCCTCTACAATAGCGGTTTTACCTACCCCAGGCTCACCTATCAAAACGGGATTGTTTTTAGTACGTCTTGAGAGGATTTGAATGGTTCTGCGAATCTCTTCATCTCTGCCAATAACAGGATCCAACTTGCCTTCTCTAGCTAAAGTGGTCAGTTCTCTTCCGTATTTTTCCAGTGATTGATATTTTCCTTCTGGGTTTTGATCGCTCACTTTTTGACTCCCTCTAATTGCTTCTATAGTTTTTTTGAGTTTTTCTTCGCTCAGACCAAACTCTTGGAACAGCGATCTACCAAAGCGATCATCTTTGACAAAAGCCAAAACTAAGTGCTCTATGGAAATAAAATCATCGCCGTAGCTTTTACGATAAGTCTCCGCGCGATCTAGAAGTGTATCTAGACTCTTGCCCAAATAGACCGAGTCGGCGGCATTGGAGAGCTTTGGTTGGGCTGCAATAAACTGATTCGTCTTATCTCTGATACGAGAGATGCTTGCATCTGCTTTAACCAGGATACTCTCGGCCAGTCCTTCCTCTTCTAATAAGGACTTCATCAGATGCTCTGATTCTAATTGTTGCTGCTTGTTGGCTTTGGCAATCTCTGGAGTACGGGCAAATGATTCCCAAGCTTTCTCTGTAAATTGATTAGGATTACTTGGCTGCATATTTTAAATCTAAATATTTAGTTTACAGTGCCATTGTAATCAAGATCACAGACTAAGGATACAGTGTAAACTCTACCTGTAACTGGGGGGTTTCTCTAACTAAAAAGAGCCCTCAAGCTTGTCTAGAATAATGTCTGTAATAATTTGACTGCGATATTTACAAGCCTTGGTAGCGCCTGAATTAAAAGTGCCATTCTCCCAATATTTATTACTGCCGGTTCCTCCACCACAAATTCCAAAATACTGGCAGTTTGTTTGACACATTTCCACTCCAGCTTTCATGTCCTGATATGCTCTTGAAAACTTTTCACTTGAACAGACAGATTCTAGTGAATTTTTTAAAACATTACCAAAAGCAAATTTGCCATATTGCTTTAAGTCAATAGATAACAATTCGGGATCGAATGTGGAGAAGTTACCTTGCCAATCAAAATTGACAATGGCAAAGGGATGATTCATGTCAGTATGATTGAGTCGGCTGTCATGGTAAATCATATTGCAGACCGATTCAAATTCACGGATTTTGAATACACCCTCTTTAGAAGCTGTCAAATCCCACATCTTCTCCATGAAGGTTCGGTACTTTTGCTCAATATCGCTCTTATCTAAAGAGGATAATTGATTGACACCTTCTGTTTCTTCCATATTAAAACCGACATCTTGAATGTCATTTTCCATAAAGAAATTAAATATCTCTTCAGGATAGTCTAGAGACTCTCTGGTGATTACAGCAATAACATAAAAGGGAATCTCGTTTTTTTGCAGAAAAGAAATGCCTCTCATGGCACTAGCATGAGTACCAGTGCCCTTGCGTGTTTTGCGATGGGCATCATGAAGAAAAGCTGGCCCATCTATACTTACACCCACATCTACCTGATATTCTTTGAAAAAATCACACCAAGCCTGGTTTATCAATGTGGCATTGGTCTGAACAGATTGAATGAACTGGGTGTTCTGCTTATTGTATTTGAGGGCAGCCCGCTCAATCAAGGCAAAGGCTGATTTATAAAAAGAAATTGGCATCGCTAAAGGTTCGCCGGCGTGCCAGCAAACAGTAAGCCCTTCTCCTGCAAAGGGACTAGTGAAGATCCTCTCAAAAATAGGATCTATCAAATCCAGTGACAATTGATTTTTCACTGCTCTATCAGGCAAATAGCAATAATCGCAGTCTAAATTGCAAAAGGAGGTTGGCTGGATGATAACCAGATTGATTGGACCAAAACTACT
>CAIPYC010000150.1 GCA_903869185.1 uncultured cyanobacterium | reverse complement strand
CTTCCTTGATTCTTCTTTGCACCTGATCTGTCAGCGCCTTGGCCTGATTGCGCTTCTCCACACGTTCCTTGCGCTGGCGATCTTCGCTGGAAAACTTTTCGGCCTCTAGCATCATACGATTAACTTCAACTTCCGAGAGGCTAGTGGCCCCTTGTACCACTACGCTCTGTTCTCTTCCTGTGGTTTTGTCTCTAGCTGTAACTTGCAACATACCATTGGCATCAATATCAAAGGCAACCTGAATTTGTGGTACACCACGTGGGGCTGGTGGAATACCGGTAAGCTTGATTCTACCGAGAGATTTGTTGCCACTGGCCATCTCTCTTTCTCCTTGGAGAATATGGACTTCAACAAGGGTTTGATTATTTTCGGCAGTCGAAAAAATATCAGATTTGCGTATTGGCACGGTGGTATTTCTGGGAATCAGTCTCTTCATTACCCCACCAATCGTTTCCAAACCAAGTGAAAGAGGGGTTACATCCAACAGCAGAATATCTTTGACCTCACCACCGAGGATACCAGCTTGAATTGCTGCCCCTATACCAACAACTTCATCGGGGTTGACCGTCTGATTGGGTTCCCTGTCAATAAAACTTCTGACGAGATCCTTGACAAAAGGCATTCTGGTCGCCCCTCCAACTAAGACCACTTCATCGATCTGAACGGGAGTCAGTCCAGCATCTGAAAGAGCTCTTTTGAGAGGACGGCGCAATCTGGTGATAAAATCCCCGCATATCTCTTCGAATTCGGCTCTGGTGAGTCGGGTTTCAATATGTTTGGGTCCATCTTCTGTTGCCGCGATGTAGGGAAGATTGATATCGGTGACGCTGACACCGGAGAGCTCAATTTTGGCTCTTTCTGCGGCTTCATTCAATCGCTGCAAAGCTTGGCGATCCTCTCTGAGATCTACTTTTTCTTCTTCTAAGAACTTGTCGGCAAGCCAATCTACAATGCGGCGATCAAAGTCATTTCCCCCGAGTTGGGTATCTCCACTGGTGGCTCTGACTTCAAAAACTCCATCCCCGATTTCCAAAACAGAAACATCGAAAGTACCACCACCTAGATCAAATACCAAAATTTTCTGACTACGTTGTTGATCCATTCCATATGCTAGTGAGGCGGCAGTAGGCTCATTGAGAATACGTAACACTTCGATTCCTGCAATCTTGCCAGCATCTCTAGTTGCTTGACGCTGGGAATCATTGAAGTAGGCAGGAACAGTAATCACTGCCTGTCTGATATCTTCATTGAGATAACGACTGGCATCTTCTACCAAACGCCTGAGAATCATAGCCGCCATTTCTTCGGGCGAAAAATTCTTTTTAAGTCGCGGACATTTAATCTCAACTCTACCTGTTTCTTCATTTTCTGCAATGCCATAAGAAACTTGTTTGGAAAGAGGATTCAACTCATCATAGCGTCTGCCGATGAAGCGCTTAAAAGAATAAAAGGTGTTTTGGGGATAAAGAAGGGACTGTCTTCTGGCCATTTGACCAACCAAGAGTTCTCCCTCTTTTGTAAATCCCACTACCGAAGGTGTTGTCCTGGTTCCTTCTGAATTGGGAATCACTATAGGCTTGTCACCTTCCATCACAGCGATGACCGAATTTGTAGTCCCTAAGTCGATACCGACAACTCTTCCCATGTGTGGCTGAATTTTCTTTTGGTTTAATGACAAATGCTCTAAGCTATTCTAGCGTATTTTAAACTTTAGCTTGAACTGGCATAAAATAGCTGATTATTATCGGTTCATCGCTTTAGTATTGAGCTGCTATGGCTGTTTTCCGGTAGCTATTATATGGATGTCAATATCTTTAAGAGATTTCAGTATTCTTTGGGTTAAAGAGCCCCTTAAGAGAATCTTCCAACGGGACTGCCTGCTTTCTCCAATGACAATTTGTGTAATACGGTACTGCTGAGCCTTTTCGGCGATAGCTTTTGCCTTATTGTGATCGCCAACGCGGATAAATTCTCCATTAAAATCTTTCAATAATTTTTTGCAGGTTTCAATATGAAGAGTATCCTCTCTACTCAAAAAATGCTCAGGATCCTCAACGAACAATCCATATAGGGGAGCATGCATATAACTGGCAATACGTGCGCCGCGCCTAATTAACTGCAATGCATTTTGATAGGTGGAGATACAGACTAAAACACGTTCACGAATGCCGCAAGAAAGTGAAGGATTGTTGTAGCCCTCTTCTTGGGCAAAGACTTCCTCTTCTACGTTGTCGGCAATTTCGCGCAGTGCCAGTTCTCGAAGAGCAACCAGGTGACGACGTTGAAAGAAGTTACCAAGCGAGCGATCTATATTTTCACTAGGATAGATTTTTCCATCCTTTAGCCTCTCCTCCAGGGTTTCTGGGGTAACATCAACCACTACCACTTCATCGGCCTCATCTAAAAGATGATTGGGTATGCGCTCACGGACAACAATTCCCGTAATTTTGGCTACCAGGTCATTTAAGCTTTCGAGATGCTGAATGTTGACAGTTGAAAAAACATCGATCCCAGCAGACAAAATCAATTCAACATCCTGATATCGTTTTTCTCGCAAAGAGCCAGGAATATTGGTATGGGCCAACTCATCGATCAGTGCCAAACTGGGTTGACGAGCGATGATCGCATCTGTATCCATTTCAGTTAAGGTGACACTGGAGAAGGTAATTTCCTTTCTGGCAATAATCTCCAAGCCAATGGACTTTTCTGCTGTCTCCTTGCGTCCATGAGTTTCTAAAAGTCCAACTACAACATCGATACCTTCTTGTCTTAGACGGTATCCCTCTTCTAGCATTTTGTAGGTTTTCCCAACACCGGGAGACATACCAATGAAAATCTTATGTCTTCCCCTGGGAATCTTGATATCCTCGATGGGTATATTTTTTAAATCATTCATAGTTGTGTAGTGAATTTCTCTCATTAATCATGCCAGATAAGCTAAAATCTTGATAGGCAATTCCTCGATTTTTTCTGTATATTCTTACCCCAGAATGCCCGACTACTCCATACAAATAGGACTTCTACCTGACTGGCTTAGGGATTACTGGTTGCAGTTTGACTCGGATCAAAATGATTCCCAGGAAGTGGATTTAATCTGCCGCGCGTTACAATTTGCTTTCGAATGCCATATGGGGATCACTCGCAGATCAGGAGAGCCTTATATAATCCACCCTATTGCAGTGGCGACATTATTAAAGGAATTGGGCGCAGACAAGAGTGTAATTGCTGCGGGATTGTTGCACGATGTTGTTGAAGATACTCTGGTAACTTCAGAAGAAATTGACGCTCGTTTCGGGGAAGAAGTCAGGCAACTAGTAGATGGAGTCACCAAACTCTCCAAGGAATTTGACGAGAAAAAAAATCAGCGCATCAGCAAATCAGAACGTCAGGCTGAGAACTTGCGGCGTATGTTCGTGGCTATGGCTAAAGATATCCGTGTGGTGGTGGTCAAGCTGGCAGACAGGCTGCACAACATGAGGACACTAGAACATATGTCCAGAGAGAAGCAGTATTCTATTGCCAAAGAGACACTGGAGATATTTGCGCCATTGGCCAATCGTTTGGGGATTGGACGCTTTAAATGGGAGCTAGAAGATCTCTCTTTCAAGTATCTTGAACCACAGGCATACGAACAGATGAGCCAATTGGTATCGGAAAAGCGTACCGATCGCGAAAATCGTCTGCAGGAGATAAGCAACAAGATCCTAGATGGCTTGCAGCATCAGGGAATCAATGTGATAGAGAATCAAACCAGACCCAAGCATCTATATAGTATCTACAACAAGATGCGTCGTCAATCCAAGGAATTCTCTGAAATATATGATCTAGCTGCAATCAGGGTAATTGTGAGCACCAATGCTGAATGTTATCTGGCCTTGGCTGTCATTCACAGTCTTTTTAGCCCTATTCCCAACCGTTTCAAAGACTATATCGGATTGCCCAAATCCAACAACTACCAATCTTTACATACTACTGTAATTGGTCTCAATGGTAAGCCATTAGAAGTGCAGATCCGTACTGGAGAAATGCATGAGATGGCCGAAAAAGGAATTGCAGCCCATTGGAAATACAAAGAGAGCGGCAAATCAAGCAAGCTCAATTCTCAGGATGCCAAATTCATCTGGTTGCGTTCCCTCCTTGAATCGCCCGATGATCCTCAAGAATATATCGAGAGTATCAAGGATAATCTCTTTGAAGAGGATGTATATGTCTTTACTCCCAAAGGCGATATCATTTTTTTGCCGCGACAGTCCACCCCGGTTGACTTTGCCTATCGTATCCATACCGAAGTTGGCAACCACATCAAGTCGGTGAAAATAAATGATAAGCAGTCCTCCTTGAGTGAACCTTTGCAAAATGGGGATATCGTGGAGGTCGTTACCAGCGAGAATAGTCATCCCAATCTATACTGGTTGAATTTTGTTGCTACCCATGCCGCGCGCAATCGCATCCGTCAGTGGCATAAAAATAACAGGCGGGAAGAGAATATACTCCGTGGCAGAGACTTGCTGGAAAAAGAGCTCAGCCGTAAATATCTAGAGAGCAAAATCAAATCCAAGGAGCTCCAGGAAGTAGCCGAGCGAATGAATTACCAGATGGTGGATGATCTCTATGCAGCAATTGCCCATACCGAGATTAAACCTATCAATGTCTATAACAAACTCAAGGAAATTGAGGCTAGAAATAAACCAGCTCTCGAGGCTACTCCTGGGATTTCCACATCAAATGTTGCTATTTCACGCGATACTGTACCAGATGTTAAATGTCCAATTCTGGGCATCAATGGACTGCTCTATCGGATAGCCCGCTGTTGTAATCCCCTACCGGGAGAGCCTATTGTTGGGATCATTGCTCTCAGGCCAGGTCCAGTTTCCATTCATTGCCAAGGCTGTATTAATGTAGAAAATACACCACCAGAGCGTCAGTTATCCTTACAATGGGATAATAATCCCCAACAGAACCAATCTAAACCAGTCTATGCAGTAGATCTGCTTATTAACGCAGTAGAGCGAGTTGGTTTGCTCAAGGATATTCTATCTAGAGTCAGTGAACGCAACATCAACGTCAAAAATGCAGGAATCAGACCTCGTCGTCATGGACAGTTTGTGGCTATATACCTACAATTGGAAGTACAAAGCCGCGAGCAACTCGATTCAATTATGAGTCAAATTAAAGGTATGAAAGATATATCCGGGATTATGCGGCTCAATAATAATTCCAGAGATAACAGCAGAAACTAAGAATGCACTATGCAATAGATTTTGGTACCAGCAACACTGTAGTCGTCCGTTGGAATACGATTACCGAGCAAGCTGAGGTTGTTAAAATTTTGGGAATATCTTCCTTGGGGGATCTCATTCCCAGTCTGGTTTATATCCAGAATTTACAGACTCTAGATTCTCTGGTAGGCCAAAGGGTAATCGATGAAGGGTTAAATGTTTCCAATAATCCCAGATTTTTCAGGAATTTTAAAAGAGGTATTGGTTCTAAAATCCAAGGTTTTTTACCCCAATTGGATGGTCAATCTGTGACATTGGAAACTGTTGGCAAGCTTTTTCTCGATAATATAATCAAACAATTAGATCCTGCTCCACAATCATTAATCCTGACAGTTCCAGTAGATAGTTTTGAATCCTATCGCAGTTGGTTGGTAGATGTCTATAAAAGCTGGAATATTAAAGAGATAGCAATATTGGATGAGCCAACTGCAGCGGCTTTGGGCTATCAGCAAAACCAAGCTAGAAACATTCTGGTTTTCGATTTTGGAGGTGGTACACTAGATATTTCCGTAGTTGATCTAAAGCAGGGCTCTAAAGAAAAATCAGGATTTCTCTTTTCCAATAGCCAAAAATACAAAAAAGCCAAAATCATTGCTAAATTTGGAACCAATCTAGGCGGGATAGATATAGATAACTGGCTATTTGAATATTTCAGCAAAACCATTGATTTACCCAAATCCAGCCTAACTATGCATCTGCTGGAAAAACTGAAGATCAATCTTTCCTATTTGGAAAAAGCCGATGAGTTCTATTTTGACAGCAAGAACATGGAAACCTACGATCTACAATTAAATCAGGATCAATATCTGCAAATTCTCGATGAGCATGGATTTAGCAAGACGATAGAGAGATCTTTGGAAAAAGTACTCAATCAAGCAGCAATAGCTGGCGTAAATAGAGAGGATATTGAGGCGATATTGCTAGTTGGGGGCAGCTCTCAAATCCCAAGTGTCAAAGATTGCCTGAGCAAGTACTTTGATAAGGGGAAAATACAGATAGATCACTGCCTAGATGCAGTTGCCAAGGGCGCATTGATGTTAGGGCGAAAACTAGAAATAGATGATTTTCTCTATCATAGCTATGGTGTGCGCTACTGGGATAGACGCAAAAACCAACATAGCTGGCATATCCTGATTAAGGCCGGCCAAGGTTATCCTACTATTGATCCAGTTGAGCTGGTCTTGGGCGCCTCACTCCCTGAGCAGACCTCTATAGAATTGGTTGTAGGTGAGATAGGGCAGGATTTCAATACTAGGGAGGTTTTTCTGGATCAAAATGGACTCTTCACCCATACAGTTGAAGCTTCGGCCTATCAGGTAGAGCCTCTCAATGATCGAGATGATACCAGATCGATAGCCAAGCTCAATCCGCCGGGAGTGCCAGGAACTGACCGACTGAGAATCGATTTCATGATAGATAAAGATAGGTTTTTAAGGATCACTGTAGAAGATATCTTTACTGGCGAAACATTGACCAAAGATCAAATATTGGTGCGTCTGAGATGATCAAATTAAATATCGGGGAAATATGCTGGAACTTTTGATCTTTGATCTCGATGGTGTCATTACCAGTGAAAAAAAATATTGGAACACAGCAAGGCTGACGGTATGGGATATATTCTCTAGTAATCCTTTTTTTACTGAGGTTCTCAATTCACCCCAACTGGCCCTTAGACATGGCCAATCAATCATATCTGATGAATTTATTGGGCATATCAAGAAAAGAGCAGTCAATTCCAATTGGGATCTGACCTATTTTGTAGTCGCTCTCGATTTGATCAGTATTTTGGATAGAGTGCCTCATCATCATCATCTCTATATAAGAAAGGATCTCTCTGTAGTTGAACAATTGCATATGCTCGCTACCAAGGTCGAGAAGATCGCTATATCCGATGATCCTATAGTTGAGAAATTCTGGAGGCAAACCCGGACAATGCGGGGAAGCCAAATAGCAGAATATCTGATCCCTTTTTCTGAAAATATTCTCGGTGTGGGCATAGATAAGATTTTGGATCTCCAGCAATTGTGGCAGGAGTGCTACAGACTCTTTCAGGCTTGGTACGAAGGAAAAAGGGGGTTCATTTTGCCTGATGATGAAACTGTTTTGCCGCCAAAGATCATTAAAAATATATTGGCTGATCTTTCTTCGAGATATGATCTGGCTATCGCTACAGGCAGGCCCCGTCTGGAAGTTACTGAACCACTGACTAAGCTGGATTTACTACATTATTTCAATCCTGAGCGGATCGTTACCTATGATGATGTACTCTTAGCTCAAAGCCAAGTAGATCAGAAACTGGGTAAGCCGCATCCTTTTATTTTACGTAGAGCTATTGATCCCAAATTGCCATTGTTGGAATGCATCCAAGAAAATCCCAAATTGGATCTGTTGGAAAAAGTAGCCTATATTGGGGATGCAGGTAGCGATGTATTGGCGGCCAAAAGAATATCCTGCCTTTCTATTGGGGTTTTAACGGGCTTTTGTGAAACTGCAATTTTGCAAGAGCTGGGCTGTGATATAATAGTACAAGATATCTCTACGCTGCCCGAAATACTTTGAAATC
Organism: uncultured cyanobacterium; assembly: GCA_903869185.1. Classification (GTDB taxonomy): domain Bacteria; phylum Cyanobacteriota; class Cyanobacteriia; order Cyanobacteriales; family Microcystaceae; genus CAISPN01. The sequence continues at coordinate 5,252 of CAIPYC010000150.1, read as the reverse complement.
CACTATAGAATCTCTAGTCAACCCCCAGGTTCTCTCATTGCCGCCCAAACAGGCTGGACCAGTTAAAAGTCCTAGCTCCATTCGTCTGGATAAGGGAGAGCTGCCTTTTGCCCCTTCGCCTTTGGTGATTGAGGCTCTCGGTAGAGAACTTACCCAAATTAACCGCTATCCAGAGATAATGGGCGGCTCTCTACGCACAAAACTAGCCCAATATACCCAAGCCAGTACAGATCAGATCATCCTGGGCAATGGTTCTGATGACTTGATTGAGTTGATTCTCAAGGTATTTGTAGGACCAGGAGATGAAGTGATCCTGCCAAGTCCTACTTTCTTTATCTATCAATTTGCTACTACGGTAGTTGGTGGATTGCCTGTAATTGTCCCAAGAAATAGCCAATTTGATATAGAGGTAGAAGATATATTAGCCCGGCACAGTCCCAAAACCAAAATCATCTTTCTGGCTAATCCCAACAATCCAACTGCCAACTTGACCAGTAGGGAAAAAATCATTGAGCTTTTGGAAAAGGTGGATTCTCTAGTAGTGGTGGATGAATGTTACTACGAAATTGCCGCCGCGACAGTTGCCGATCTAGTCGATATCTATCCCAATCTCTTGATTTTAAGAAGTTTCTCCAAAAGTTTTGGTTTAGCTGGAATTCGTTTGGGCTATGCGATTGCCAATAAAGAAATCATAGATTATCTCTATCGCTTGGCCCAGTTGTTTCCAGTTAGCCGTTTGGCTTTGGTGGCAGGAGAGGCAGCCCTTGAAGACCTTGGCTATATTCAAGATAATATCGACAAAATCATTGAGCAAAGAACTTTACTTGGAAAATCTTTGGAAGATTTGGGTTTTCAGGTCTATCCCAGTTCTACCAATTTTCTCTTTGCCCGCTTTGGGGATATTACTTCTAAAGAATTGGTGGAAAATCTTGCCCGCAGAGAGATTTACATAGCTGATTTTGGCTTGAAACAGGGGCTAGATGCGCATTATCTCAGGATTGCGGTGGGCTCTGCTAGAGAAAATCAATTACTTTTAGAGGGTATTAAAGAGCTAATGTTATCATTAAAAAATCCTTAATTTTGAGATTATGACTACACCAGAACTGATTCAATTGATCGTTTTGCTCATTCCAGGGTTATTATTGTCAGCTTTGGTGATGTTCGCCTTTTCCGCTGGCGGCTGATTGTTTCCATTCCCCTAGGCTTCTATCGACTGCATACTTAAATTCAATAGGCAATACATATATTCTCTCTCGGTTGTCAATCTGTCCATAGATAGACTTACCATCTGTTAGGATATTACCGAGCCTGAGATGGTATATCTGCTTGTTTTTTAGCCTTAACTCTACTACTGCCAGAGGATGATCTAAGCCATACTGATTGAGTCTTCCCTTAACCAAGACAAAACTATGGAACTGCTGATTGCCAAAGAGCAAATCGCTCAGATAGGAAAGCGCCGCCGGGTTGGCTGTCTTTTTTTCCGGTTCCTCCATTTGCCAATCTTGGCCGCCATAGCCAGATCTGCTAAAGACCAGATGATCATCGCCGATACTGATGCTCAGTTTTTCCAGACTAATTAGATCAAAGCCAAAAAGATGTCTTCGGCTGTCAATTTCTCGGACTGAATCTCCCTGCGGCACTTGGTATATCTGCATCAAGCATACCTCTGCTGTCAGAAGAGATGCCGTTAGAATCAATAACCAAGTGTTTCTTTTGATTTTCACTATTTAGAAAGGGATAGACCAGGCGCGCATTTTGCCGGGATTGAGCAAACCATGGGGATCAAGTTGGCGTTTTAAGTTAAGCTGCCCCTGGTTGATCTGTCCATCTCCTCCATCTTCTAGGATGTAGGTATGTGGATTGGCAATGCTCGCCCCTGAATCCCGGTGGTATTGGATGATTTCATTGAGTCTTTGCTCTGAAGAATATCTAACCAAAGGAATGCCTGTGGGAATTGGTTTACCATGGAGGCGGACAAATTCCAGGTGCATCATGACTTCATCTTGAAATTTGTTATATAAATGCTCTACTGTCTCGAGATTATAATAAAAAGCCTGGAGATAGGTGATGTCCTTATCTATAGAGCGGGCCAGCAAGGTTGTATGATTCCAAGTAAATTCCAATAGTCTAGCCGGTTCGCTTTTACTGTAGCTGATTTGTCCTTGATATTGCCTGGCTAAATCCTCCACCGCTTCAATTGCCCAAGGTGAGATGATTAACAAAGCGCATGAGCAGTCATCGATCAGGTATTCTTCTAGAGCTTTGATATAATCGGTGGCAATAGGATAGCCCAAAATGGTGACCAGTTTTTTGACAATACCATCGCTATTGGAAATTGCCTGACCAAACCTGGCGGCCTGCATAAAATCTTCAAAGACCACAACCATTTCCAGCCAAGGATAGGCAGGAGCAAGAGCTACTTCAATCTCTGTAATGATAGCGTTTGTACCATAGGCATGCATCACCTGGGCTATCTCTTTGCCGCGCAGCTCTAAAATTCTGGGTTCATCCTCGAGACTGACCAAGCGCAAGGATAATACATTACCGCAATCCCAAATCATGCCATAGGTGATCGAACCTGCCCCCCCACTGCCTCCGCCGATGAAGCCCCCAAGGGTTGCGCCGTGATAGATTGAAGGGATCATTCTCAGCTCCCAACCTATTTTGCGGGCATGGCGATCCAATGCGCCCATTTTGATGCCAGATTCAACCCGGGCCAGACCAGCAGAGAGGGAAATAATATCGTTGAGGTTGCCAGTATCTAGAACGATTCCACCATTTAGGGGGATGCACTGCCCGTAGTTTCCAGTTCCCGATCCCCTCAGTGTCAGTGGGATTCGACGCTCAACAGAGACTTTGGCAATGCGCAATACTTCTGATTCGTTTTTGGGCCTGACTACAAGATCTGCTCTCTTGAGCTTTAACTGCTGCTCGAGGATAGGACTAAAGTGGTAATAGTCCAGGGAGAGCTTTTCTAACAAAGCCGCATCGGTGATCGTCTCTATGCCGCATAGCTCTTGTTCAATATCTTCCAAGCTCATCAAAATATCAGAATTATTGAGGTTATACAATCTCTGATTTTAACCCCTTGACGTCATCCATCTTTTTTTCCAGGCGCTACTGGGCTCAAGAAGACTGTTTTGCTGCTCTTGTAATCTCCTTTGCTCGATCATTTCTTTAGTATCTTGGAGATTTGGATCTCTATAGGCAATAGCCGCCTTGGTCAACAAGTGTTCTTTCTCTTGTTTCGATAGTGATCGATATCCATATTTTTTGTGACCTGCGACACTACCGGGAGAGCGACGACCAACATTGGGCCCTGCGCCAATATTTAAACCGGCTTCCATAAGAGCAGATCTCACGCTGGCAGCGCATGAATATGTTGCCAAAAGAGCGTCGTCTTTAAGGCATTTTGCCAATAAAGATATAAATTCAACTGTCCAAAGTTGTGGACATTTAGGGGGCGAAAAAGGATCTAAAAAAATGGCATCTGCTCTAAAGTCTCTAGGCAGAGTTATCCTGGCATCTCCTATTAATAATTGAGCATTTAACAGCTCTGTATTGATAGATTTTTGCTGAGCCAATTGGGCGAGCAACGGAGATATTGAACCTGGCCAAATCTCTAATAATCTCTCTTCTATGGCCATATTGGCTACGGTCTCATCGAGCTCCAAGGCAACCAAATACACCTTACAACAAGGATTTGCCTTCCATATGGCTTCAAGTGCCGATGCGCTATTGTAACCCAATCCATAGCAAACATCAAGAATATATATACTGGAATTTAAGGTTGCTTTTTCTGCCAATAAACAGGGATCTACAAATTTTTTTTGAGATTCTTCCCTGGCTCCAGATATTGAGTGGAAAAGCTGCCCAAATTGGCTCGAATAAAATGTAAATGATCCATCTTCAGTTGCTTGTATAGTTATCATTTGTATATATTTGGTACATATTTGGTTTTAAGATTTATTGCAATTTTTTCTTTGATTTAGATGGGCTCAAATTCCTGCTTGAGAATCTCTGGGCTCACGTAACCGAGTAGATCATGCTTTTATCTAAAAATATACAAAATTTTATGATCTAGATCACACCAACAAAAAAATCCCCATGTTAGGATGACCCTGATAAGACAGAATTAATTGTTTTATACCTAATTATAAATTTGGTTTAGATTCCCTTAAGGCTATGTCACTAGAAAATATATCCGGCGTACCTTCCAACAGCAGTTACTACACCAATCTCGAAAGCAGTATAAGCTATGCCCAAACCATGCTTGGCCAATTGGCTCAAGATAGCCAGAGTTTTTATGCTGCAATAGGGACTGCTTTTGGAAATGGCTATGACCCCAATGCAACTGAAGCCTTAAGGGAAAGTTTGGCTAATGGCGATTTCAGCAACCTGCCCAATATTGATATTCTCTCGGGCGGGATGGATAGCACATTGGCGGCTTGGTCTTCTGCTGATGCCACCATTTATATCAATCAATCGCTTCTAAGTGGTAGCTACAGCTCAAATCAAATCAATGATGTTCTGCTAGAAGAAATTGGACAATCTATCAACAGCGCTATCGGTGCAAATGTTAACGGCAATAGCGCGGCGGTTTTTTCAGCCCTAGCTCAGGGACAAACCCTCAATAGTATTGCGATAGCCTCGGATCAAGCAGTAAGTAATGCCAGCTCTATTACGGTCAATGGGCAATCTGAAAACGTACAGATATACCTTCCTGGGGCTACCGGCAACTCACTCAATATAGCCGGGGTGACTACAGATAGTATTTACTATAACAATCTCGAAAGCAGCATAATTTATGCCGAGGGTATGCTGAGTCAATTGGCTCAAGATAGTATCGGTTTTTACAATGTAATACAAACTTCCTTTGGCTCTGGCTATGACCCAACGCTAAGCGAGAACCTGCGCCAAGATCTCTCCAATGGTAATTTCACTGACCTGCCTCAGATTGTAGTTCTCTCAAGCGGGATGGATGGGGTTTTGGGAGCTTGGTCCCAGGCCAATTCCACTATCTATATCAATCAATCTCTCCTCGATGGAAGCCACAGCCAGGATCAAATCCACGATGTCCTTTTAGAAGAGATTGGACACGCTATCAACAACACCATCGGATCCAATAGCACTGGAGAGACCGGCGCTACTTTCTCAGCCCTAGCCCAAGGCGGCAGCCTCACCCCAGAGCAGATCGCGGCATATCAGGGAGAATCCGACTGGGGAACTATAACTGTCAATGGACAGAGTCT
>CAIPYC010000149.1 GCA_903869185.1 uncultured cyanobacterium | reverse complement strand
CTAATTATGTCAATCAGCGCTGGCTAGGTGGAATGCTCACCAATTGGGAAACCATCAAGGGAAGAGTCGAAAGACTAAAAGAACTTGAGAACATGGAAGATAATGGCGCTATTGAAAAAAGACCTAAAAAAGAAGCTTCTGTTCTAAGAAGAGAGCTTTTAAGGCTGCGCAAGTATCTTGGTGGTATTAAAACCATGAGACGCCTACCTGATGTAGTACTGGTAGTTGATCAACGCAGAGAGTACAATGCCATCCAAGAATGTCAAAAACTGGGAATTCCCATTATTTCTCTTCTAGATACCAATTGTGATCCTAGTTTTGCTGATGTACCTATTCCGGCTAATGACGATGCCATCCGTTCTATCAAACTGATTGTGGGTAAACTCTCAGATGCCATTGTTCAAGGTCATCAGGTCAGTGTAGAGGGAGGACGTCCTGATGAAGGTGACATATATGAGGGAGAGGAATATGAAGAAGAAGCACTCTCGGAAGATTATGCCAATCCAGAAGATGAGGAAAGCTAAAATAATTCTATTGCAACACTAGGAAAAGAGAGTATGTCTGAAATCTCAGCACAATTGGTAAAAGAACTGCGTGATAAAACCAGCGCAGGCATGATGGATTGCAAAAAAGCCCTCAAGGAAACTGGTGGAGATCTAGAAAAGGCAGCAGACTGGTTGCGCCAAAAGGGTATATCCTCAGCTGGAAAAAAAGCCGGACGAACCACCTCTGAAGGACTTGTTGGCAGTTATATCCACACTGGTTCTAGAATTGGTGTCTTGGTTGAGGTCAACTGTCAGACCGACTTTGTTGCCCGCAATCAAGAGTTTAAAAATCTCGTACAGAACATTGCTATGCAAATAGCGGCCTGCCCCAACGTTGAATATGTCAAGGTAGACGATATTCCTGGCGAATTCGTCGAAAAAGAAAAAGACATTGAAATGGGTAGAGAGGATCTAGCCAAAAAACCCCAAGAAATCAGGGAAAAGATTGTTCAAGGTCGTATTGAAAAGCGTCTTAGTGAACTCTGTTTGGTCAATCAACCTTACATAAAGGATCAGACAATCACCATCGAAGAGCTAATCAAGCAGACAATTGCACAATTGGGCGAAAACATTCAAATTCGTCGCTTTGTTCGTTTTGTTCTGGGAGAGGGTATCGAGAAAGAAGAAAACAATTTTGCCGAAGAAGTGGCAGCGCAAATGGGAAAAGTTTAATCTCATTATTTGCTACTATCAGGGTAAGGTAAGGGTTGAGTTGATACTCTTTTCCTTACCTTTTTTGGTTTGATTCTTTTGTTACTACTGTGACCATCTCAAAATCTGTATCCTCTTTGTTCAAAAATCATTCTGATCTCTTAGAAGCTTCACTGTGCGGACTTTTAGTTATATTGAGCTGGCTATTATTGCAAGCCAACTTGCTGGGAGCTGCTTTGCTGGCGCTACCTGCAGCTTATGTAATCGGTGGCTATAAAAGCGCTAAAGAGGGTTTAGAAAATCTTCTCGGTGAACATGAGTTTGATGTGGATCTACTGATGATAATCGCGGCATTGGGAGCGGCAGCATTGGGAATATGGCGCAGAGACTATTATTTCATTTTAGATGGGGCAATATTAATCCTTATTTTTTCCATCAGCGGCGCTCTTGAGAGTTTTGCCATGGCCAGGACTGAGCGCAGTATTAAGTCCCTGATGAGTTTAACTAGCGATACTGCCAGAGTACAGATTGCTGGACAAGAGCAAATGCGGCCAATCAATTTTCTAGAGATTGGAGATTTGGTATTAGTAAAACCAGGAGAATTGATTCCAACAGATGGATTGATTGTAGAAGGAGAGAGCAGTCTCAACGAAGCGGCCATTACTGGCGAATCCATACCTATCTGGAAACGCCCAGGCGATGAAGTCTTTGCCGGCACTTTAAATGGTAGAGGTGCACTGCGTCTGGAGATTCACAAAAGTCCAGAAAGTAACTTGATCCAGAGAATTGTCCGCCTGGTGGAAAATGCGCAGATGCAGACACCTCCTTCTCAGGCTTTTATTGAAAATTTCGAAAAAGGCTATGCGCAAGTGATCTTGGTAGTTGGAATATTGCTGGCCATTGTGCCACCTTTTTTGCTGCATTGGTCATGGGAAAATACGATCTACAGAGCCCTGATTTTTCTAGTGGTAGCCTCACCCTGCGCGCTGATGGCAGCAATAATGCCCACCCTTCTCTCAGGTATTGCCAATGGTGCAAGAAATGGAATTCTCTTTAAAAATGGTGCCCAGTTGGAATCAATGGCCAAAGTCAAGGCAGTTGCCTTTGATAAAACCGGCACTCTAACTCTTGGACAACTTGAAGTATTACAAGTCACCCCCAACATTGAAAACCAAGACAGTACTAAATTGCTGGAAATAGCTGCATCACTGGAAGCCTATTCTGAGCATCCTATTGGCGAGGCAATAGTACAATATGCCAGGCAGCAGGAACTAAAGTGGCCAGAGGCTTGCAAAGTCCAGATTGACATTGGCGCTGGAATTATCGGCGAAGTAGAAGGTAAAAGAGCAATAGTAGGCAATTGGAACTTCATCAAGCAGCAACTAGTCCATGACAACTGGCAAATCCCGGAAAACAAGGGTTTGACTTTGGTCTGGGTTGCATATGGAGATCAACTTCTAGGTAGCATTGGTCTGGCTGATACAATAAGACCAGAAGCTGCTTCAGTGATAGCTCACCTCAAGCAGATGGGGATTGAACATATTGCTTTACTGACTGGGGATAATCCCACCACGGCCCAGGCTATTGCCGATGAAGTGGGCATTACCGATGTCTATGCCCAGTTGTTACCCCAAGACAAGTTGACAATAGTTGAGCTGTTAATGAAACGCTATGGAACTGTAGCAATGGTCGGCGATGGAATCAATGATGCGCCTGCTCTTGCGAGGGCTTCAGTAGGAATTGCAATGGGCGTAGCAGGCAGTGATGTGGCTCTAGAGAGTGCCGATGTCATCTTAATGTCAGATCGCCTGGAAAAGTTGGAAGAGGCGATTCGTCTGGGCAGGCGTTCTCAAAGTGTAGTCAAGCAAAATATTGTCTTTGCCTTGAGTTTTATAGTTCTGCTACTGATTGCCAACTTTACTCGTGGGATTAGTCTACCTTTGGGGGTATTTGGGCATGAAGGATCAACTGTTTTGGTTACACTAAGTGGACTGAGACTATTGCTAAGGCGATAACAACCAAACTCACTAATCTATTTTAAAATTTATTAAATGTCACAAGTTACTCAATTTTTAGGCTCTGAAGCCATCACCAGTTACCAAGATGCCAGAGTAGTTATTCTTCCTATTCCCTATGAAGCCACCACCACCTATCGAAAGGGTTGTGAAACTGGGCCTGAGTCCATTTTGGATGCTTCTCAGCAGCTAGAGGCCTATGACGAAGAATTAGGACATCAAACCTGTTTAGAAATAGGTATTCATACTGTAGAACCAATTGCCGATACTCGCATTGATCCTGGGCTGGATGCGCAAGAAATGCTCTCTCTGACCAGCTCCAAAGTCAAGGAACTGCTTAGGGATGGTAAATATGTAATAGCCCTGGGCGGAGAACATGCCATCACCACAGGAATAGTCAAGGCATATCAGGATTTTTACCAAGAGACCTTTACTGTAGTGCAGATTGATGCCCATGGCGATATGCGTTTTGAGTTTGAAGGCTCAATTCACAATCATGCCTGTGTTATGCGCAGAGTATTGGAATTGGGTCTGCCAACCTTGCCGGTGGCCATACGTAGCATTTCTCAAGAAGAAGCAAAGCTGATCGAGGAAAAAGCAATACCTGTAGTCTGGGATAGAGATATAGCAGCTTATCCTGATTGGATTGAAAAAGCTATCAATGAGATCAAAACCAAAAAAGTATTTTTAACAATCGATGTAGATGGCATTGATCCAGGTTTAATTCCTGGAGTTGGCACCCCAGAGCCAGGTGGGCTCAGTTGGAATATGACCTTACGTTTCCTCAAAAGACTATATCAAAGCTGTGAGGTGATCGGCTGTGATGTAATGGAATTAGCACCAATAAATGATTCTGTAGTATCTGAATTTACAACAGCTAAACTGATTTATAAATTGATTGGCTATCAATCTCTCACCCAAAAATGGTTTTGAGTTAGACTTAAAAGAGTTAAATTACCTTCTTATTTGCTCTGGGAAACAATGCAGGAATTTGATTATGATCTTGTAATCGTTGGTGGCAATGTAGTCGGTACCACCTTGGCCTGTGCCCTGAAGGGTTCGGGCTTGAAAATATTGTTGGTGGAAGCTCAAGGCCAGAGTCAGTCCTTAGATAAAAGCCAAGCCTATGCCTTTTCTGTTCTTTCTAGCGAGATTTATGAACAAATTGGAGTATGGAAAGAAATATACTCCAAAGCTGGATCCTTTAGGGAAATTAGACTTTCCGATGGAGATTATCCTAGATTTGTTCAGTTTGATAGAGCTGAATTAAATAGGGAGCATCTGGGCTATGTAGTAGAGCACTCCGTGATTTTAAATGCACTCTATAGACATTTAGAACCAAATAATCAGTTGACCTGGGCAAATCAAACTGAGGTACTGCAGGTAGAGCGTAATGATCAATACTGTTTAACTACATTGAAAGAGCAGGGACAACTCAAATTGATTAAATCGCGACTTGTTGTAGGTGCCGACGGAGCTAAATCCCCTGTTCGTAAACAAGCAGGTATTACTACTAGAGGCTGGAAATACTGGCAGTCTTGCATCACATTCACAATCAGGCATCAATTAGCACGCGATGACATCGCTTTTGAGATGTTTTCTGCTACAGGACCAATGGGCATCCTTCCCCTACCTGGTAAACGTTACCAGATTGTCTGGACGAACCCTCATGATTTAGCCCAATCTCTCCTTTTGTTGGATGAAAATGAATTTCTGGCTAAATTTCAGGAACATACTGATAATCTATTAGGAAAACTGGAGATCGTCAGCTCGCCCAGGCTTTTTCCGGTACAACTTTTGCAAAGCAATAGTTATAGCTTAGAGAGATTGGCTTTAATAGGTGATGCGGCTCACTGTTGTCATCCTGTAGGAGGCCAAGGACTCAATCTGGGAATCAAAGATGCTGCAGCCCTTGCCCAAGTGCTCAAAGCAGCGCATGCCCAAGGTGAAGATATTGGACAATTAAAAGTATTGAAACGCTATGAAAATTGGCGCAAAAAAGAAAATATGGTGATCCTGGGCTTTACTGATTTGCTCAATCGCATTTTTTCAACCGATTCGCCACCTGTAGTTTGGCTAAGGCGCTTAGGACTGGAATTAATGAGCAATATCCAGCCTCTTAAATTATTTACTCTCAAGTTGATGACTGGTCTAAAAGGAAAACAGCCCCAGTTAACATGAACGTTCCACCCCAAAATATTGAAGCAGAAGAATCAATTCTAGGTGGGATCCTACTTGATCCAGAATCGATTTCCAGGGTAGTTGATTTTCTGGTGGCTGAAGCTTTTTACGTAAAATCACATCGCGATATTTTTCAGGCAGCTAAGACATTGCATTCGGAAGGCAAGCCAACTGATCTGATGACAGTACATGTATGGCTTTCGGATCACCGTATGCTCGAAGAAGTAGGGGGAATTGCCAAACTTGCCCAGTTGGCAGATCAGACTATTTCTGCCATCAATATAGACCGTTACGCCGCTCTGGTAATGGACAAGTATTTAAGGCGCCAGTTAATTAAAACAGCTCAGGAGATTACGGAGTTGGCATATGATACCAGTACAGATTTAGAAACTGTGTTGGATGAATCTGAGCAGAAAATATTTCGACTAACCCAAAAAAGGCCGCAACAGGGATTGGTTCCGATAGCAGAAACCCTGGCTGATACTTTCAATAATATTGAAGCAATGCATCAGCAGTTAACTACCCCTGGGCTTAGTAGTGAATTCTATGATCTAGATGCGATGCTTAGTGGTTTTCAACGTTCTGATTTAATCATCCTGGCAGCTAGACCTTCGATGGGCAAGACGGCATTGGGCTTGAGTGTTGCTCTCAACATTGCCAAAATTCATCAACTGCCGGTAGCGATTTTTAGTCTGGAAATGTCCAAGGAACAATTAGCTATGCGTTTACTTTCAAGTGAAGCTGGTATTGAAGGTAATCGTCTACGTTCGGGGAAATTGAGCCAAAATGATTTAGATCCGCTCACACAATCTATGGTTGATCTTTCTGCCTTGCCATTATTTATTGATGATACGGCTAATATCACAGTTATGCAGATTCGTTCGCAAGTCAGGCGCCTACAAACTGAGCAGGGAGGAAAAATCGGCATGGTGATGATCGATTACCTGCAATTAATGGAAGGCAGCACACCCGACAATAGAGTACAGGAAATCTCCCGCATCACCCGCTCCATCAAGGCCCTGGCTCGGGAAGTTCAAGCTCCGGTAATTGCTCTATCTCAGCTGAGCAGAGGGGTTGAATCACGTACCAACAAAAGACCTATGCTCTCTGATCTTAGAGAAAGTGGCTCCATAGAGCAAGACGCTGATGTAGTGCTTATGATTTATCGTGATGAATATTACAACCCTGATTCGCCAGAGCGTGGTATTGCTGAAATCAATATTGCCAAACATCGCAATGGACCTACCGGTATAGTCAAGCTTCTCTTCCAGTCTGAATATACTCGTTTTTTGAATCTACAAAAGCCTCAACACTATTGATCTTTAGGAACTATCCAGTCCCCTTCAACTTGCAAAATGATTCTTCCAGCAAAGGTAGAGCTCTTGCTACCATTGGACGCATTGAGTAAATTTACAGTAGATTCGACCTGCTCAAAGTTAGGCATTTTTGGAAGAATCTGACCTAGAAAACTACGGATTACTCTGCGCTGAATTGCTAGAGGAGTAAGTTTAACAGATCTGCGGTTGAGTCTGTTTCCTTCTATCAACTGGCTAATGATTTGTTTGACCAGAGAATCCAAGTATTCATCTTCAGCGCGGAGGATTTCGGCTGTTTGGGCTAGATGCTGCTCTACCTGAGGATTAAGATGATTTGCTAAGTGCGGAATAACCTCGAGTCTAATACGGTTTCTAGCATATTTTAATTTTTCATTGACTTCATCGTGCCAGATTGCCAAGCCAAATTCCTGGCAAAATTTGCCGGTATCCTGGCGCGAAATACCCAACATAGGCCTGACCAACTTACTACCATTGTTTAGTAAGCGTAACCAATTGAGAGAAGCCAGACCACTACTGCCGGTTCCTCTGATCAAATTATAAAGAAGAGTTTCGGCCTTGTCACTTTGAGTATGTCCGGTCACAATTGTGCTGAAGTTCTCCTTACTGGCAATCTCTTGGAGAACTTGATAGCGCCAATGACGCGCTGCTTCTTCGTTTTCTGGCAAAGCATTTTGGCTTTTCTGGAGATAGAAAGGCAGATCCCAATTTTTCACCAATTCGCCAACATGTTCTGCTATACCTCGATCAGTTGACCAACCGTGATCGCAATGAGCAACCGAGAGCTTCCATGACCATCGTAGACTAAGATCTATCAATATTTTGGTCAAACAGAGAGAATCCTGACCACCGGATAGGGCAATGAGGATCCTTTCTCCTTTGTCGATCAGGTTTCTTTTTTTGATCTGATTCTCTACAAGACTATGTACAAGGCTATAGGAGGACATTCTATTGCCAATTATTACCCAGCCTCAATCCAATTAATCGTTGCGTATAACAAGAACCGGAAAGTGGGTATGATGCAATACATAATCACTTATACTGCCCAGGAGAGCACGTTCAAGGATACCGCGCCCCTCTGAGCCTACAACAATGAGATCTGGCTTCTCTCTCTGCGCTACTTGGCAAATGATATGCTTGGGATCTCCTATCTCCAAAATACTTTGAGATTCTATATCGAATTTAGTACAGAACTCACGAGCCCAATCCAATGCAGTGAGATTTCGTTTTTCTTGCTGATGGGTCAGTTCAATCTCGTCGTAGATATTGTAATTAGTATTTTCAGTCATAATCCCAAAAGGACTACTTGCAATCATGCTAGGGGCTGCTACAATTTCTTCTACCGAGAGCAGCAAAAAACAAGCTTTTTGGAGATTCAACAAGAGTAAAGCCTGCTCCAGGGCATGATGACTGGAAATTGATGAATCAATGGCAATTAAGACTTTCATAAATCAAACCTCTATAAATATAAATATCCAACATCTTTAATTTGCTCTTTTTCATTCTAGAAATTAATTACTGGATGGACGTTTGAACTTAGTTGGTGGTTCAAAGTAATCTTCCGGTACATTTCGCAATGCTCTTTCCATAAAATTACCCCAAATTGGAGCTACATTACCACCGCCTGAAACGTGGTCTCCCAGACGACGATTATAATCATCCCCTACCCATATTGCTGTGGCAAGTTGAGGAACATATCCCACAAACCAGATATTGCGCTCTGAATCCGTTGTACCGGTTTTACCTGCTACTTGACGACCTATATTAGCTTGTTTTCCTGTTCCCTCATTGATCACATCTCTTAAAACGGAAGTAAGAGTAGCTGTAGCCCAAGGATCTAGGATCAATTGAGGTTTAGGAGTATTATCCAAAATCAAATCACCACGGCTATTAGTCACCCTGGCAAGGATTGTCGATTCAGAATGCCAACCATTACTGGCAAAAGTAGCATAGGCTCCAGCCATTTCTAGAGGCGTAACCCCAATAGACCCCAACGGTAAAGATATAGCAGGTATCAGGGGGCTGTTGATGCCAAGACTCTTACATATTTCAATCACCTTATCCAGTCCGACTCTTCTGCCAAGTATAATTGCAGGGATATTAATAGAATTAACCAGAGCAGTCCTGAGAGAAACGACTCCTGAATATTGTCCACCATAGTTCTTGGGAACATAAGTGCCATTGCCGTCTTGAAAATGGATAGGACGATCGTTAATCTCCGAATCAGGGGTATATTTACCACTGGCAAAAGCTGCGTAGTAGACAAAAGGCTTAAAAGTAGATCCAGGGGGGCGCTGAGAATGTAAAGCTCTGTTGAGTTGGCTCTTCTTGTAGTCACTACCACCTACTAGGTCCTTAATAAAATGAGTACGAGGATCAACCGAAGCTAGAGCGATTTGCAAATCCTTTGTATCTATACCTTCATTTCTCAAACTACGTTGAGCATTCTGCATAGACTCTTGGGCTAATTGTTGCATATCGTAGTCAACAGTTGACTGTATGCGCATTCCACCTTTTTTAACTGTTTCTTCGCCAAAACGACGATTGAGCTCTTCTACGACTGCATCGGTGACATAGGGCAATTTACTTTTTGTCCAGGCTGTCTTATGCCCCAACTTTATAGGTTGGTTAAGAGCATCTTCTCTTTCCTGCGCGCTGATCCAGCCCAATTCTTTCATTCTCGAGAGAACTAACGCCTGCCTTTTTTTGGCTGCCTTTAAACTAACAAAGGGACTATAGCTCTCGGGCGCCTGTATCAATCCTGCCATCATAGATGCTTCTGCCAAATTCAGCTCTGAGGCGGATTTGTTGAAATAGCTCTCCGCTGCAGTTTGCACTCCATAGTTGTTATGTCCCCAATAAATCGTATTGAGATACATTTCCAAAATCTCATTTTTTTTAAAGACCTGTTCAACCCTGACCGCTAGAACAGCTTCAGCGAGTTTTCTGTCTACAGTTCTCTGGTGAGTAAGGAAAATATTTTTTACCAGCTGCATGGTCAAGGTTGAAGCGCCTTCTTTGACTCCATGACTATGAAAATTAACTAGTAAAGCTCTGCCAATGCTGTTAAGGTTTATTCCGTGATGATAGTAAAAATTGCTATCTTCTATAGCTATGACAGCTCTTTTGAGATGAGAAGAAATCTGATCAAGTCCAACAACTTTTCTATTGGCTTCACCATGAAGGCTACTGAGAAGCTTACCTTTTATATCATAAACAAAGGAAGTTTCAGAAGGGGTAAAGTCTTTAAGTGATCGTACATCGGGAAGATTACGAAAGCTGATTGCCAAACCCATCATTGTTCCAGCTAAGACAGAAGTTCCCAGCAGAGTACCAGCTAGAATAGTTCCGCCAGCTACATCCATAACCCTCCTACCAAAATTACTTCGGCGAGGTGGGCGAGTTGTTCTTTTTTCTTCCGATTTGGCTGGACTAGAGGACACGGGTAACCATTTTTCTTGACCTATGCACTTGGGTTGTTATCTCCTTTGTGATTCATCCATTTTAATTTATTTTGAATAAAATCGACTGGCAAAAATAGATTACAGCATGCTTCTTTAGTAATAATTGCCCACCTTACGATGGTGAACAGCGGTCAAAATCTCAGGATTAGAAACTTTTCCCTGTTGGACTTGGCTGTAAATGATCCAATGATCGCTACATTCCATACGGGAGATGACTTGACATTCCAAATAAGCCAGAGCATCCGACAAGATAGGAGAGCCATTACCACCAATTTGGATATTGACACCGGCAAAACGATCAGTCCCAGGTGGAAATCGTTTAAGAAAATGTTTCATTAAAGCTTGATAATTGTCTTGGGCAAGAATATTAAGAACAAATTGATCTCCAACTTGCATAAGAGATTCTATAGCGCGATCTTTAGCCACAGCAATGGTGAAACCGGGTGGATTAAAGCTAGCCTGAACCACCCAAGAGGCTAACATTGCCCCACTGAGATTTCCTTTTGTAGCGGTAATTATATACAGTCCACCACTAAGACGACCTATTGCTTTATCTAAATCAGGATCTAGCGCTTTTCTGGCTTGTACTTTTATATCTTGGTTAATGGCTTGGGCTAAATCGGTTCCAGCCTCTTGGCAGAGTTGATAGATCTCATCAGAGGGTTCATTTTTGATGCGAATTGGCTCAAAACCAACTCTGGTACCAATCTCTCTAAAGCTTCCCAAGAGGGTATCTATCGGTTCATCATCACCTCCATAAGATTCAAAGAGAGCAACAGACTGTTTGCTGTTGACCGAAGCCAGAATTGTCGCTAGATTAGCAGCAATTTCTTTTTGATACTGTCCGCTTATAGGTGGCATACCCAAAACAACTGAACTAGAGCGCACTACCAGCTCATTGACTTCCTGGGGATCTGCTGCTTTGAGATCGAGCATTTCCACGCTAACCCCGGCTTTGGAGATTCCCCTGGATATAGCCTGGGAGAGCCTATCACTGTAGCCATAATCAGAAATATAAAATACAGAAACCAATTTCTCTTTATCGTTTTGGGTTTGACTCCAGCTTCGATAACGCTCAAGGAGTTCTTTAGGATGATATTTAAGAAGAGGTCCATGACCGTTAGCAACAATCTCAATTTCTGGCAAAGCTTCCATGCGCTTCATTGCCCCAACGACTGATCGGGCATTGGGTGCCATTAAACAATCATAATAGAAACGATAATCTGCTTCAATATCCTTGAGATATTCATCAAAAAAATTCTCCGAACAATAATGCATCCCAAAGACATCACAGGTATACAGTATTTTTGTAGCATGGTCATAGGTGAGCATGGTGTCAGGCCAGTGAAGGTTTGGCGCGCTGACAAATTCCAAGATATGTCCTAAGCCCAGATCAATACTATCTCCATTTTTAACAATTTGCCTTTTGAATGGTTGATGAACAAAACCTTCCAAAAAAGCAATTGCAACTTTGGATGCCACAACGGTAATTTCTGGTGCCAAGCTAAGGATATCCCCGACCAGTCCACTGTGATCTGGCTCTGTGTGGCTGATAACAAGATAGTTGATCTTGCCTGGATCTATCATTTGCTTGAGTTGATCGAGATAGAGAGAACGAAACTTCTCATGCGAGGTATCAATCAAGGCTATCTGTTCGGCTTCAATGAGATAAGAATTATAGGTGGTGCCGTTTTGCAAACCAAACTCAATATCAAAACGATCACGATCCCAATCAAGAGAGCGAATTACCTTAGTTTGACTGGCCAGTTCGCCTGTTTGAATAGTCAACCGTTTTACTGGAGTTATTACCATAGTTCTTTCTCCTATTGAAGTTCCCTTATATTTTAAACTCTCTGTGGGAGACAAGCGCGAGAATTCTGAGACATCGCTCTATGCATTCCCTTAGCTTTTTTGGCAAGATGATTCAATTCGGCAACAATAAACGTCACCGTGTGTAATTCCTTAGATTGTTGCTCTTGAAGATGTTTTAAACAATCTGCCACCAGATCCAAGCTCTCGGTGAAATCAGGCAATGGCAAAAGATGGGATCCTTTTTGCTCGATCTCAACCAAATTCTCCAATGTCTCCGTCACTTGTTGAATGAACTGATCCATTCCAGAAAGGGGTTTAGATAGCTGAAACTGATTGAGATTCCCTCTAAGGCTAGTCACTCCATTAATAAAACTACTTACATTGATTATTAACTCCATCGTTGTTCCCACATCCGCCTGGAATCTCTTGGGTTCCTTGCTCATTCGCTCGGCGGCAGCCAAAGCATTTGCATTAGCCAATTCGGCTTTACAACAAAGCAAATCGAGTGTTTTTGCACTTTGATCTTGTCCTTGATAAGCAGCACCAACCGCCTGAAAATAGTTTAAGCTTGCTTGCAGCAAAATTGAAAGTTGTCGAGGAAGAGAGCGCCGTTGCCAAATTGGCCAGAGATAGTAACCAACGATAGCAATAGTGCCTCCCACTAAAGTTTGGAAAACCCTTGTCTGAGCCATTAGCCCACCAGTTGGCACGGCTGCGTAAAGCATCACTAAAATCGTCATGGTCAGGAGAATGGTGTAGAGAGCATAATTGACAAAACGGGTCGCAATTGTAAGGGCAGCCACACCAATCAAAATCATCAAAAGTATCCGAATGTCCTGAATGTACAAAACCAAACTCGTTGTCAGGATTGCTCCGACAAAAGTCCCAATAAAGCGCTGCACAACAGTCAGTATAGTTGCACCATAATCTGGCTTGAGGATAAACAGAACCGTTAGAGCCGCCCAATATCCTCTTTCCCAATGCAGGCAAAATTCCAGCAACATTGTCACGGTGATCACCGTCGCCAGGCGCAGAGCATGGTTAAAGGCAATGGAATCAAAAGACCAGTTACTCTGCAGCGTTTTCCAAAAAGATGGAGTAGAAGAAGTAAAGGGAACTGGTTTTAGATAAGCCTTCACTGCTAGGCCTGGATCGAGAAGCAGATTTACTGTAGATTCAATTTGCCTAGTCAGATTTTTCAGAGAGCGGAGGATTTGCGGCAAATGAATCGCCATTGCGTGCTGCGAATTCTTCCACTGGTTTAACTTATCTGTTAACTCTTCCATCTCCAGGTGAACAATATTCAATGTCGTTCGAGTCTTTTTGGCAACTTTCTGGCGATCTTCGAGATCCCTCAACTGAAGAACTTCTTCAAGAGTTTTCATCGCTCTTTTAAAAGCCTGGAGGGTCTCTTGAAGTTCAGATCGAATTTGAGCAAATTCGGTTATCTTGCCCAAGGTCACTATCAATTCAGTCAGCCCAATCATTTCTCGATAAAGATCTGTTATCTCTTGAATCAGCAATAGAAACCATTCGCTTTGGGGATGGGAAACCAACTGAGTCTTATGAATCTGCTTCCATAGTTCGCGAGCTTGGGAGATTGCCTCTCCGGTTCTATACTGCGCTTTAGCAGTTACTACATCCCATTGCGCATCGTCATCGGATATTTCTGCTTGTATGATAGTTTCTAGAAAATTTGTCAAGCTGCAATAGCTGGCAACAAGCGCCTGTTTAACAGGTCTGTAAGGATTTAAAAACCATGCTGCCAGGGAAACAAGCATCCCCCAAATGCCAGAGAGCAAGATCAAGAAGAATCTCTCCCTAGCAATCTCTATACCGACGGGAAAGTGATTTGAGATTAGCCAAAAAATCAGAATCGGTTGTCCGATAGCCGTTAAGATAGGTCCATAAATTCCCAACAGGGTTATGCTCCACACCACTAGAAAAGTTAAGATAGTGAAAAGCCAAGTTATGTTGCTACTAAGGCTTCCTAGACCCATTGCCACCGAACAACCTACCGTTGCAATTGCTATGGATAGAAACTTATCTCGATAACTGCAGGCAATACCGCCAAGGAAAAGAAAAATGAAAAAAGCAGCCAGGGAAGGTATGATGCTGAGAGTCAAATGCCCAGTAATTTGACCAACAAGTAGAGGTATAGCAAAAGCAATTCCTCCGAAGATTCCCTGAATGAGATTTAGTCGATTTAAATCTAAGCCAAAGGCAGATAGAAAGGAATTCATGATATTGTCTAGTTTTTATGTTCACCAAATAATAAGCTATATCAAACCCGATTCTTGTAATAATTAAATCTCGATATATATTTTTTATGAAGTTAAATAGATTCCAAAGATATGCTAGGAGACTTAGTGAAGAAAATCGTTTCTTTATATTTGTAATTACCACTATTTGTGTGTTTTTAATATTTTTGGTTCCATTAGGTTGGAAAATGTCCTTATTATTATCATGGGTGCTTGGTAGTACTTTCTATTTAATATTGGCATTTACATTAATACTGACAGCCGATGGAGAGTTTACCAAGACAAAAAATTTAAAACAGATCGGAAGAGCGT
>CAIPYC010000148.1 GCA_903869185.1 uncultured cyanobacterium | reverse complement strand
CTAAAAAGAAGGAACCTTCTTCTCCAGAATCACGGCGAAATGCGCAAAAATTACAATGCTGTTCGCATATGTTAGTAAAATTGATATTTCTATTGATGACAAAGCTGACAGTATCCCCTACCTGTCTCCTACGCAAAAGATTGGCAGTATGTTTTAAGTCAAGCAGGCTTTCTAAATCTCTAGAGCGCAAAAGTAAAATGGCCTCTTGGGAAGAAATTTCTTCACCTTCTTTGGCACGCTCCAAAATCTTTCTAGTCTCAATCTTTTCATCCATGACATTTATATTAATAAATATTTTTTTCTACTTCCAGTCCTGCCAAGATTCATTAAACACCGAAGTATTTGGAAAAGCTGTGGGATTTCCAGTTGTTTCTAGTCGTAGTTGCAGTTCTTTTAATTTTGGATTATTGAGCAGGGGATCTTGTACTAGCTGATAAGGTAAAAGATTTTGCTCTAGACTAAATACTGCCGTCTCCCCAGCAGCAATACCAGAAGACCATTCAAAGGAATGAACTCGGTATGCGGCCGCAGCAATATGAGTCAAGGCAATACTTTTTCCTGTAACTAAAAGATTGTCTATATTTTGGGGAATCATACTGCGCAGTGGAATCTGGAAAGGGTAGGCTATGCCTTGACCTCTACGCTCTCCCGGTTTTTCTCTGTTACCTGGAGTTTCTGGCGGAGATATAGTAAGGCACGGATGAAGATCAATAGCATAATGACCAATACCTACCGAATCAGGGTAAATAGTAGATCTGCTCCTCTGCTTTACCTTATCCGGTGCAAGACTCCCGTTTAGTACATCAAAACCATCTAAACCAGAGAGCAGGCCTAGCAGATGGCGATATTTGTCAGGGCCCAAAGCCTCTCGATAGTAATCCTGCTGATAATTGATACGTGATATGTCTATCTCTGTGATCCTAAAACCGTCTTCATAGCCAAAATATGATCGTCCAATGATATGACGAGATTCGCGCATATAAGGATATTTGGACAAGCCATGTTCTGTGCCCATCGGCGAATCAAGACCCTTGAGAAAACGATGCCTGGGATCTGGTTTTTTTATACCATCGCCTAATTGAGAATCTGTAGTTCCTTCTATTAGCCAGTAGTAGTAGCTTAGGGAATTTTCTTCAGCCTTACGAAGAGTATCTATTCTCAGACCCCCTAACCAGCCCCCGGGCTTGAGCTGACCATTGTCTTGCAGCTGTTCTCTAGAGTAAATAAGATTATCTTGAACCGTGCCAGGACGATAATCGTTACCCCAAGTCCAATTCTGCATAGATATATCACCGGGATTGGCACTGGTAAAGGTAATTCCACCAAAACTTGTCTCAGGTCCAGGATTGGGATTACTGATCCGTCGATAGGTAAAGACTAAATCAAAATTAGCCAATCTTTTTAGCTCATAACTGAAATAGGGAGAATATTGCTGATAAAATACCGGCATTGTCTGGTTTTTCTGCGGCTCAGCAGTTCTCTCCATTGCAAAAGTATATGTAAAACCCTGAAGGCAGTAGGAATCTCCTTTAATGCTAGAAGATGATGGTTCTAAATAGGACAATGGCTCAGCGCCCAAATGATATGGCAGATCTGCTAGTGCTATTAATTCACCCGTTTCAGTTGCCTCGATAATATACCAAGGCGATAGAAGTCCTTTATTTTCTACTGAAGGGAGGAATTTAATTATTTTTTTGTAAAAACGAGCTGAATTTTTTATAGTATAGGCATCCTCTATAGTCTGGGAAAGCGGTTCACTATTGAGATGCGGTGTTCCCAGAACAGGGTTATGCTGAATTGCCGTAGCGCTGAAAATCTGTTTGCCTCCTCCAGGTATTGAGCCAATTTCCAATTCTTTGACTACGGTCGAAGAAAACCATTTGAGCTGGCCTTTACCTTTTTTGGCAGCATCTTGTAATTGTGCAAAAAGAACTTTATTTCCGTCAATGGGTAGAAAGCACATGGTACTCACCCAGCAACCACCAGGGTTGGATCTGTCGTAATTTTTGTGCAGACGCTCAGTCAGTTCTTGGTAGCCTTTAGGAAAAAAGTTTAATTTTCTTTGCGTAGGCCTTTCATCTAGAGCTGAAGTTCCCTGTGAGGAAATCTGACCACCTACCCAGTCAGTGATTTCAGTGAGACAGACAGTTTTGCCCCGGAGGAGTCCTTGGTATGCAGCCGCTGCCCCGGCCAGTCCCCCTCCTACCACCAGAACGTCACAATGAACTATATCTTGCTCTGATTGGGCCATGGCAGTATTGTTAACTAAAATAAATGGCAGTACTAATAAGTACTGGACAAATTTCTTAAACATAATTTTATTAATATTAACTAACAAATCAGATTACTTGCTCATCTAATTAGCTCTTAGTTGCGAAGACTCTTGCAGATTGAACTCATCCCATTCCTTGTTCTGCCATAGCTTCTCATCTAGAGCCATTCTTTCAATCGCACTGGCTAAACGAAGCGCCTTAAGTGCCTGTTCTCCACCAACAGAAGGTTCATCTCCTCCTCTGACACAATGGACGAAATGCTCCAGCTCGGCATGGAGTGGTTCTATATTGCTGGTATGCACTTTTTCTATCAGTCCGTCTTGACGATAGAGAACCTGTCCGTAATCAGTCACATAATTACCTGTTGTTTGCCTGTGGATTAAAATCTCGTTATTGAGAAAATCTGCCTCAGTCAGAGATGCTTTACAGTGGGCCGCCAAATGTCTTATCTTGCGATGAGTAATTTTACTGGCGGTAATGGTAGCCACAATACCATTGAGAAAACCCAAAGTTGCAGTTACATAATCAAGAGAACCGGATTGGGAGACTCGACTGCCGCTGGCGGTCACCTTAACAACAGGAGCATCCACTAATTCCAAGATCAAATCAATATCATGAATCATCAGGTCTAGAACCACAGACACATCATTAGCTCTTTGTGAATAAGGACTCATCCTATGTGCTTCCAATGCTAGCAGTTGTTCGGTTTTGAGGACTTTACTCAATTCTTGAAAAGCAGGATTAAATCTTTCTATATGCCCTACCTGTAATATGCAATTATACTGAGCCGCCGCATTAACCAGAGATTCTGCCTCGGCAATGCTTGCTGCAATAGGCTTTTCAATTAAGGTGTGAATTCCTGCCTGTAGACAGTCTAAGCCAACCCGATAATGCAATAGAGTTGGTACGGCCAGGCAGACAGCATCTACATGAGGTAATAAATCTATATAGTTCTCAAAAAAACGAATGCGATATTTACCAGCAGTATCAAGTCCACGTTCTATATTAAGATCGGATATTCCTATCAACTCTACATCCTTGAGTAAACTGAGAACCCTTGCATGATGCTGTCCCATATTGCCCACCCCAATAACACCAATCCTGATGGGCTCAATTACATTTTTTTGCTTAATCTGGCTATGGGAGCTTTCCGGCATTTTCAGTGACTCCTTTTGACACCCTCTGCTACTTATCCTCAAAAAGATGTTATCACAGTGATTTGACAATTTATTTTTTTTATAATAAGTCTCAACCCTCTACCTTTACATCAAAGACAGAGGGTTGATCAACAAGAAGAAACTAGCCTATTACATCAAGCCAAGCTGAGCCAATATCCCTTTGCCGGTTAAAAGTTCAGTTGCAATTCCGATAACAAAACCCAACATTGCCAAGCGGCCGTTCCAGTTCTCGGAAAAACTATTAAAACCAAATCCCGTCTCTTTTTTTTCCATTGTACTGACCTCTCTATTAGAAGATTGCGTTTTAGTCAATGACTATATCCTATTTTTAACATATTCTTTTACATATCGCAATATTGCTTTACATATGTCGGATGGCTCGTGCCAAAAAAAAGAGGTTATTTCTTGAGTTATAATGTGGGATTAAAGATAAAAAAATTGAAAACGGCATTGCTTTGCTGATTTTAAACCCTAATGATGAAACCATTTTCACAAATCGAACTGGCCAATGTATTGGCTCAACTTAAAGATTGGGAAATTTTAGAGGGTAAACTCCACCGGGATCTCAAGTTTAAGTCATTTATTGAAGCTTTTGGCTTTATGAGCAGTGTTGCTCTAGTCGCCGAGTCGAAAGGACATCATCCAGAATGGTTTAATGTCTATAACAGAGTCACAATAGATCTTATAACTCATGACGCCGGCGGAATTACAATACAAGATACAGAGTTGGCTAGCATCATCAGCGATCTAGCGAAGAAATTCAATTAGAGCAATTCCTCCTGTTAACCAAAGCCAAAAACAACTTCTCATCAGCATAAGTGAACGTTTTATTGTATTGGGGGAGATTGATTCTAGATCATCGCCCAATTTGGGTTTGATTCTTTGAATTCCTTGATAGGTATTGATGCCACCTAGCTGCACATTGAGAATAGCAGCATAGGCTGCTTCGCTCCAGCCGGAATTGGGACTGGGATCTTTGGGGGCATCTCTTTTACATATTGCTAGAATCCTTTTAGATTGTCTCGATAGCACCGCCAAAGTTAATACTGTTAATCTACATGGCATCCAAGTGAGATAGTCTTCCAAACGGGCGCTAAACCAACCAATATAGGTATAGGGCTCCCTTTTGTAGCCAATCATTGAGTCCAATGTGCTGGCAGCTTTGTAGGACAGCGATAAAGGGACTGGACCAATTCCGGGAATCAAAGCTCCAAGTAAAGCATAAAAAAGTGGAGCAGTCACCCCATCTGGTGTATTTTCGGCAATTGTTTCCAATAGAGCGCGGTAGATCCCATCTCTATTTAGCCCTGCGGTATCTCTGCCAACATATTGAGCCAGACACTGTCGCATTTGAGGCAGCGAGACATCTTTGGAGATGACTTCTTCTGCGGCATCTGTCAGACTTCTGGTGGCAAAACAACTAGCTAAGATGAGAGCGGAAATAGCTATTGCTAAATAGGAAGAAATTTGATCACAGAGTTTAACAATTAAAAAACCGACTATTCCACTGCCTATGACCATTGTCAAATTCAACAAAATACCAAGCAAACGAAGATATTTTCTTTTGGAAGTGCAGGCCAAAGACCAATTTTTACCTGATTCAATCAAATAGCCCATAATCATGGTTGGATGTAACCATGATCGAGGATCACCTATAACATGATCAATAATGGCAGCCGATAAAAGAACAAAAGAAAAATCAGAAAGAAAAATAATTGTCACAGAATCTTAGTCTTTACCTTGATAAATAAATCTTGATACATTGTACTGTTTTTGTCAGATCTCTTGCCCCATTTGATCAGACAACAAAATTAACCGGCTCAATTTGAGCAGCCTGAGCACTCCTAGCATCATAGTACAAATCGGCAAGTGTTAAGCTTTCTAGAGCTTGTATAATCTTTTCATGGAGATGTTTCCAGAGTGTGAGAGTTACCCAGTCCTCAATTTGTTCGCCATCTGACTGAAGATTAGGTAAAGGAAGTTTAGTTTCACCTACTGAAGATAAAATCTGCCCTAAGGAAATCTTTTCGGGAGAGTAAGCCAACTTATACCCTCCCTGTAATCCACGTACTGATTTAACAAGCCCCGCTTTGCGCATTTCGATCAATAACTTTTCCAAATAGGGAGCAGGCAAGCTCTGTCTTTGAGCAATTGCTTTACTAGAAGAAGGTCCAAAATCAGGCTGTAAACTCAGGTCTAATAAGGCCTTGACACTATAGTGACCTTTGGTGGTCAACTTAATCATTATCTTCTCTGTTATTTAATTTATATTTCTGAAATCCTATATATCAACATTTTACTGGATAACTTTGCAATTAATAAGAACATAAATATACATTAAAAATAAAAAGTATGATATTGGGATAAACAATTGATTTTTTTCTTGAGTGATTATATTATTAATAAAAGTGAATGTGCGTAGCGCATTTATTATGCTGATTGCTCAATTTGTTAAATCAGTGTTCTCAACCTATCAACATTCTATACAACAATCAGAGATTAATGACTAAAAATAAGCAATCTATCCCCCTAACTGGTCAGGCTTTAGTAAATAAGGTCAGACAACTTGAAGACCATTCTAGAGAAGATAAAGCCAAGGCATGTGGCTATTATACTGAGACCAAACAAGGTTTAAAGAGAGTTAACATGATGAAATTTCTTAATGCCTTAATTGATGCAGAAGGAATTGATCTTGATATTTCTTCCAATGGCAAGGGAAAAGGAGGTCGCTCTGCCAGCTATAGAATTAGTGTTCAGAACAATTATAATTTATTAATTGGCGCAGCCTACACTAAGCAGATGGGACTAGAACCAGGTACTGAATTCGAGATAGTTTTAGGTAGAAAGCATATTAAGCTCGAACAAATCGGTTTTGAAAACGAAGAAGACTAATATTGATAAAAATAGGGCGCTTTTTGTTGTAAAACTTTTACAGAGAAAACTACTCAAAGCGCTTTTAGATCAAAACTGTCCAATACGAAGAATTCAAAAGCAATAGTAGTACTAAGTACATTCCCCAAAAAAGTATTGCTATAAATTGCTGATCTCTTTTAGCAATCAAGATAGTTGCCAGGATCAAAGTGACAGTAGAAGCAGCAAAAATTACAAGAATCATCTGATGCATACCAGAGGGATTCAATAGGGTTTTATAAATTATTAAAATACAAGAAGCCGACGCGAGTATAGATAGTACCGAAAGGCTGTTTTTCCAGTAGAGAGGATATGGTCTAACAGAAGGCCAATTCATAACCTCGGCTAAAATTGTCCCTCCTGCCAAAGAGAAAGCTGGTATTGAGAGTATTGCCAAATATGGCATTCTTGTGCCAATCAACAAAACAAAAGTAAAAACTGTTGTCAACCAACTCAGAATCAGCTTGGACCAGCTCCAGCAATATGCATTGAGAGCAAATTTTAGACCAGAGAACCAGAATACAAGCCAGGGCAAAGAAAGACCTATGATATCTAAAAGACTCCGCCAAGAATTTTTATAAGGAATCAATATGGCGATAGAAGTATGAAAGTTTATCGAAGGTACATGCCCAAAAAAAACAGGTATCACCCCCAAAGAAACACCAATCCAAAAATATAGAGAAGTTAGTAGTCTAGGCGTATCTAAATATAAAAACAACAATATTATCGAGAATAATATCAGAAAAATTATCCCATCAGTTAGTAGACTAAGTCCCAAACCCAAACCAATCCCTATACTCCAAATGAGGTTGCGTCTTGAGCGTAGAAGACAACCTATAGTCCAAATAGAAACAAAAAGACTCACTCCAGTCAAATTGGCTAATCGACCGGAACAGACTACAGGGAAAGTTGTTAAGTACATTAACGAGATAAGGATTTTGGGTCTTCTCATTGCATACAGCTCACCAGTGAGGCTATATAGCAAAGGAACCGACAATGCTGTTAAAATTGCCAGAGGAAGCCGAGTAGTCCAGGCATTGACAACATGGCCATTTAGAGCGTAACTGAGAGAAATCAATCTTGGGAGTAGGGGAAATATTACAAACTTGTCAGAGCTTTGCAAAGCATTCTCAACTACTAGGATTTCCTCTGCTGTTAATGGCAAATTGCCCAAATGAAAAATCATTAATAAACTTGCTATCAACAATAAACCCAATATATAGAAGGTTTCTATCCAGCGATTTCTAGAGCGTAGAGAAGCATAAGAACTGTCCCTTTCAAAGATCTGATTGTTCATGGCTTAGAAAAACAATTTTTGAAGGTTAAATTCAAACGAGATGATCGCATTGAGCAATACTGGTCCAATCACTGGATCCATCGAGCCAAAATTCTTTCTTCCAAATTGGTGCATTGTGTTTAAGGTCATCAATGATATAGTTACAAGCTGCAAAGGCATCTGCTCTGTGCGGCGAACCAACAGCCACTAAAACACTGATTTCCCCAATTGCTAAGCGCCCAATGCGATGATGAATCGCCAATGTGTTAACCTCGATCCAGCGCCTTTGTACTTCCTTTGCTATTTGAGAAAAGACTTCCAAAGCCATCGGCTGATAAGCTTGATATTCTAAATAGGTAACGGTTTTACCAGCCGTTTGATCTCGAACAGTTCCACTCATTATTACTATGGCTCCATTGGACGGGGTGTCAACCAATGAGTAAACTTCCTCTATTCGAAGAGGTGCAAACGATATTTTAAAACTTTCTTTGTTAATGGTTAGGAAGTTAGACATGAATTCCTTTCCTTTTTCCAAAATAAAAAAAGAACAAAAAGTGAACTCTTTTCATTCTTTTATAACCTATATTTTAAATCTTTTATTCAATGATTGCCAAACCAGAAGACTAGAAGTAATCAACTAAGCTAGGAATTTTATTGGTTGATGAGTTAATAAGCATCTTGCAACTCGTAAAATTCAGGCGAAATATAGTCCTTACGAAGTGGCCAGCCTACCCAGTCTTCGGGCATAAGAATTCTCTTAAGATTTGGATGTCCTTGATATACAATTCCGTACATGTCATAGGTCTCGCGCTCTTGCCAATCTGCAGCCTTCCAAATCCAATAAAGTGAAGGCACTACTGGATTATCTCTTGGCAGGAAGACCTTTAATCTTAGCTCTTCTGGCTTTTCTACATTGTCAGCAACCTTGAGTAAATGATAGAAACTGACTAATTCTTGTCCGGGACCCAAGTCAATTCCGCCTTGGCATTGTAAATAGTTGAATCCGTAGGCATAGAGAGCAGCAGAGATTGGCAGGAGAAAGGAAGATTCAATCTTTACTGTTTCAATTCCCAGATGATCTCTCTCTAGTGGCTCATTGTCAAAACTATTTTCACTTAGCCAGCGAGATACCTCACCTACTGAGGCTATTGCTGAGCTCTCTTGTCCGGATTGGGATATTTCTTCACTCACTTACAGCCTCCTTTTGTTGTTCTTGGATCAAGACCGAAGGTAAGCCAGCAGAGAAAGCAAGTTCTTTTGGTGGCGATTGTCTTGTCTCGCTAGCTAAATATTTACCAGTTAGAATTGGTTCGACTGGTTTCATATTGTGAGGTGTTGAATAATAGCGATGTGTCTGTGACTGAATAGTTGCTCTTTCTTGCATGGAGTCATTGGCAACTTTCTTGCGCAACTTGACAATGGCATCAATAATCGCTTCTGGCCTGGGAGGACATCCTGGAATATAAATATCTACTGGAATTAATTTATCTACACCTCTGACTGCTGTGGTGGAGTCACTACTGAACATACCACCAGTAATAGTGCAGGCTCCCATGGCTATAACATACTTGGGCTCAGGCATCTGTTCATATAGACGAACTAAAGCAGGAGCCATTTTCATTGTAACTGTACCAGCTGTGATCAATAGATCCGCTTGCCTGGGGCTACACCGAGGAACCAAACCAAAGCGGTCAAAATCAAAACGTGAACCTATTAACGCAGCGAATTCAATGAAACAACAGGCTGTTCCATACATCAATGGCCATAAGCTTGATAAACGAGCCCAATTGTACAAGTCATCAATTGTGGTCAGTATGATATTTTCTGAAAGATCCTGAGTGACCTGCGCGCAACTAGCAGGGTTGAGAACCTTCTCACTATCTCGGCGCCTCAAACTTTCTAGATCAACAATGGGATTGGTTGTCATGAGAAGAAAATTCCAATTTGTTTTTTAGCTTTATACATTATGACCACTCCAGTGCACCTTTTCTCCAAGCGTAGACTAGAGCAATTACCAGGATGGCAATAAAAATCAGGGCTTCGACAAAAGCAAACAGGCCAAGTTGGTTAAAGGCAACTGCCCAGGGATATAAAAAAACAGTCTCTACGTCGAACACCACAAAAACAAGGGCGAACATATAGTAGCGAATGTTGAACTGAATCCAGGCCCCTCCAATCGGCTCCATCCCAGATTCATACGTTGTTTTTCGCTCCGGGCCGCCACCACTGGGTCTGAGAAGTTTAGATGCGCTTAGCGCCAAAATGGGAACCAGGCTACATGTAAACAGAAAACCTAGCAGATATTCATAACCCTTAAGAACAAACACGGCTAACCAAAAACTCCTTTTGACATTTGACTATATTCTAAAATAGTTTGACGAAATAATGTTAGCTATCTTCACTTCTCTATAGCCTAGAAAGATTGTGATCTGAAAATATGATAAGATTCGTCCCAAATAAGACTTGTATTCCTGATATTTTTAATTTTTGTCTACTATGCAGTTTTCTGACCTTATTACAGGCAGAGCCACTCCAGCAAGAGCACTTGTAATAGGTGTGGGGCGCTCAGGCATCGCTGCTGCCAGAGTTCTTTACCAATCTGGTTGGCAAGTTGTCTTGAGTGACTCTAACCATACCGCAAGCTTGCAAAAACTGTCCCAAGAGATTTCTCAAGAAGGGATTGAGGTTCATTTGAATCATCTTCCTTCTCTCGAGGGAGAGGAAAAACCCAGTCTAATTGTAGTTAGTCCAGGAGTGCCATGGGATATTCCTCTTCTAGAACAAGCCAGGGAAAAGAATATAGATGTTATTGGAGAAATAGAGCTAGCCTATAGAAATCTCTCCCATATACCTTGGGTTGCCATTACCGGAACCAATGGTAAGACTACCACTACTGCGTTGGTTGAAGCAATATTTCGCTGCGCGGGACTCAATGTGCAGGCCTGCGGGAATATTGGTTATGCCGCCTGTGAGTTGATCCTCAATAATTCTCAACAGCTAGATTGGTTAATTGCCGAAATCAGTAGTTATCAAATCGAATCCTCTAGTAAATTAGCTCCAACAATAGGAGTTTGGACAACATTTACTCCAGATCATCTCAAACGTCACAAGACAATGGATAAATATTTTAAAATCAAAGCCAGTCTTCTAGAACGTAGTAAACACAAGATTTTCAACAGGGATGATCAGAATCTCTCAGATCGATTAGGTTCTGTAGAGAAGCTACATTGGACAAGTACCAAAAGTCTATTGGATGATTCTGGAGTATATCTCGAAGATAATTCGATTAAAGCCTTTGGTGAGTTGATTATGCCAATTGATATTTTTAAGATGCCTGGCAATCACAACCAACAAAATCTTTTGATGGCCGTAGCAGTTGCTCGCCTTGCCAATATTGACAAAGGGGCGATTGTAGAGGCAATGAGCAATTTTTCAGGAGTTGCACATCGTCTGGAGAAAATTTGCACTGTTGATGGTATTGATTATATAAACGATAGCAAGGCCACTAATTACGATGCATCCCAAGTTGGAATGGAAGCAGTTGATGGTTCTTTCGTTCTAATAGCCGGAGGGCAGTCCAAGGAGGGAGACAATAGCGCTTGGCTAAAAAGCATCAGATCAAGAGCTACTGCTGTTCTTTTGATTGGAGATGCATCTGAACTTTTTGCTGAACATTTGGAAAAATCTGGATATCAGAATTTTGAAAAGATTGGGGATATGGAAAAAGCAATTTCTAGATCTTTGGAACTCGCGAAATCTACTGGGGCAAAGATCGTGCTTTTATCTCCAGCTTGTGCCAGCTTTGATCAATATTCTAGTTTTGAAGAAAGAGGAGAACATTTTCGTGACTTATCTCAAAAACTGTCATTGAGCAATGATATTCTAAAAAAGGGTTAGTTAGTTCCGTTTGAAGAGGTAACAATTAAATGCAAGTTAACAATCTAGGTTTTATTGCCAGTATTCTATTTGTTTTAGTCCCCACCGTTTTTTTGCTGATACTTTATATTCAAACCGGAAAGGAAGCAAGAAATAGATGACCTTGTCTAATAGGGGTTAGTAGCAATACTAGTCCCTGTTTTATAGTATCGGCAATAGCAGTGTAACGAAATAATAAACCAAAGGAGCGGTGAAAACATAACTATCCGCCCGATCCAATATCCCTCCATGTCCCGGGATTAATTCTCCTGAGTCTTTAAAGCCTGCATCTCTTTTCATCATAGACTCGGTTAAATCTCCCAGAAGACTTACAATACTTATTAGAACTCCAAGTGAAAGCCCAGTTATCTGCCAATACATCCACTGGAGCTCATATGCTCCCCATTCAGCTATCAAAATACTACCCAAAATCCCAAAAAGAAAACCTTCAACTGTTTTTTTTGGACTGATATCTGAGAGTCTGGTTTTGCCAAGCCATTTTCCCATCACATAGGCCCCAATATCAGAAGCCCAGATACAACCAAAAGCAACAATAGTTACTGTCAAAGCCAACGGTAAATCTCTAAAATGTTGCCACGAAGGTAGTACAAATCCTCCGGTATTGTTGATATCTAATCCCACCCTCAATCTAATCCAGTAACTAGGTAAATATCCACCATAAAAAAGACCAAGCAATGATGTGGAAATATCAGCAATTGTGGCAAGTTTACCCTGAAAAAGAAGATAAAAACATATCAAAGTCCCGGTAAGCGGAAAAACCGCATCCGCCAAATTAGAAGAGATTGTGGAAATAACCAGAAGACAAATTGATAGAAAAATAGTCATCTTGGTGGCCGGAGTAATACCCTTAGCCTTGACCATATTGAAATATTCCAACTCACCCAGAAAAACCAGTACTGCTAGCGCCGCACTAAAGTACCATCCTCCAAGGATAACCATAACTACAGCTATCGCAATAGCTACAATAGTACTAAAAATACGAGGCCAAGGCATAGGCTCAATAATGGATCTACTCAATTGCTATTCATTCAATTCTATTTTGTTAATTCTAACTTAATTGGCACTTGAGCTTATATAAAAAATTCTAGGATAACAGGTTTAACAGGAACCCAAATAAGCTAGACTATTTTTAATTTGGTAAAACTATATGAACAACAACCTGGTGGATTTACGATATTTCCTTCTGAACTTTGCCAATAACAACAATATTCTTCTAATACAGAAAATATTATTTGGGTTATCCTTTTTATTTTTTCTTATTATATATGGCGTGTATTTTATACAGAATCATTTTTTATTTATCAAGCAAAATAAATATCTACTATCAGATAATATTTTCATAATTTCTATTATTTTATTTACTATAGTAGGAAGATGGTCTAGTTTATTATTACCAGAAATGAATGTTGATGAAAGTCAATTTATAGCTGCAGGAATGAAATTATTTAAAGATCCATTGTTTTGGAAATCAGTCGATACTGGAAGCTCTGGACCACTGAACATCTTTCCACTAACATTACCACTTTTACTGGGAATAAGACTTGAATATGCTTCAGCTAGAATAATAGCTATTTTACTGGTTTTAATATCGGTATTATCGCTTTATTATTCACTCAATTTTATCTATAACAAATTAATTGCAAGATCAGCTATTTTTTTAGTAGTAATTACTTTTGCTGTTATGCCAATCTATGATATTTTATACTATTCTAGCGAGTATATGCCTATGGCAATTTTGGCTATGGCCTTGTTGGCAATATGCTTCTCTTACAGATACCCTAGGCAAGAAATCAGAATCATTTCTGGATTCTTATTAGGGGCTATTCCCTTTGCAAAGTTCCAGGCAGTTCCTATAGCGTTTGCTCTAGCCCTTATGTCTATCCATATTATTTATAGGCAAAGTAGAAATAAAATTGAATTAAGTAAAAGTGTAATTTTATTTGGTTTATCATTAACTGTATTTTCACTGATTACTCTTACTTACCTATTAAAATTTTCTCTTTTTGATGATTTTTGGAAATCTTATATCCAAGAAAATCTGTTGAATTACTCTTCAGGTGTCTTCAAAATCTCTAATGAAATTTCTACAATAAAGCATTCTGAAAAAACCTCACTTTTTAATATATATTTGGGTTATGTTTTTAATTTATTTTTCTCAACTCGGGTTTTGTTTTGTCTAGCTGGATCAATGCTTTTTGTTTTGACTCCAATTTTGGCATTTTTCCAATATTTTAAAATCCAAGATCGCCAAAGATCTCAATCTTTTTATTTGGTGTATTATAGTGTATTGCAATTATTATTGTCTCTTTATAGTGTGCTCAAGCCTGGAAATTATTTTGATCATTATCTAATATTTTTGGTGATTCCTTGTGGATTTTTTATAGGTGTATGTTTGGGTGAACTTCAAAAAATCACTATTAATTTTAGTTTTAAAGATTCTTTTGGTAATTTCCCCGTTAAATTATTATTTAATTTTTTAATATACATATTTTTAGTTGGCATAGCACAAGGCTTATTTTTTATAAGATACGACAATCCGAATCTGTTGAAACAAAAAGAATTATTAACACAGTATCATAGCCCTTTAGAAAAAGTTATCGCTCAATATGTTAGTCCCGGTGAGACGATGGTCGTTTGGGGTTGGGCCCCAAAATTATATGTAGCAACCGGAACAATCCAAGGTGTTAGAGATAGTGTGACTGGAGGGCAGATTATATCTACGCCCCTAAAAGGTTACTACATAAAAAGATTTATAGATGATCTTAATAATTCTTCACCTGGCATCTTTGTTGACGCTGTCAGTCCAAATATGTTTTATTTTCATGACACTCAGACTCAGGGACATGAATCATCTCCGGAACTTAATAGGATTATCAATGAGAAATATAAACTGGTCGATAGTCTCGATGGAGTCAGAATCTATAAAAAATGTGATGGGGACTGCCAGAGGCAATAAGTTTCCGCTTTCCATTTCGAAATAGAAAGATTTTCAGCAAGATACATGTAATATATTTTGATAAAGTAATTAAAATAACCTGACATCTATTGGAAATGATAGAACAACTCAGAAGATTACCAACTTGGTTGCGTTTAAGCTTATATTTTCCTTTGGCATTTATCAATGGATGGCTATTATTTATTTTAATTGGTTATTTAGAGCCTTTAATAAGTGTTTTGGTGACTTCAGCTCTCTTTGCCTTTCTTCTGGATTTCCCTATTGGATTTTTAGAAAGAAAAGGACTAGGAAGAACTTTGTCAATTTTTTTCGTTCTGTTTGTCTCACTGATTATTGTTTTTATTTTATCGACTACAGTTTTCCCCTTACTCATTAAACAGCTCAATGATTTAATCAACAGTATCCCCCACTGGTTACAGTCGGGCACAGGACATGTTGAAGATCTTAAAAAATGGGCTATAACCCAAAAATATTCCAACGAGCTTAGGCAACTTCTGCTGCAAATTGTACAAAAAATATCCAGTTTTATTCAAATTCTGACCAGTCAGATTCTCTATCTTCTCCTGGGGGCAATTAACAGTTTGATCAATATCTTTCTGGTTATGATTTTGACTGTATTTTTGGTACTCAATGGTCAAAAGATATGGTATGGAATCTTTAGTTGGGTACCTCAACCCTGGAACAGTAGAATGCAGCGATTAATCAACGAAACTTTTCGCACTTATTTTGCCACCCAGTGCATATTGGCTGGGATGTTGAGTGTTGCCCAGACCATAGCACTGGCTTTTTTGGGAGTTCCATATTCTTTATTGTTTGGGATATGTATTGGTGTATCCATGTTGATTCCTTTTGCTAGCTTTTTGACAATTATCTTAATAAGCATTTTGGTAAGTTTGAATAATGTCTTTTTAGGTATAAAAGTTTTGATTGTAACTATCCTCGTAAACCAAATCAACGATCAGCTTATCTCACCAAGACTGATGGGAAATATGACTGGTTTGAATCCAGTTTGGCTGATTGTATCTTTATTTCTAGGTGGAAAATTTGGAGGGGTTCTAGGTTTAATTATTGCAGTTCCCTTAGCTAGTATTTTAAAAAATACCATAGAAGAAATGAGAAATTCCAAGAATAATAATTAACTTTCTAATTGCTAGGAGATGATGAATTTGGGATATCAGGAGAAGGAGTATTGAATATTTGATTACTTGGAGAGGGGCTGATAGACGGGGTAGGTGGAATTTGTGATGGTTGAATGATCGGAGTAACTGAGGGTGAAGGGAGCAATTGCGTCGGTTTAATGATTGCTGGCGACAACTCTGGCGTAGGAAAAGCAACTGGTTGAGTTGATTTGACCAAAGGAGTAAATATAGGTCTACTAATTGGAGTGGAAGAGCCTTCAATTCGAATGATTGGGGAGGGGGCTGGTCTTTTAAGGTTGTAATAAGCAACGAAAGCCCCAGTCGTTGCACTGATTATTGCAGCCAGTGAAGCAAATATACTTGCCCAGTGCTGAGCTTGGTTATCCTTTTTTTGCGGATCCATTAGCTTGTCTTTAACGATCTAAAAATCTATTCTTCAATGTTTGGCGAAGATCTCATCTTCTGAAAAATGAGCTGCCCTGCCAAAAGTATTAAACCCACAGTAGATAAAGCAAATAGCCCAGTTGCCAAACTGCTCATTCCCACTACTAAAGTTCTAACTGCAGTTGCTAGTTGAATAGCCCATGGTTGAGAGACAGTAATAGGCTTTTGAGCAAAACTTTGGGCGATGGATTGTGTCAGTTGATATAGCAAAAAAGCGAGGAAGCCAGAAATTAAAGAACCAACCAGACAATTCAGCGAAGTTACTTTAGAAGTTGTTTCTGGTTGGTTTGTCATAAGTTTTTTCCCTAAAATCAAAAAGATATCCGGACTGTATTATCGCTGTTGAGCTCGAAGTTTCTTCAAGAATTCAGGAAGTACAACATCATCATTATCATTGTTCTCTGGTAGAGGGGATTTTATTATTTTTTTACCCGCAATCATTGGCAAGTTGGATTTCTCTGGAGTAGGGTTAAAACCAGTAGCAATTACAGTAACCCTTATCTCACCTTGCATTTTCTCATCTATTACCGCGCCAAAAATTATATTGGCATCACGATCTACTATTTCATAGATGGTATCGGCTGCAGTTGTCACTTCAGCAAGACTGAGATCATGTCCTCCAGTGATATTGATAACAACTCCCCTAGCGCCCTCAATAGTTGATTCCAACATTGGAGATGATATTGCGGCAGTTGCGGCCTCTCTGGCTCTGGATTTGCCTGAAGCCACTCCTATACCCATCAAGGCAGAACCTGCATCAGCCATTACCGTTCTAATATCGGCAAAATCAACATTGACTAAACCTGGAATAGTGATAATGTCTGATATACCTTGAACTCCTTGACGCAAAACCTCATCGGCCATCCTGAAAGATTCTTTAATGGGAGTATCCGGTAAGATAACCGAGAGTAGTTTGTTGTTGGGAATGACAATCAGTGTGTCTACCGAGCTTTGTAAATTATTAATCCCCTCTTCAGACTGTTGCATCCTTCTGCGTCCTTCGAAAGTGAAAGGACGAGTCACGACACCGACTGTCAAGCATCCTTTTTCTTTGGCTATCTCTGCTACAATCGGCGCTGCACCAGTTCCGGTTCCACCACCCATCCCAGAGGTAATGAAAACCAAATCTGTATCTTCAATTGCTTTGGCAATCTCATCACGTGATTCTTCGGCAGCCTTTTGACCAATAGATGGATTACCCCCAGCACCGAGTCCTCTTGTCAGTTTTTGACCTATTTGCAGCCTGAGAGAAGCTTTGGAATGAGCAAGAGTTTGGGCATCAGTATTGATAGCCCAAAATTCAACCCCTGCTACTCCGGCTTCAACCATACGATCAACTGCATTGCAGCCACCACCACCAACTCCAATTACCTTGATTCTTGCAATATTACTAGGCACGATTCCCAATTTATCTACCTCTACTGTCAGTTGGGAGGCAATGATTGCCTCTGGATTAGAATGGCTATAATCATCTAAATTTACCATCTCAGTATTTTTTATGCTGTAATCATCTAAATTTACCATCTCAGTACTTTATTTATAATGTTTACCGTCTAGCAAATAGGCTAATTGCGAAGTAATAATCTATATATTATTACTTACTATGTCTTTTTCTGTCTCAAGTTTTATCTATCCGCCTAGATTGGTTGTGCAGCAAATCAAGGTAACTTCTCTGGATCCTTTGCCTCAGGTATAACCTGGACGGTTGGTTTTTGCGGATTACTCAGATCAATATAGGCAATTCTCTCGCTAGGTAATCTACTTGTTAGATTCTTCATCTTGTTAAGTACTAAAATCTTCGTTACGAAATCCTTATCATTGTAAGCTCCAATATGGACATCACCTAATTCCGTTTGCAATATCAAATTATCAGGGTTAGCCCAGTCTATAGATTTTATCCTAACCAAAGAATTAGGTAAATGCCTGTAGAGTTTACTCCAGTCCGAACGATAACGATCATTGAATCCCTTAACGGTCAAACTTATGTTGTGTCCAATATCGCTATCTTTGGGATAAAAACCTTTATTAATCCAAGTTCCCCCAGCATCTAAAAATCCTTGTTCCTTGCCAGTATTGGCTATAGCAACTGGTTTCCTTTCCTTAACAACTATAGTTAGCTTGGGTGGCAAAATCTCTCTAGTGATTTTAGCTGACTCCAATGGCGGTTCATCTCGCAGTATTTTAGAGAGTTGGGCTATGGGCAAGGACCATAGCATCTGTGGGTATGTTATCTTTAGCCACGAACGAACCTCTTGCTTGGAAAGTTTTTGGTTACCTTCTATTTCTATTTCCGAAGAACTGCGAATCATCGAGGCTGATGAGTTGACAAAGTAGGAAGCACCAACTGCCAAGGATGAGAGAAAAATCAGACGCCAAATCAGTAAAAGTAAATTACTAATTCTTTGATTTTTTTTTCGTTTTCGTGTATTGTCTAGTTCTGTACGAGTTAGAGAAGAATCAGTCATTTTAAAGCGAGCTCGGAATTGGTGAGGATTTTATCATCATTTTATGTTTTTTGTCAAAATTTTTAACAAAGATCAAGATGATATGGTCAGACAAATCCAGTCACTCAACTCAGTAACATACAGCTATGTTAGAGTTGAGTGGAAGATGGTAACAGGTTTCTCACACTCAGCAGGAGAAAAGACAAGATTTATGGGTAATATTCACAAGCGTGAATTGCTTCGCGGAGCTACGGCATTATTACTGACTACAGCCACTATCACTGGAGCTGGATTGTTGCATTGGTCAGCTAGCCAGGCGTCTTTTCAGGAAAGCCCCAAAGAGGTGATCGACGAGGTATGGCAGATCGTCAATAGAAATTATGTCGATGGTACGTTTAACCGAACCGACTGGCAAGCTGTACGTAGCAATTATCTGGGCAGGAATTATGAAAATAGACAGCAGGCTTATAAGGCTATTCGAGAGATGCTCAAAAAACTGGGTGATCCCTATACACGCTTTATGGACCCTGAAGAGTTTAAGGATATGCAAATCCAGACCTCAGGTGAGCTCTCTGGGGTAGGACTGGAACTGGGCAAACAGGAAAAAACCGGTCAGTTGGTGGTATCAAGCCCCATTGAAGGTAGTCCAGCTTTAAAAGCTGGTATCCAATCAAAAGATATCATTATCAAGATTGATGGTAAAAGTACCAAGGGAATGGATGTACAGGATGCTGTTAAGTTAATCAGAGGAGAGTCAGGTACTAAGATTGTTCTTACTGTCCTAAGAGGAAGTAAAGAGATCGACTATTCTTTGGTGCGTTCCAAAATCGAAATTCATCCAGTTCGCTTTCACGTCCAAGATACCCCACTGGGATCGGTTGGCTATATTCGTCTCAACCAATTCAGTGCCCAGGCAGGGGATGAGATGCGCCATGCCATTGAAAGGCTAGAGCAGCAGCACGTCAAAGGTTACATATTGGATTTGCGCTCTGATCCTGGTGGTCTTCTGTATGCAGCCGTAGATATTGCCCGGCAGTGGCTCAAAGAAGGAACTATTGTATCGACAGTCGAGCGACAAGGCGAAAAAGAGCGCTATAGGGCTAATAACCTTGCTCTAACTGATAAACCACTAGTTATTTTGGTTGACGGTGGTTCGGCCAGTGCCAGTGAAATCCTTTCTGGAGCACTCCAGGATAATCGCCGGGCCAAACTGGTTGGAACCAAAACCTTTGGCAAGGGACTAGTGCAGTCTGTGCGGGGGCTAGCTGATGGTTCTGGTATGGCTGTAACGATCGCCAAGTACCTTACCCCCAGCGGCAGAGATATCAACAAGCATGGTATTGAGCCCGATGTCGTGATAGATCTCACAGATGCCGATCGCAAGGAACTCCAGTCCAATAGGGAAAAGATTGGCACCCTAAGTGATCCTCAGCTGGCCAAATCCCTGGAAATACTGAAACCCGAGATAGAGCACAAAAGCAGTGCGTCTTCTCAAAGATAGAGTGGGCGGGGTATACATCTCCCAATGAGAAAGAAATATCCCGCTTCCTGGTTGAATATCAAAGGTTCTTATCTTGGGTTGGGCTAAAAGTCTGTTAGAGATCTTCTAGAATCTTGAGCAGAGTTTGAGATAATATTCTTCAGGATAATTCGCCGAAAATCATGAACAAAGAAAACAATATAGAATCAGTCCTACAGGAAGGTCGCAAGTTCGAGCCATCTACTGAATTTATACAAAAATCTAATATTAAAACCCTCAAGGAATATCAAGATCTCAGAGCTAGATCTATTGAAGAGCCGGAAAAATTTTGGTCAGAACTGGCCGAGAATGAGCTGTATTGGTTCAAGCGATGGGAGCATGTACTGGACTGGCAACCTCCTCATGCCAAGTGGTTTGTCGGTGGCAAATTAAATATTTCCTACAATTGCTTGGATCGGCATCTGCAGAATTGGCGAAAGAATAAGGCCGCTATTATTTGGGAAGGGGAACCCGGTGATTCTCGCATCATCACCTATGCCCAACTCCATAGAGAGGTATGTCAATTCGCCAATGCCCTCAAGCAGCTAGGTGCATGCAGGGGAGATCGCATCGCTATTTATATGCCCATGATTCCTGAAGCAGCTATTGCTATGCTAGCCTGCGCCAGGATCGGGGCAGCCCATACTGTAATTTTCGGTGGATTCAGCCGGGAAGCAATTAAGGATAGGCTAAATGATGCTCAAGTCAAATTGGTGATAACTGCAGATGGTGGGTATCGCAAGGATAAAATAGTACTATTGAAGCCACAGGTTGATTTAGCTCTTGCTGACAATGGCGCACCTTCAGTAGAGAAGGTATTGGTTGTTGAGAGAACTAAAAACGAGACGGCAATGGTACAAGGACGGGACTACTGGTGGCATGAACTGAAGGCAACTGTATCTGCAGAATGTCCAGCTGAAGAAATGGACAGTGAGGATATGCTTTTTATTCTTTATACCAGTGGGACTACCGGAACTCCCAAGGGAGTTGTACATACCACTGGCGGTTACAGCCTCTATTGTCATATGACAACCAAATGGGTATTTGATTTGCAAGATACCGATGTCTATTGGTGTACAGCTGATGTGGGATGGATTACTGGACATAGCTATATTGTCTATGGACCTCTATCCAATGGTGCCACTACTGTCATGTATGAGGGAGTCACTCGAGAGTCCAATCCTGGTTGTATTTGGGATTTGATTGAAAAATATGGCGTAACTGTTTTTTATACTGCTCCTACTGCTATTAGGGCTTGGCTGAAGATGGGCGAAAAGCTTCCCAATTCCAGGGATCTTTCATCACTTCGTCTACTAGGTACTGTGGGCGAACCCATTAATCCAGAGGCCTGGATATGGTATCACCGGGTTATAGGTGGTGAGCGCTGTCCAATTGTGGATACCTGGTGGCAGACTGAAACCGGGGGAATCATGATTGCACCTTTACCGAGCGTGATCCCCACAAAGCCTGGATCTTGTACCCAGCCATTACCTGGTATTCAGGTTGAAATCGTTGATCTAAATGGCAAGTCACTCAATGCCAATGTAGGTGGTTATCTGACAATCAAGTACCCTTGGCCCGGCATGATGAGAACAGTTTATGGTAATCCTGAACGTTTCCGAGAGAGTTATTGGGAGCATATTCAACCAATAGATGGTCAGTATTTTTATTTTGCAGGTGATGGCGCTAAGCAAGATGAAGACGGATATTTCTGGGTGATGGGACGAGTTGATGATGTGATCAATGTTTCAGGACACCGTTTGGGCACTATGGAAATAGAATCGGCTCTTGTGTCGCATCCTGCAGTAGCTGAAGCTGCTGTAGTAGGCAAAAAAGATCCCATCAAGGGGGAAGAGATTTTTGCTTTTGTTACGCTAGAAAGTAGCTATAGCCAAAGTGATGACCTAGCAACAATCCTCAAAAAACATGTCACTGACCAAATTGGGGCTATTGCCAAACCTGGAGAAATTCGTTTTACTGATTCTCTGCCTAAAACCAGATCTGGTAAAATCATGCGGCGTCTTTTGCGGAGTTTGGC
This sequence comes from uncultured cyanobacterium, assembly GCA_903869185.1. Classification (GTDB taxonomy): domain Bacteria; phylum Cyanobacteriota; class Cyanobacteriia; order Cyanobacteriales; family Microcystaceae; genus CAISPN01. The sequence continues at coordinate 21,515 of CAIPYC010000148.1, read as the reverse complement.
CAGTGGCGGGGAGATCGTGGGAGATATTTCAACTCTAGAGGATCGTAATGTTCTAGATCAGCTCAGAGAGGAAATTTGAGCAGATCCCTGATCTCGGTCATGAACCCCTACCTTGTTACAAGAGAGTTACAAAGAGACTGAAGAGACCTTAGAATGGAAAATATCTATAGTGATTAATATTATATGACTGAGGTCCCGGTTTCTCTTATCCGCAACTTCTGCATTATTGCCCATATTGACCATGGTAAATCTACTCTGGCTGATCGTCTTTTGCAGGTTACCAAGACAGTACAGCCTAGAGAGATGAAAGAACAGTTTCTAGACAATATGGATCTAGAGCGCGAGCGCGGCATCACGATCAAGCTTCAGGCCGCCCGCATGAACTATAGGGCTAAAGATGGCAAGGATTATGTATTGAACCTGATCGATACTCCAGGACATGTCGATTTTTCCTATGAAGTGTCTCGTTCTTTAGCAGCTTGTGAAGGAGCTCTATTGGTAGTAGATGCCTCGCAAGGGGTGGAGGCCCAGACTTTGGCGAACGTATATCTGGCTCTGGATAATAACCTTGAGATTATTCCAGTTCTTAACAAGATAGACTTGCCGAGCGCCGAGCCGGATAGAGTGGCTGAGGAGATAGAAGAGATAGTAGGTCTCGACTGTACTGATGTGATCAAGTCTTCGGCCAAATCAGGTATTGGCATTGAAGATATTTTAGAATCTATTGTCAAACATGTACCACCGCCACAGGATACTGTAGAAAATCCTCTTCGTGCTCTCATTTTTGATAGTTACTATGATCCTTATAGAGGTGTGATTGTCTATTTTCGCATAATGGACGGTCGCTTGAAAAAAGGAGATCGCATTCTTTTGATGATTGCAGACAAGGAGCATGATATAGACGAGCTAGGAGTACTGTCGCCAAATCAGATCCCTGTTGATGAACTCCATGCAGGTGAGGTTGGTTATTTGTCGGCCTCAATCAAGTCGGTGATAGATGCAAGAGTCGGAGATACCATTACACTTGTGGCTAAACCGGCGGTAGAAGCTTTACCAGGTTATACTGAAGCCAAGCCAATGGTCTTCTGTGGTCTTTTCCCTATAGATTCAGATCGCTATGGAGATCTTAGAGAGGCTCTAGAAAAGCTCAAGCTCAATGATGCCGCTCTCTCTTATGAGCCAGAGACATCCAGCGCCATGGGCTTTGGATTTCGTTGTGGTTTTTTGGGGTTGCTCCACATGGAAATAGTACAAGAACGTCTAGAGAGAGAATATAATTTGGATTTGATTATCACGGCGCCCTCTGTGGTTTACCGGGTGACCAATATCGATGGTGAGGTAATAGAGATTGACAATCCAAGTCAATTGCCGCCAATTCAACAAAGAGAGGCGATAGAAGAGCCCTATATCCAGGTGGAAATGATCACACCTGAAACATATGTTGGTTCCCTGATGGAGCTGTGTCAAGCCAGGCGAGGTGTTTTCAAAGATATGCGATTCTTTACCAAAACCCGCACAACATTAATCTATGAGATGCCATTAGCTGAAGTAGTAACTGATTTTTTTGATCAGCTAAAATCTCGTTCGCGTGGTTATGCCAGCATGGAATATCATCTAATTGGCTACAGGGAAAACCCTCTTGTCAAGCTAGATATAATGGTCAATGGTGACGGGGTTGACGCACTGGCCATGATAGTACATCGTGACAAGGCCTACAGTGTTGGGCGCGCCCTGACCGAAAAACTCAAGGAGCTTATTCCACGCCACCAGTTTAAAATACCCATCCAAGCTGCCATTGGAGCAAAGATAATAGCCAGTGAACATATCCCGGCTCTTCGTAAAGATGTGTTGGCCAAGTGTTATGGGGGTGATATTTCTCGCAAGAAGAAATTACTTGATAAACAGGCAAAAGGGAAAAAAAGAATGAAATCAATAGGTACTGTAGATGTCCCCCAAGAGGCTTTCATGGCTGTTCTGAGGCTTGAGCAGCAACAGTAATCAAAAATAACTTAAAAAAATGAGTAAAACAGAAGCTAGAGTTTTCCTTTTAGAGTTTGAAAAACCACTTTGGGAAATTGAGACAAGAATAGAACAATTGAAGCAGTCTGCTGAGGACGACAGCGTAGATCTCTCCAAGGAGGTTTCACAGCTAGAAAACACCTATTACGAGCTGCATAGAAAGATTTTCAGTAGACTAAATCCTTTACAGCGTTTGCAGTTGGCTCGACATCCTCGTCGTCCGAGTACTTTGGATTATGTTCAAACTATTTTTGATGACTGGTTTGAACTCCATGGAGATCGCGGTGGAAGCGATGATCCTGCCCTAGTTGGTGGTGTAGCCCGCTTGGAAGGTCGGCCAGTCGTTGTTATCGGCCATCAAAAGGGACGCGATACCAAAGACAATGTAGCTCGTAACTTTGGTATGCCCTTGCCGGGAGGCTATCGCAAAGCATGGCGTTTGATGGAACATGCTCATCAATTTGGTATGCCTATAATTACATTCATTGATACCCCTGGCGCTTGGGCTGGAGTCGATGGAGAGAGACTGGGTCAAGGTGAAGCTATTGCCTACAACCTTCGTGAAATGTTTCGTTTTGAGGTTCCAATAATCTGTACAGTCATCGGTGAAGGCGGCTCTGGAGGTGCCCTAGGCATAGGGGTAGGAGATCGTCTGCTGATGCTTGAACATGCGGTCTATACTGTAGCCACGCCTGAAGCCTGTGCTGCTATTCTTTGGAAAGATGCTAAAAAGGCTCAGCAAGCAGCCAGCGCCCTCAAGATAACACCAGAGGATCTCAAGGAATTAGGTGTCATTGATCAGATTGTAATGGAACCCCCCAAATGTGCCCATGCGCAGCCTATTCAAGCGGCAGCTTTGCTTAAGCAGTCCTTATTGAAAAATCTAGAAGAGTTAACTCATATCAGTTGTAAAGAGAGATGCGAACTTCGCTATCAAAAATTCCGACAGATAGGCTCTTTTTTAGAAAAAGAATCTTTTGAAGCGTTATAATTCTGTAATAATGAGAAATGCAACTAAATATCAGATTCAATTAAGAATGACCTCGAGTTGATTTCTGTATCGAAGTGATTTTGTTGTGGCCATTTCCTCTAAAAATATGCAGAGAGTTATTGTAGTTGGAGCCACTGGTGGCATTGGGAGCTCGACAGCAATTCTTTTTGCCTCAGCGGGTTTTAGAGTTGCTCTTGTGGGTAGATCATTGGATAAAGTCGAAGATATTGCCGCTAACATAAGAAGTAAAGGAGGAGAGGCGGACTCATATCGCTTGGACTTGATGGGATCTGAAGATATCAGCGAAAAGATTGCTTCAATAGCAGCAGTCGGTGGCGTGGATGTTCTGGTTAACCTCGCTGGAGTAGCCTCTGTTTCCAGTCTGGCGGAGACTTCCCTGTCAAGTTGGAGAAATTGTATAGATATCAATCTGACTAGTGTTTTTCAAGCGGTTCAAGGTGTTATACCTAAAATGAGAGAGCAAAAAGGAGGTACAATTATTAATGTTGCCTCAATTGCCGCTCATAACTCTTTTGTTAATTGGGGAGCTTACTCTGTTAGTAAAGCAGGCTTAGTAAAGTTTTCAGAGATTCTATCTTTAGAAGAGAAAATAAACGGCATTAGAGTTATGGTAATCAGTCCAGGGGCTGTCGATACTTGCCTTTGGCATGACGTGGATGTAGGCTTTGACCGGACAATTATGCTTTCACCTGATGTCGTGGCGCAATCGATTCTTCATGCAGCTCTATTACCTCCAAGTGCGACCATCCAAGAGATGATTATCACACCGAGTGCAGGAGCTCTATGATTAATATTCCTTTTAAAATCATCATTAAGGTCAGAACATGACAGTTAAAAATTCAATAAATGGCAGATCTAAAGACTCAGAGCCGGAAAATACGAGTGATAAAAATATTTCTGATCGAATTTTGACCAGGCCTGCCCGTGATACCCATGACGGAATAGAAGCCAGGATCAAGCAAGTATCATTCGAGGAGAATGGTCATCAAAAAATAAGTCAGGCCGTCAGAGTGATTCTCGAGTCAGTTGGAGAGGATCCAGAAAGAGAAGGATTGCTCAAAACGCCGAAAAGAGTAGCGGAGGCAATGCAATTTCTCACACAGGGATACAATCAATCTCTGGAGAAGATTGTCAATGATGCTATCTTTGACGAGGGACATAGCGAAATGGTTCTAGTAAGGGACATAGATTTTTTCAGTCTTTGCGAGCATCATATGTTGGCTTTTATGGGTAGAGCTCATGTAGCCTATATTCCCAATCAAAAGGTCGTGGGTTTGAGTAAAATTGCCAGGATCGTAGAGATGTACTCACGCAGGCTTCAGGTGCAGGAGAGATTGACCAGGCAGATTGCTGAGGCTATTGAAGAAATATTGCAGCCTCAAGGCGTAGCCGTAGTGATGGAGGCAACCCATATGTGTATGGTAATGCGCGGAGTACAAAAACCAGGTTCTTGGACAGTTACCAGTTCTATGGTCGGTTCATTTCAAGAGGAACAAAAAACTAGAGAGGAATTTCTCAATCTAATCCGTCATAGACCTAATTTTCTGTAAGAACTTTGCTCTGCTAATGATTAGTAATCGGGGAGGTTTTTTCTGAAATCTTGGACTGTGCAATAAATGGCAGATTTAGACTTCCTGAAGTCAGAACTCCCTTGATTTGTTTATGTTGATCATCAGCTTCAATATTGACTTTGCCCTCTGGATCAGATCCAGGACAGTTCTTAAAAAGATGTGAATATCCTTTCAGACTAACTCTAGAGTTGTGAAGATGCCCGGCCAGTGATGGAAGTGATTCATTGGTAGACAAATTCTTCTCCCAAGAGCTAGGAACTAGGTAAGCATTTAGATAAAGCCCAGATTGTTTAATTTTGAGCAACAATTTACTTTCCTTGAGACATTCACTGAGTCCTTTACTATCAATAATAAAATTATTTCCAAGCTTGGATGATACCCTTAGGTTGCTCTGAGCATAGCTCGTAACCAAGTTAAAAAGTACCACTACTCCGGTAATGGAAAAAACATAGAAAAGTATCAGAGGAAGATTGTGTTGTTTAAGCATGATTGTTTCTTAGATTTGAACTATAGTCTTGATGATTTACTGAAGATTGTGTCCTGTTCCCACCGCTTGAGAGATGTTAGAGTAACCTGATTTCTCCAGAATATTGAGCAATCCTCCCAAAACTTGAGGAACCAGCCAGGGACCTTGATAGATCCAGCCAGTATAAACTTGCAATAAAGAGGCTCCTGCCTGAATTTTTTCCCAAGCATCTTCTGCTGTAAAAATTCCACCTACACCTATTATAGGTAACTCTCCTTTTGTAAATTGATAGATAAATCGAATCATCTCTGTAGAACGGCTAGTAAGAGGTGCGCCGCTGATTCCTCCATCTTCCTGGCTGATTGCCTTGCCGGTTTCCGGTAAGATTATAGTTTTAAGTCCATTGCGTCCTGTGGTGGTATTAGTAGCAACTATGCCCGCAATTTGATAGGCTTTGGCTAGATTTAAAATGGTCTCTAAAGCTTCAAAGTCCAGATCAGGTGAGATTTTAATAAGAATTGGCTGGCGAAACTCGTTTGTAGATTGCAAAGTATCCAGAATTGGCTCTAATTGTTGGGCTCCTTGGAGTGAGCGCAGTCCTGGAGTATTGGGAGAGCTAACATTGATTACAAAATAGTCTGCCAAATTTCTCAACTTTTCAAAGCTATAGAGATAGTCTTTTGCGGCATCTTCTAGAGAAGTGATTTTGGATTTACAAAGATTAATTCCAATGGCAATGGAGCGCTGTTTTCTTTGCCAACTTTGCTCAAGTTTGCTTGACATAGCTATAGAACCTAGATTGTTGGCACCAAAACGGTTCAAAATAGCTCTATCTTGAGGAAGTCGAAAGACTCGTGGGCTAGGATTGCCAATCTGGGGATGTTGAGTAACCGCACCCATTTCTGCAAAACCAAAACCAAAACTGGACCAAATCCCTGCTGCTTGGGCATCTTTATCAAACCCTGCAGCCAGTCCCAGCGGATTGGCAAATTCCAAATTCCAAATCTTCTGCTGTAAGCGTCGATCCTCTAGAGAAAAAGATTTTTCCAGATTACAAATTGTATTTTGACCCCAAGGTTCAGCCCGTGAACTATCTAAATGCTCTAAACTTTGGATCATTTTTTTATGAACCCATTCAGGCTGTCGTTTTGCCCAGAAGAGTGCCAGAGGGTAAAGAGATTTGGCTAAATTCAGAAACATTGTTCAGTAGGAGTTGTGATTAAAGCCATGATAATCAGTGTAAATTTTTTCAATTTCCTGATAGTCCCATTGAGAAGAAAATTGGGGAAGAACCTCTTTGACAAAGGCTTCTGATGCTTTTGAACGGTAACGGTTGGGATTAATCAGGACATATAATATTCTTCTGACTTCTACATCTTTAATTCGTACTGCTTTAATTGTCTGCATCTGTAATTCTTTCTGAATCGCTGTAGTCGAGATAAAGGCAGCGCCCAAACCAGCCTGAACAGCATTTTTGATAGCTTCAATCGAGTTGAGTTCCATTTCAACTTTCAATCTTTTGAAATCAATGTCGTATTGACTGAGCACTTTGTCAATTACCTTGCGAATGGTCGACTGTGAGTCTAGGGTAATGAATTTCAGCTTGTAAAGGTCTTCTTTCTGAATTAGCTCTGCTTTAGCTAGATGGTGATCAGGCGGTAGAACCAAGGAAAGTTCGTCCTCAGCAAAAGGTATAGCTTTGAGAGTCTCTTGGAGCTCAACAGGAACTTCTCCTCCTATAATTGCCAAATCCACTTGTCCATTGGCAATGCTCCAAGAAGTTCTTCGAGTCGAGTGTACCTGTAACTGAACAATTACCTCTGGATACTTATTACGGAATACACCAATCATCCTGGGAAGTAAATAAGTTCCTGTCGTTTGGGATGCGCCTACAATCAGGGTACCTCCTTGTAAACTCTCTAGATCTTCTAGAGCCCGACAAGTTTCTTGACAAAGACTGATAATTTTTTCTCCGTAGTTAAGTAACAAATGCCCAGCCTCAGTCAATTGAGCTTTTCTTCCTCCTCTATCAAAGAGATGAGCATTGAGCTGTTTTTCCAGATTTTGTACTTGTAGACTAACGGCAGGTTGCGAGACATAGAGAGTATCAGCCGCCTTTTTAAAACTACCTTCAAAAGCTATAGCCTTGAGGATGCGGAGCTGATCTAGCGTAAATGGTATATCAGACATAGACCCTTTATAGCTGAAAATTGATTAGAAGCAAAGCCCAAGAAATTTACACTCTCAATACTTGACAGTAACATAACTATGAGGATAAATTCCTTTACAATCAGAAAAGTTACTATTAATTTGCTATTTTTGACATGAGATCTCTTATAGGTAGTCAGGACTTTACCAATCATTACATTATGTTTGGACTACTGTTGGGGTTTGCCCTGGTTCATAGCGGACTGGCTGCCTTGCGTCCCTGGGCAGAGTCTAAGGTCGGGCCTAGAGTTTATAGGATTTTTTTTGCTCTCTGCAGTCTTCCATCAGCTTCAATTCTGATTTTCTATTTTTTAAATCATCGCTATGATGGTTGGATTTTTTGGCAACTTCAAAATGTAGCTATTGTTAAGCCATTGGTATGGATACTATCTGCCATTTCGTTTATTTTTCTCTATCCGGCGACTTTTAATTTGCTGGAAATTGCTGCAATCCAAAAACCACAAGTTCATTTATTTGAAACAGGAATCATCCGAATCAGCCGTCATCCCCAGATGGTTGGGCAGATTCTTTGGTGCATTGCCCATACCCTTTGGATTGGCAGTACCTTTACCCTGTTGACCTCGACGGGATTAATATTGCACCACATGTTTGCCGTTTGGCACGGAGATCATCGTCTTGAAAAGCGCTATGGAGATTCTTTCATCGCCCTTAAATCCAGAACATCTGTAATTCCATTTCTAGCAATCCTAGATGGCCGCCAAAAACTTGTTCTTGGAGAGTTTATAAAACCTGCTTATCTAGTGGTGATGCTCTTCATTCTGGTACTCTGGTCTGCTCATCCTTGGTTGATGCAGATTTCCACAGGAATGTGAATCAGATTGACAAAGAATACATAGCCCAAATAGTTCGATGGTGTGGTAGAAAATCTTAAAATTTTCTGATTTTGATATTTGGGAGATAGTCTTGTTGAGCGGACAAATATCCAAAGGTATCACCTTGCCACATCCTAGACAGTTGAGATGATGACTGTGACTGGGGGTAATCAGGCTATAAAAAGATTCTCCCACCGGTGTTAATCTTTCCTGAATGAGTCCTTCTAGCTTGAGTGATTTTAAAATCCGATAGACCGTGGCAAGACCAATTCCTTTTTTTTGGTTGCGCAACTCCATATAGAGCTCCTGAGCGCTTAGCTCTTTGTGAAGCATTTGAAGGGTCTGAATAACCTTGTCTCGGTTTGTACTTGTAGACATGATCGAGAGTCGATGTATTTTTTACTCAGAAGGAAAATTCTGACCAATCCAATTGTTAATCAGAGAGTTTACCTCTTGGGGTACTTCATCGTGGGGACAATGGCCAGCCTGGAGATAATACTCAGTTAAGTCAGGGTAATATTGGCGAAACATAGCGCCTCTTTTTCTTGCCTGCATCCAGGGATCTCCTTCACCCCATATCATTAACAAAGGACAGCTCATTTGTTTTAATAGGGTATCTACCTTGTTGCCTTGAGGACTTTTGAAAACAGAAGCAAAAACATCGGCAGCGCCAGGATCGCAAGATGGTCTGTAAATATCTTCAATCAGTTCATCTGTAACTGCGCTTTTATTCAAATATACTTTTTCCAATGTTTTACGGATATTGCTCCGATTTCTCGTATATTCGAACAGTAAACGAGTAGCCCAACTCTGTGAAAGCAAAAAACGGACAGATTTGGACACAATGGCTTTAAAAGGATTAGAGGATTGCTCGCGAGGATCTGTTTCGCTAAAAGGCCCGGCACTGTTAAGCAAAATCAGACCCACGACACTATCTGGGACTTGGGCTGCGACACACAATGAGGCATAACCTCCAAGGGAATTGCCAGCCAAGATAGCGGGCTTACCGACTACATCGAGGATAAAATCAGCCAGTTGATTTTGCCATATTTCTCCGCTGTAATCGATATTGGGTTTTTCTGAACGACCAAAGCCCAAAAGATCAATTGCCCAAACCTCAAAATCCTTTTGTAGATCCTCTATGTTTTTGCGCCAGTGATCTGTAGATGCGCCGAATCCATGCACTAAAACCAAAGGGGGAAGTCCAGCTAGTCTTTCTCCGGCTTTGACATAATGAATCTTGTATCCTTGCCAGATCCAAAAATGGTTTTTACTGAGAGTTGTCTGCATATTTTGCCTGAGTTTTGCCTGAATATTTTGCAATTCTTTTTGAAAAATATTAAGTATTGTTAATCATTTTAACATGCCAAGAAAAAACAATCCCAGAATATATTAATCCTGAGATTGTTGCAACCTGTATGAGACTATGAGGATTTTTATTTATGTCTCAAGGATCTGGTGGTTATCCAACCACCATCACGTAATTGTGACCAATTGTTATCGGTGTGGCCAGATAAAAGGACTCGGTGTCCGTCTTCAAGAGATCCAATGATAGTTGAAGTGGCATTTGGATGATCATGTACATTAATTCTATTGCCATGTCCATCAATAATTGCCTCAAGATGACCAGCTGCAGTTTCTTCGGCAGTATGATGATGACCTCTCTTGAGATAAAAAGGGGCAGCAATTGCACCTAGAGCCAATAGCCATCCCCAAGGATTAAGAGGATCATGAGCTTTCACTACAGGTACAGCAATAGCAGGAGTAGGAATGCTGACTTTGGGAATTGGCAAATTACCAAAAGCCGCTCCTTGGGCTTTAGTCCAGCCGCAAGTAAGCTTTGCAGGATGCCCATCTCGACTTAGTGTCAAAATAACATCAGCTCCATCTTTGCCTTTTGGGGTAACTGAAACCACGTTTTCTACTTCAAAGCCCTTGCTACGTGCAGCAACTTTACAGGCTTCCTGAGCCTTTGCAGTTACATCGGCACTTTGAGCATAGGCTGAGGGTACAACAGAAAAGGCAACACTCGCCAAAACGGGCACTGTAATTAAAAATCCAGTTTTTTTCATCTTTATATTATCTCCTAATTAGTAGTACGCAACTAAGCCAATCATTTTTTTACAAATTCTGTAGAATTCGAATGAAAAATTTTAGTCTCTTAAAGATATTACCCTAAGTTGTAAAATTTCAATAATTAGAAAAAAAGAGAAACATAGGCTTCTCTCTCATAAAATATTAAGAAATTAATGATCCTTTTACAGCAGATAAACAAGTCCAAAGAGAATTATCCAGACTACATCTACAAAATGCCAATATAGTTCCGCTGCCTCTACTCCAAAATGACTTTGACTGCTGTAGTGATCGCTTTTGAGGGAACGATATAGTACCATCAAAATCAGGAATAATCCAAAAGTCACATGTAATCCGTGAAAACCCGTAAGTACATAAAAGCAGCTGGCGAAGAGATTAGTTTTAAGACCAAATGTCAAATGAAAATACTCATACATTTGCCCGGCCAAAAATATTGCACCCATCAAGGCGGTCAGACCAAACCAGAAACGTAGACCAGGAAGGTCATTTTTTTTAATAGCAACCTGTCCACGGTGCATTACAAAGCTACTGGAGATGAGGATCAGACTATTGATTCCAGGCAGAAGTAATTCGCGTTCTGGTGTCCCAACTGGAGGCCATACCGGAGAAGTGGCACGGTATAGCAAAAAAGCGGCAAATAGCCCGAGGAAAATCATACTTTCTGCTACTAAAAAAAGAACCAAGCCAAAGAGTCTGTGATCGGGATGTCCGTGCTCTGTGGAATGTTCGCCCAGAACAGTTGAGGATTCTTGTAGTGTTTGACTTTGCATGATTTAACTCCTATAGTGATTGAGCATCGGTTAGAACAACAGGCTCTGCTTCGGTGGGATTATGCCCATAATCATAGGGTCCCCTGGTTACTATTGGCGTACTATTAAAGTTAAGAATTGGTGGAGGAGAGCTAGTTTGCCATTCCAAAGTCAAGGCATTCCAAGGATTGTCTGTTGCTTTTTCTCCCCTAAAGAGAGCCAGAAAAATTCCAATTACCAAGGGCGCAGTTGAGATAGCCAAAAGATAAGCGCCCCATGTACATAGCTGATTGAGTGACTGGAACTGCTGATCATAAAGAGCTATTCGTCGATTCATTCCTAAAAGGCCTAACTCGTGCATGGGCATGAAGGTCAGATTCAGTCCAATAAAGGTCAAAATAAAATGCGCCCTACCGAGAGATTCGTTAAACATTCTACCTGTAATTTTGGGAAACCAATGATAGAATCCAGCAAACAAGCCAAGTACACTACCACCGAAGAGTACATAGTGAAAATGGCCAACTACAAAATATGTATCATGAACATGAATATCTAGAGGCAGCGAAGCCAACATCACTCCGGTTATTCCACCAATTACAAAAGAAGATACAAAACCCATAGCAAAAAGCATGGCACTGTTTAGGCTAATCTTGCCGCCCCACATAGTAGCACACCAACTAAAAACCTTGATTCCTGTTGGTACAGCTATCAGCATTGTTGTAGCCATAAAGAAGAGCCTAAGCCAGCCTGGTGTACCACTAGTGTACATGTGATGAGCCCAAACGATCAGACCTAGAAAACTAATGGCCAAACTGGAATATGCAATTGCCCGATAGCCGAAAATCGGTTTGCGGGAATGGACTGGAATAACATCAGAAATGGCACCAAAAAAAGGCAAAATCATTATGTAGACTGCCGGATGAGAGTAGAACCAGAATAAATGCTGATACACTACAGGATCTCCGCCACCATTTGGATTGAAAAAATTGGTTCCTGCTATTAAATCAAAAGATAGAAGGATGAGCGCTGCGGCCAGGGCTGGAGTAGAGAGCAGGATCAAGGCAGAAGCGGCCAACATGGACCAGCAGAACAGGGGCATTTTATTGATATCCATCCCTGGAGCACGCATCTTCAGCATAGTTGTAATGAAGTTAATCGCTCCAAGAATAGAAGAGGTTCCCACAATCAAAAGACTCATGATCCATATTTCCTGCCCCCACTTACCGGTGAGAAGACTCAGAGGTGGATAGGAGGTCCAGCCTGCCTGGGGAGCGCCAACCAAAAGACTAGATAGTAATAATATACCGCCAGGAGGAGTTAACCAGAAGGCGATTGCATTGAGCCTGGGAAAGGCCATATCTTCAGCTCCAACCATCAGGGGAATAAGATAGTTGGCGAAACCGGCACCAGCAGGAACAATCCAAAGAAAAATCATGATTGTTCCATGTAGGGTTAGAGCCTGGTTATAAAATTCTGGACTAATGAAGTCCGAAGCTGGAGTGGCCAGTTCTGTGCGCATCAACTCGGCAAAAAAACCACCCACAAAATAGAAAACAAAAGAAGTAACCAGATACTGTATGCCGATCACCTTATGGTCAGTATTGAAGGTGAAATAGTCCTGCCACTTACGTTGTCCAGGGTTATCTATCTGATGAGGATTGGAGACTTCCAGTGGTGTTGTCATAGTAAGTAGATTTAAAAATTATTTAATGGTTTGAGTGAAGTTGATCAAGCTGTTCAGGTTCGGGTAATAGTCCGAGTGATTTAATGTGAGGAACAATGAATTGGCTCTCAGCTGATGCGGCAACAGATGATATCTTTTGAGTCTCACCACTGCTTTCTTCTACTGAGTTATCTTTGAGCCATTGCTGAAAGTCTTCAGGAGTTTGAACATAAAGAACAGACTTCATGCCGCCATGATAAGCACCACATAACTCTGCGCATACTATTGGGTATTGTCCAACCTTGTTGGCGGTAAAAACAAGTTCAGTCACTCTTCCTGGAATCACATCCTGTTTGATTCTAAATTCAGGTAACCAGAAAGCATGAATCACATCACTGGCTTCCATATCCAACTCCACGGTTTTGCCTACAGGTACATGTAGCTCTCCTGAGACTATTGCTCCTTGAGGATAGTTAAAAATCCACGCATACTGCATAGCATTAACTTTTACTTTTAGGTTGACTGGCTCTTGGGATTCTGATGGTAGTCCCAATCCATACGCCAAATTCTTAGAAGACAAATCAAGAGCCAGCATATTTTTCTGGTTCATTGAATTGGAATGGTGAGCGTGCAGTCCCACATCATGAGAAGCATGAGGATCCAGTCCACCCATGCTGTTATAGACCTCAAAACTGTAAATTGACAATAAAAATACTACTACTGCTGGGATTGCTGTCCAGAGAATCTCCAAAGGAACGTTACCTTCTATAGGCGGTCCATCTTGGGTATCTCCCTTGCGACGACGAAAACGAACCAGACAAAAGATCAAAATCCCCTGAACCAAAAGAAATAGTCCAGTACCTATGGTCATCATGACGTCAAAGATACCATCGATTGCTTCTGCTTCATCAGAGGCCGCTATAGGCATCAATCCATGATTTTGTCCATACCAAAGGCTGACTAAAGTCAGGGCAATGCCTAGAACTAAGGTGACAATGTTACTTGGAATATTCAAGGTTACCCCGAAACAATTTAGAATGAATGCTTACTATTCAAGGGTAAGGCATCTTGCTTTAATTTGTTATATATCCAGGTTACTTTCTGTCAATATCTTTACATTTTCTTTGGGATCACCTTAAAAACCTGATTCAATACGTGGTCGCACAGTCTGACAGCTAGATTCAGTCAGAATGAATTTTAATTTTCGGTAAAAAATTTGAGCACCTCTGGGAAAATAGTGTTAGTTTGTTGTTTAGGTCTCACCTTTATTGTTAAGGAATCAATACAAAACAATGCAAAGTGAATCTATTTTTGCTTATTCCCCACCAGAATCTTCTAAGGTGGCGGTTTGGATGCGTCGCTTTGTTTGGAAAATCATTGTAGCTACTGTGGCTTTGATGATTGTAGGTAGTTCAACTAGGGTAATGAATGCTGGGTTGGCTTGTCCTGATTGGCCACTCTGTTACGGTCAATTGTTGCCAAGTAAATATCTGCTCAATTTTCAGGTCTTTCTGGAATGGTTTCATCGAATTGATGCCGCACTCATTGGATTAAGCACCTTGACCTTGGCGGGTCTATCCTGGTTTTACCGTAAGGAGCTGCCAGTCTGGTTTCCAATACTCTCAAGTATTGCCTTGGGTTTAATCATCTGGCAAGGGGTTCTTGGCGGACTCACTGTTACTCAACTGCTTCGTTTTGATATTGTAACAGCGCATCTGGGTACTGCCTTGCTATTCTTGACTACATTGGTGGCTATGGTAGTTGCCTCAGGAGAGTATCAACTGCAGAAAACCTCTAAGTCTCTTTACTGGAGCGGCCTATTTGCCACATTAGTAATTTATACCCAGAGTATTTTGGGCGGACTGGTTGCCTCTCGTTGGGCATTGCACCAGTGCCTCAATAATTCCAAGTTATGCCAGGTTATGAATAATCATTTCTTAGGGGTATTGCCATCTGTTTTGGCGATACTGATTCTGGTTGTTCTATGCTTTAGGCAGGATTGTGCCGCATTACTGCAAAAATTAGCCCTTGCTACTATGGCTCTGTTGGTTATCCAGATTTTGTTAGGTGTCGCCACCATGAGGCTCCATCTTCAGGTAGAGATTCTTACTGTCGCTCACCATACTGTAGCGGCATTATTACTGTCATTTTTGGTTGCTTTTAGCATCCTAGCCTATCGAAATGCTTCTGAGGTCAAAATATGATCGATACACCATTTATCAGACAAAATCAAAATATATTGGAGGTTTGTAAAAGCTACTATCAATTAACCAAGCCCCGTATTATTCCTTTACTTTTGATAACTACAGCCGCTTCTATGTGGATAGCTTCGGATGGAAAGGTTGATCCGCTTAGGCTTTTATTGACTCTTTTGGGTGGATTGCTGGCTGCAGCCTCTGCCCAGACTCTTAATTGCATTTATGATCGAGATATAGACTATACCATGGAGCGTACGAGAAATCGGCCGATTCCCTCTGGGAGAGTACAGCCTCTGCATGCATTGATATTTGCCTTGGTTCTGGGTTTAGCCTCTTTTTTGATTCTCAGTTTATGTATCAATCTGCTGAGCGCATTACTGGCATTATCTGGAATTATCTTCTATATGCTGATCTATACCCATTTTTTAAAGCGCAATACTACCCAAAATATTGTAATTGGTGGAGCTGCAGGTTCGATACCACCTCTAGTTGGCTGGGCATCCGTTACAGGGGATCTTTCGACTACGGCTTGGTTTTTATTTCTCTTTATTTTTCTCTGGACTCCTCCACATTTCTGGTCACTGGCCTTGATGCTTAAAGATGACTATGCTCAGGTCAATGTCCCTATGCTGCCTGTAGTTGCCGGAGAAGAAAAAACTGTCCAGGGAATATGGTTCTATACCCTTTTGGTGGTTCCCCTTAGCTTTGTTTTTATCTATCCTCTGGGTGTTTTGGGCATAGTTTATGGATTCTTTGCTTTGATTCTGGGTTTTTTATTTCTCAAGAAGGCATGGCAGCTTAAGCAAAATCCTAACGATAGAATAATGGCCAAGTCCCTTTTCAAGTTTTCGATCCTTTATGTTATGCTCATGTGTACTGCAATGGTTATAGATTGCTTGCCTATGGTGAGATCAGGGATTGAAATCTATGGTCTAGGTGGGGTTCGATTGAATTAGCCAACTCTTCTAGAAGTGTTTCTCTAAGTTGGGAATAATCAGGGACGTCGGTTTCAAGAGGATCGAGTCCCTTTTTTTTCCTGAGATGATTTAGCCATTGTCTTCGCCAGTTGCCGTTTTCAAATATTCCATGCAGGTAAGTACCCCAAACGCTCAACTGGTGGTTAGCTATTCCCAAGCTTTCATCTTCAAATAGGAAATGGAAGTCTTGATTAGTGTATTGACTGATACCCTGGTGAATTTCGTAACCAGTGATTTTTTTCTCTACCGGCAGAAAAACTGAATGAACCTGCCTTTGCCTGGTTATTTTCTCCCTACCCATGGTTGTATTTAAAGGAAGTAGTCCAAGTCCATATTGCATGGAGTTATTACCTTCATTAAGGTCAGGATCCTTGATCTGTTGACCGAGCATTTGAAAGCCGCCGCAAATCCCCAAAACCGTACCACCGTTAGATAGATATTGAATAAGCTGCTTGGCCATTGGGCTGTTGTATAGCTCTGATAGATCCGCGCAAGTTGTTTTACTTCCTGGGAGAATGACCGCATCGGGTCTTCCCAAATTCTGTGAAAGGGAAACATATTTTAAAGAGACTGTAGATTCTGCCTCTAATGGATCAAAGTCAGTAAAATTGGCAATGTGCGGCAATCTAATTACAGCGATATTGAGATCGACTTGTGATTTACGTGAACTCCTCTCCAATAGATCCAGTGAATCTTCTGCCGGTATATCTAGATTTAACCAGGGAATAACCCCCAATACCGGAACCTGGGTGTATTCCTCTAGCCAAACTAGACCAGAGTCAAGAAGAGATTTATCTCCCCTGAACTTATTGATAATGATTCCCTTAATCAGCGCTTTTTCATCAGGATCAAGTAATTGCAATGTGCCTACAACATGGGCAAAGGAACCGCCACGCTCAATATCAACCACTAAAATAGTGGGGGCTTGGAGATATTTGGCAACTCTCATGTTGGTCAGATCTCGATGCTTGAGATTTATCTCAGCTGGAGAGCCGGCCCCTTCGCAGACTAGCCAGTCGTATTCTGCTGCCAGAGAGTCTATTGACGCAGTGATTGCTTCCCAACCCTTGTGGAAATAATCCTGATAGTATTTGGCCGCTGTGGTCTGTCCAACTACCTGACCATTTAAGATCACCTGAGAGGTCATATCTCCCTGCGGTTTGAGCAAGATTGGATTCATGGCAACTTTTGGTATTGTCTTAGCTGCCCATGCCTGAATGGCTTGCGCGTATCCTATCTCACCACCTGATTCGGTAACGTAGGCATTGAGAGCCATATTCTGTCCCTTAAATGGGGCAACTCTGTGACCACGATTGGCCAATATCCGACAAATACCAGAAGTAATGAGGGACTTTCCGGCATGGGATGTGGTCCCGACTATCATTAAAGAAGGCATTGTTTTAGGTTAATTTGAAGATCAGGCAAGCAAGAAGTAATGACTATCTCATCTGTTAATTGGAAATCATATCAATTTCTACCACGCTTTTACCGACTTTCCCTAGTCAGTATGCTATCAAACATGATGGTTCCTCTTGCTGGCTTGGTAGATACTGCCTTTTTAGGACATTTAGACGATATCAAGCATCTAGCCGGGGTTATCTTAGCCTCGATTCTCTTTGATTATCTTTATCGTATTCTCAAATTTCTGCGCTCTAGTACCAATGCCATCACAGCTGCAGCAAAGGGGCTAGAAGATGAAAAGGCAATTCTGGTGGCGGGACTCCAAAGCGCTCTGATTGCCTTAATCATTGGTCTGTTGATCCTATCCTTGCAATATCCCTTACAAAAGGTAGGCTTTGCTCTTCTTGGTGGAACAGTGGATGTAGAAACCTCTGGAGCAGAATATTTCTATGGCAGGATATGGGGAGCACCTGCAGTCTTGCTCAATTTTGTTCTCTTTGGTTGGTTTTTGGGACTGGAGATGAATGGCATTGTCCTGTTGGTCTCCTTGATTGGTAATTTGTCCAATGTATTTCTGGATTATCTTATGATTGTCAAATGGGACTGGGCAAGTTATGGGGCAGGACTTGCTACTTCATTGAGTCAATATCTGGCTCTTGTGGTAGCCTTAATCTGCGCTGCTTTTAGAATCGACTGGTCTTTGTTTGGGCAGGCATTTGCTCAAATCCTGAAAAAAGGCAGCTTCAAAGATACCCTTGCCCTAAAAGCCAACATTCTAATTCGCTTCATTGTCCTGATTTCTACCTATGCGCTTTTTACCAACGTCAGTTCACTCTTTGGAACTACTACTCTAGCTCAAAATGGAGTCATGCTCCAGATAGCTTTACTGAGTCAATTCACAGTTAATGGGATAGGTCTAACTACCCAAACTCTGGCCAGCAATTTCAACAGTAAAGGCATCAAGGAGCAACTCTTGCCTCTATTGATCGCTTCGCTTGTGACCAGTTTAGTAATTTCTCTGCTGATTGCTTTAGCTTGTTTTCTTTTTCCTGATCAGATTTTCGGGCTTTTGACAGATCATGAGGAGATCAATGAAAACATCACCCTAGTTTCTTTCTGGTTGTTACCATTGCTCGGGTCCACATCATTTGCTTTCATGTTAGATGGTTATTTTACAGGACTCAAGGAAGGCAAGGTTTTGCGCAATGCTGTTCTGGTGGCTTTTTTCCTGGGTTATCTACCATTTTTGGGAATTGCTCTATATTTGCACAATAACAATTGGCTCTGGCTGTCTTTGGTGAGCTATATGGTAACTGTGGCTTTATATTTAGGGATGAGGGTACCTAAAACGCTTCAATGAGACCTCTTAAGTCCAAAGTTTGATCTATATTTTTAGACTGGATCAGTACCTGTAAATTACCTAGGCCAATTGGATCAATCAATTGGTGTATGGCATCTCGCCTCTTGAGTAATTCGTTAATATTGTTAGAACTAAAAGAGATTTCATTGAGCCTATCTCCTAAGCCTAAAGACATTAAAAATAAAGCCTGTTTGGTCGATCCCACCAGATCTAGTCCCAGATTGGCTCCCCAAAGTTCTAGAGCTGTAAAATTTACAGAAGCGCTGATATCTTGCTGGCCAGTCCGGAAATAAGGATCATTGTGGCGATGTTGTCTGTAGTAGCACTGCAAGGTTCCTTCACTGCGCTGTTGATGGTAATAGCGTTGGGCTGCATAGCCATAGTCGATTGTGATTAGATATCCAGTTTCTAGTTTTCGGGCTATATTTTCCAGCCATTGCCTAGCTCTTAGGTTTACCTCGGTGCGATAGCCATCTGGATAAGTCAATATATCGATTTCCAGCATTTGAAAATATTCAAGCAATTCTGCAGTCGCCGGGGGCTCTAGTAATTCATGAAATTTTTCTTGCTCATATTTGACATACACTTGTTTTAGTTGACCATTGTCTATTACTATTTGCTCAACAGGAAAGGCATCGACAAGTTCATTACTAAAAAAACAACCAGTAATCTTGGGCAATTCTGACCAATCGCACCAAATGAGAGTCACTGGAACTTCAAGATGAGTGTTGATATATTCCTGTTGTTTTGCCCTTAACCTTGGGGAGATTTCTATGATGTAATAGGTGATTTTATGATAGAAATCCGGTTGCTTTTGAGAGAGATAGTTGAGAATATCTATAGCTAAATGTCCTGAGCCTGCTCCCATTTCCACCAAAGCAAAATGATCTAAAGAGCCCAGGTTTTGGCAACATTCCAGCAGTTGCTGCGCCAAAAGTTCTCCAAAATCAGCCCCCAATGAGACTGAAGTAAAAAAATCACCTCTTTTGCCTATATTGAGATCTCTTGAGCTGTAGTAACCAAATTCAGGATGGTAAAGGGCAAGCTCCATATATTCTTGAAAAGTCAACTTGCCGTTTTCGATAAACAACTCAGTCAAACCAACCTATCTGTTCATCAGTAAGGACTGTTGATGTAGCTGGCAAAATTACCAGATGCTGACTATAGCGAGGCACACCAACTGGTACTATAAATTTCTTTTGCTCTTCTTTGGCTTGCTGCAGCGACTGGGTCAAATCCTGAACCTGTTTGAGAGATTGGGAAAAATCCTGCATTGTTTCTTGTTGTTGCTGCAATTGCTGCTCAAGCGAGAGTACTTTTATTTTTTCTTCTTCTAATTCCAATTTGAGGCTCATTACTTCCTGTTGCTGCTGAAGATGTTCAATTTTCTCTTTTTCCAGCTCTAGTTCAGATTTTAGCTCCAATAGTTCTTGATTTTCCTTTTCTTGGACTTTGGCCGATGTGGTTGCTTTTTGTACTGTTGTCCTTTCATGTGAAGGGGTCTGCATGCCTTCGCGCAAAATACCTGATAGATTTTTTTTTGTTGTCATAAGTTTAACCAGTCCCTTTTTAATTCTTCAACTACACGTCGATAGTCTGTTTCAGCTTCTTTTGCCTGTTTGCCTTTTAGCTGGGTAATGCTTGAGCCTTCCAATACGGCCTTTTCATAAGACTTGTAAAGTCGAACAAAGGCATGGCAAGTGGCTATATCCAATTCCATTAGGGTATTTTGAGCTTCAATTGCTTCTTTGATACTGCGTGGATCCACTTTGGTCAGAACGACTCTATAAGATTTTTTCCGCGGCAGCACAAAAGTCTTGACTGTCTCAATCAAGGCAATCAGATCCATTGGAGCAGGTGGGGTAGGTAAGATCAGATAATCAGCATTGACAATGGCCGCATCCAGATTTGCAGTAGCAGGCGGAGTGTCTATCACTATGAAGTCGTAGCCTTTGATTTTTCTGATTCCCTCTAGAGCATCGGGGTCAGATTCCTGTTCCACCTTAAATCCCATTTTGCCCATGTCTCTGTTGGACCACCAAGAGGCCGAAGCCTGAGGGTCAGCATCCAACAAAAGTACTTTCTCTTGCTCGGCCAAAATTGAGGCAACACTGACTGATGTGGTGGTTTTACCTACCCCACCCTTGCCATTGATTACGGCTATGATCTTTGCTGAAGCTGATGGCAAAGAACCTTACTCCTTAATTCTTACTTTATACTAAATATACCATGTGCCAAGCAAGCGATTGTTTTTGTATTTTGTATTTTTTTTTCAAGAATATATCAATAAAATATCTCCGACTTATAGAATAGGTTTACAAGAGGCGATCTTTTAGGAGATGGAACTTAGTGAAACCGAATAAGCTTACAAGAAAAACTGGTTCTTATTTATTGGTTTTGGCTATTGCTGCTGGCTTATTTGCCTGTCTTCAAACAGCTTCAGCTCAGCGCTGCCAGGATAGTTATATATTTAGACCAGAAAAAGGTAATTTGGATTTTGGCAAAGGACGAGGTTGGCGTACTTGCTCTGGCTTCTTTTTCGTATTGCAGGCTGATGGGATTTTAGCTCTATTTGACAGAAAGGGTAATGCAATCTGGTCTCTTGCCACTTATATCAGAGCTGATACTCTTTCGGTTCAATCAGATGGCAATGTCGTACTTTACAAGAAAGGTCATCCAGTATGGAGTACCGGAACTGATAACAACAAAGGGGCTTATTTTGTTATACAGGGAGATGGAAATCTGGTGGTCTATTCTAAACATGGAAGAGTGCTCTGGTCTTCTGATACCGGTGGAATATAAATTACACACATAAAGTCTTATTAGAAATCACTCTTTTGATAAGATAAACAACGTTAGTATAGTACTCTTTTATTTTGTTTTCACCACATCTTATTATATTATGAGCATTGAAATTTCTTTAATTATTCCTATGTACAATGAAGAAGATAACATCGAAACTCT
>CAIPYC010000147.1 GCA_903869185.1 uncultured cyanobacterium | reverse complement strand
TTCCGATGAGCCTGCTTCACCTTCTCAGGGGTCAATCAACCAAGAAGGAGAACGTAGCATTGAACTTCGTTCTGTACAACGTCTCTACTATAAAGATGGTGAGAGGGTTCGCTCAGTAGAAGGAACCAACCTATTGAGCACTCAATTAGTACTTGAGATGTCCTCGCAGGAGAAAGAGGGTATATTACATCTGGCCGCTGATATTGAGATCAAAAAAGATGAAAAAGCCAACTGTGATCGCCTTCAATTGGTAATCCTTGAATCGCTGGTACTCAGGCGTGATACAGAAACTGATCCTCATGGTGGTAGCGTTCAAACCAAGGTTTTGGTTCAAAATGGAGATCAGATTCCCAAAGGAGCAGTGGTAGCCCGTACTGAAATACAATGCAGAGAAAGTGGCTTCGTCAGAGGACTCCAAAACGGCAGTGAACCAGTAAGACGTATTTTAGTGATGCGTGAATCCGATCAATTTACTGTCACAACTCCAAACAAACCCAAGCTTCAGGTTGGAGATCTTGTTGTAGCAGGTAACTCGGCTTCACCTGGAATTACATTTGTAGACTCTGGTCAGGTAGTTTCCATCAAGGAAGTTAATAGAGAATATGAGATAAAATTTCGTTCGGCACGTCCTTATCGAGTATCTACAGGGGCTATTCTTCACGTAGAAAATGGAGACTTAGTCCAAAGGGGTGACAATTTAGTTCTACTAGTCTTTGAAAGGGCAAAAACTGGCGACATTATTCAAGGTTTACCACGTATTGAAGAACTTCTGGAAGCACGTAAACCCAGAGAAGCCTGTGTACTTGCCCGCAAATCCGGTATTTGTCAAGTAGAATATGCCAACGATGAAACTCTGGACATTAAAGTACTCGAAGATGATGGAATGATCGGTGAATATCCTCTTCTGCCCGGACAAATTTCTATAGTTTCTGATGGTC
This sequence comes from uncultured cyanobacterium, assembly GCA_903869185.1. Classification (GTDB taxonomy): domain Bacteria; phylum Cyanobacteriota; class Cyanobacteriia; order Cyanobacteriales; family Microcystaceae; genus CAISPN01. Next base: position 12,754 of record CAIPYC010000147.1, on the reverse strand, counting down.
AAAGAGTTGAAGGTGGTGAACCAATTACTGATGGACCATCTAATCCGCATGAATTGTTAGACACCTATTTCAATCTCTATCTCGAATCTGATGGTATTCAAGACGGCGCACTCAAGGCCTTGCGCAAAACCCAGAAATCCTTGGTAGATTCAGTGCAATCCGTTTATCAATCGCAAGGAATTGATATTTCTGATAAACATATCGAAGTGATTGTTCGCCAAATGACCTACAAGGTTCGCATTGACGATGGTGGGGATAGCACATCTCTTCCAGGAGAGTTAGTTGAGTTGCGTGAGATAGAAAAACACAATGAGACAGCGGCTACAACTGGTCAGGCTCCTGTTAAGTATACTCCCGTTCTACTCGGTATAACCAAGGCTTCTTTGAATACTGACAGCTTCATTAGTGCGGCGTCATTCCAAGAAACCACCAGGGTTCTCACTGAAGCAGCTATTGAAGGAAAATCTGATTGGCTGCGCGGTCTGAAAGAAAATGTTATCATTGGACGCTTGATTCCCGCTGGAACAGGATTCAACGCCCATGAAGACACTACATATCTTAATGAGCCAGCAGATGATCCTTCTATATACCCCCGTCCTCCTTTTGAGAAGGTTGAACTTATCTATGATGACGAAGATCTTAGGAATAATCTATTAGTCAAAAACTTTGAGGATGATTTGGTTGATGATCAAATTGCTCGTAGAGTAATAGGCGCAGAAGTCAGTATGCTTGCTGATGCGGAAGATTTTCCCAGCATTATATTTTCAAAAGATGATGATGATTTCGAAGATGAAGACGATGAAGATGAAGACGATGAAGATGAAGATCTAGACGATTAGAAATAGAAAAAATTGGGCCGGTTTTTTAAGCCGGCTTTTTTTAAAGGTTAAGCCAAGCAGTTAAAGCCAGGGCTAAAGCATCGGAGGCATCATCAGGGGTAATTATTCTTTCAAGATTAAGTTCTCTGGCTACAGCTTCCTGGACTTCTTTTTTATCTGCTTTTCCAAAACCAGTCAGTGATAGCTTAACCTGATTAGGAGTATACTCTAGCATAGGGATTTTTAGCTGCGATACAACTAGCAGGACTATCCCTCTGGCTTGTGCCACAGGAATAGTAGTACTCATACGATAAAAAAACAGTTTTTCAATTGAGACTAGCTCTGGTCTGTGTTCTTGCAGTAGTTGATGAAGATCATCGTAGATGAGTGCCAACCTTTCGCCTAGAGATAAATCTGAAGATGTCTCAATAATCCCAGCATCCAAGAATCTGGGTACTGACAGTTGCTCTCTTTTTTGGCATGCGATATACCCAAAGCCCAATGTGGCCAATCCAGGATCTATTCCCAAAATTCTAGTTTCTCTGTTTTGCAACTTTAGTCACCTTCTAGCAATCTAATTATTTGATAGATGCCCAATTCCTTCGAGAAATCCCCATTACGAAAGCTCAGATCTACCAAGCATTGGTTTAAATGGATGCTGCCGGGTATTTTGGTTAAACGCTGGCTGCTGACAAGTGCTGCCGGGGTGATCTTAACAGTTTTAGGATTGGCAATCTGGGTTAAATTAACTCCGATCAATCGTCTGATAGATTTTGTTGGGCAAATTTTAAGCTCACTTACTCATCTTGTTCCCAGTTACATTTCAGGACCAGTAGCCCTGCTTCTGGGTCTATTTTTAGTCTTCTGGGGTCAGATCCGCACAATGGGTACCATCACAGATGCACTTAATCCCGAAGGAGATAGAGAATTAGTTGATCTCCTGTTGGATAATCGTCGCCTCAGTCGTGGTCCCAAAATTGTAACAGTTGGAGGTGGAACCGGCTTATCAAATCTACTGCGTGGACTTAAACAGTATAGTAGCAATATCACCGCCATAGTTACAGTTGCCGATGATGGAGGCTCTTCAGGTCGTCTGCGCCGCGAAATAGGTATATTGCCACCTGGCGATATCCGCAATTGTTTAGCTGCCTTAGCCGATGAAGAAAAACTACTTACAGAATTATTTCAATATCGTTTTCAAGCTGGAGATGGATTAAACGGTCATAGTTTCGGGAATTTATTTCTTACAGCTATGTCAGAGATTACTGGCGATCTAGAAAGAGGAATTGCCGCTAGCTCAAAAGTACTTGCTATCAGGGGAAAAGTTCTTCCTTCGACCTTAGAACAAGTTATACTCTATGCTCGCCTGAGCGATGGGCGTTTTGTTGAAGGGGAGTCCAATATCACCAAAGCTGGTGGAAAGATCGACAAAATCGGTTGCAACCCAAGTAATCCCCCTGCCTTACCAGCTGCTATTAAAGCCTTAGAAGAGGCCGACTATATTATTATTGGGCCAGGTAGTCTCTATACTAGCGTCATACCCAATCTTTTAATTCCCCAAATCAGAGAGAGCATTCTCAATGCCAAGGTTCCAAAGATCTACATTTGCAATATTATGACTGAACCTGGCGAGACAGATGGATACTCAGTATCAGATCATCTTCGCGCAATCAATCAAGTTTGTGGCAGTAAGCTTTGCGATGCTGTTCTGGTTCAGCGACAACCTCCTTCCGAGGAGTTCTTGAGAAATTATGCACAGGAAAAATCCCATCCTGTCTTTTTGGATAGAGAGGATGTTCTGAATATGGATTGTAACTTGGTCTTGGCTGATGTGATGGAGCAAGATGAAAACAGAGGACATGTTCGCCATAACTCCCACTTGCTCGCCCGCAACCTACTCAAATGGTACGGGCAGACACACAATGACTAGTTTATGACTTCCTCTTCTTCTGCTTCTGATATCTGCTGCGCTTCTTCGGCTGCTGCTAAAGCCTGAGCGGCTGCTTGTTCTTCTCGTTGTTGCTGTTGAGCAAGCAGAGCATTTTCTAGCCTTTCTTGGGCATTGCTCATGACATCGGCAGTATTCTCGATGATTTCGCCGGGATATGATTCAAGTATCTTGGTAATCAAAGAAACACGATTCTTGTATTCATCAACTTCAAAAACCACAACTTTAAGCTCTTGTCCAACAGTAAATAGGCTTTCGAGTGACTCTATCCTGGCATTGCTGACCTGTTTGATGTGCAGTAGACCGGTTACGCCATCTAGATCAATGAACACCCCGTAAGGTTGAATCTTGACCACTACGCCATCAACAAGACCTCCCTTGGTGAGCTTACTGATAGCAGCTGCTTTAGCCAACTGTCTTTGGGATAGAACGATTTTATTGGTGTCACGGTTAACTTCCAAAAAGTTCGCGCTGAGAGTTTGACCGATTAGTGAATCAAGATCATCTCTTTCTAGCAAGTGAGAACGTGGGATAAAACCTCTGAGTCCTTCAACTTCTCCAATCACCCCGCCTTTATTTAGATTGGTGATCTTGATTTGAACAGTATTGCCATTGTCATATAGTTCGAGAATATTCTCCCAGGCTTTTTTAATACTCAACTGACGCCGTGAAAGAGTTACCTGTCCGTCCTCATTTTGCTCTCTAACAATAAGAAAATCTAGTTCTTCCCCAAGTGGGAGAGATTCGCTCAAAGAAACTCCAATTCTTAAGTTAGCTTCAGCGGAAGGAACAAATCCCGGAGATTTTCCCCCGATATCTATGTAAGCTCCTTCTGAAGTGTGTTCAGAAACTCTGCCTTTAACTGTTTGACCTCTGTTGAATTGATAATCGTGCTGATCAAGAGCTTTCTCAAAGTCTTCCATGGAAAAGGAAATTCTAGAGCTTTGAGGACTTGTGGATTTTGAGTTCATGTGAATAGGGTTAGTTGAGACAAAGAAAGCACCAGTTATTAGGTTAAACTTGGGCAGACTTAATATTACATCCTAACGTGAACCATGAAAAACTTTCACATTTTTTATTCTATTTACCTATATTCTGGACTTATCATGACTAATATTGCGATAAGATAGACCCGGTAGTTGGCTTGGATTGCTTCAATGATAAGCCTTAGCATCACTTAGTTCAGTTAAGCTAAATTAATAACTTTTTATGATTGAATATATCGTTTTTTTAACAATCAACGCCGGAATATACAGTATATTTGCCCTGGGGTTGAATTTGCAATGGGGCATTTGCGGGCTGATCAACTTCGGGCTGGTTGCTTTTATGATTCTTGGAGCTTATGCCACTATTCTTTTGAGTCTTCTTGGTGTGCCGATAATCATAGCTGTCCTTGTAGGCGCTTTGTTAGCTTCTCTGATGGGGCTGCTAATTGGCTTGAGTACCTTGCGTTTGCGAGAGGATTATTTAGCAATTGTGACTATTGGCGTAGCTGAAACACTGCGCCTAATAGTACAAAATGAGCAGGAGATCACCAAAGGGACTTTTGGTATTCAAAGTTTTCCACTGCCCTTTGCCAACTGGGAGCCAAATTTGTTTTTTAAGCTGGTTTTGATTGCTATTTTGACCGTTCTAGCTATTTTCTGTATTGGCAGGATGGTAAAATTTGTCCAGAAAACCCTCAGAGAGAAACTTGGACCCAACAGAAGGATTTTATACTTAACCGGTCTGGGGGGTTTGGGGATAGCACTAGCTCTTATGATTTACCTTAGCGGAGTCATTGCCGTTTCCAATTACAGTTACAAAGTTGGTTTGATGATCTTGGAAATGTCGGTTTTAGCTTTGCTCTATTTAGGTTTAGAGTTTTTGGTTAATAGTCCATGGGGGAGAGTATTAAAAACAATTAGAGAAGATGAAGAAGTAGCCAAAGCTTTAGGTAAAAACGTTTTCATTTACAAATTGCAGGCTTTTTTGATTGGTGGAGCTGTAGCGGGGATTGCAGGGTCTTTTTTCGCTTGGCAACTTACCGCCATATATCCAAGTAATTTTGATTCTCTATTAACCTTCAATGCCTGGATTATAGTGGTCTTGGGTGGGGCAGGAAGCAATGCAGGAACTATTTTGGGTTCAGTTATTTTCTGGATTTATGAATCTGCGACCAGATTTTTACCGACTATTGGTATTTTAAGCGAAAGCCAAGTTGGCGCGCTCAGGGTTATGCTAATTGGTTTAATCTTGATAGTTTTAATGATGTCTCGCCCACAAGGTCTTTTAGGTAAGAGTGATGAGTTGACACTCAATAGATAGGAACAAATGAACATGGATCAAGCTTTATTATCAGCCACTGGATTATCCAAAAATTTTGGTGGGATCAAGGCCGTAAACAACGCCTCAATTGAAGTAAAAGCAAACAGCATTACAGGACTGATTGGTCCCAATGGTGCTGGCAAAACTACTCTTTTTAACCTGATTTCCAAGTTCATTGAACCGGATCTCGGTAAAGTGACTTTCTCCAAACAAAGAATCGACCACCTAAATTCCTACCAAGTCTCAAGAGCAGGCTGCATAAGGACTTTTCAGGTAGCCAAGGTTCTCTCTCGTCTCTCGGTTATGGAGAACATGCTCGTAGCGGCACCTAAGCAATTTGGTGAAGATTTCTTGCGGGTTTGGTTCAAGGGAAGCGAAATTCGTCGCCAAGAGAGGGAAAATAAGGAACGGGCAATGAGTATATTGGAGGATATTGGATTGGCTAACAAGTTCAACGACTATGCTGGCGTGCTCTCAGGAGGACAACGCAAACTTCTTGAAATGGGCAGGGCTCTGATGACTTCCCCCAAACTGATACTTTTAGATGAGCCAGCCGCAGGGGTCAATCCAAGTCTGATTTCTCAGATAAGTGAGCATATCATTAATTGGAATCGCCAAGGAATTTCCTTTTTGATAATAGAACACAACATGGAAGTGATTATGTCTTTATGCGATCACGTATGGGTGATGGCAGAGGGTACCAATTTAGCTGATGGTAAGCCGGCCGAAATCCAAAATAACAGCAAAGTTTTAGAAGCGTACTTAGGGGGCTAAGATGGGTAGAGTTGTTAAAGTTAACCGTCGTCAACTTCTACTAGGCGGCTTGGGTCTGGGTGTTGCTGCAACCCTGGCGAGGGACTACAGTACCAATAGATATCAAGCTCATTTGCGATCTTTAGCAGAATCTCAACTCAATGAAGATCCAAATCAGTTGTTAGAGGCAACTTTTAATTCTGATGCCAAGAAGATTTATCAGGGGCAGATTCTCATTAAAGAGACCAAGTTAACTCAACCTGTTACCCCATACAATCGCCAAATCTCTAAACTACTCATCCAATGCTCTAAAATTGCCACCCAGCAGTATCTAACTGGTAAGGTTATCCCTAGTTATGATGGTTCAATCAGCAAACTGCTAGCTTATAGTAATGCCCTGGCGGGCTATAAACAGATTGCTTCTTTTCAAGGCAAGGAAATGGCGACTTCTCAAAAGGTAGAGCTCAATATCCCAGATCCTAGATGGATTGCCGATGATCCGCTAGAAGAAAGCTTTAATGAGATGGGAAAGTCCCTGATCAATAGCACAATCAATCAGGCGGTCAAGGTACGCAGGGAAATACCAGTCTATTTGGGCTTTGTTCTTTCTTCATCTGAGCACAATATCATTGTCTTTCGTGGTACCCAAACTGGTAGTGAATGGGTTAACAATCTAGCTGCCATTTCAATGCCCTATACAGATCCTCGCTCACGTCAATATTTTGGCAAAGTCCATGAAGGTTTTATTAGAAACTATCTTAAAATTGTCAAACCATTGCCGCGTGAAATTGCCCTGAAATTGGACCCATCTTTGCCTTGCTATATCACTGGACATAGTCTGGGGGCATCTTTGGCGGTTCTGTGCGCCCTTGATTTAGCTTTAAATGCACCAAAATTGCGTCCCAATCTGAATCTTTATACCTATGCTAGTCCGAGGGTAGGAGATGCCACTTTTGCTAAGCTGCATTCTAAAATGATCCCCAATAGCTATCGTATAGCCAATCTCTGTGATACTTTTACTCTTGTACCTCCTACCAAAGGTCTCGGTACCTTTTTGCATGTTGGACAACAATGGTCATTTCTATCTCCTCAAGGAGACATAATGCCTAATCATGTTGTAGATACCTATAGAGATGCTGTGGAAAAGCAAATGGAAAAACAAACACCCCAGATTTTTACCGCCAAATTTTCATGATTGGTTTAATCTCTTTTGCCATTGCTGATCGATCTGTTCTGACTGCTCAATCTGTTGCGCCAGAAGATCTTTCTCTGTAGAGTAGGTGATATCTTCAGCCTTGATTACCTTTTCTTGTCCGTATTGACTGGCATAAAGTAATTTACCCTGGAGCTTTTCGAGGTTTTGGGTCAGCCAATCAGATAGCTTCTGACGTTGAGCGTTGCGTTTTTCTAGCTTTTTGTTGCGACTTGTTAGAACATAGTAACGCATAAGAGGGATTGCAAAGAATGCTGCTGCATAGAATATCAAGCCATGGTAGATTGAGGCGATAAATAAAATGAATGCCCCCAATTTTACCGCCGCACTTCCCTTGAGCAGGGATCCCAATATGAAAGCTAGTGCCACATTGAGAGATCCTAAACCTACAGAGAGGGTAACTTGTTCACCGCTGGCTTTGGTAAATTTCCACTTCGATTCTTCTAGGTAATCACTAATAGCCGATTGATTATGGTTTTTGGTGGTAATCTGAAGTTCTGGAAAATGATAGATAATCTCACCAGCAGTGGAAACTTCAGGATAACCATTGAATTTACTTAAAACAGGAATTACATAGCTATCACTTTCTATGTCTTGGACATTATCTAGATAGGGAGCCAACTGCTGGGCAATCACAGAACCTCGATTATTGCGAATTAGAGTAGCTATGGTATTCCAGCGTTTTTGCTCAATATCGTTATTGGGATTGCCATCTCCAAAGAGAAAAGAAAATACAGACTCAAGAAAGTTCATTTCTTTTGGTTTGGTACTTTCTCTGTTGTTGTTGGGTTCAAATAACCAAAGGCTCTCGAATGGATTCCCCAAAAAAACAAAAGAACCACCTTCCCCGCCACCAAAAGAACCATTATTATCATTATTTTGTGTTGAGCTGGCAGCAATCATGATCAGGACAATTGCAATCGACATCAGGGCAATAGAGAGGATCAAGACTATACCAAAAGATATTCTAATTAAGTAAAAAAGTACTTTCCAGATTGCCCTGAGCGATTCTTTAAATCTGAGTTGCCAATAGCGGTTAGTGAGAATTGAGCGAAAATTGTGAGGGAATTTATAAATGATATCCCCAGTTTCTGAGACCAGCAAATCACCCTGGGTTTGACTTGCTAATGCCAAGAGTCCTTTTTGAACCTGATTTATTTCCAGTCCAGCATTGGCAGCTACATCACCCACTGATACTTGATAGCCTAGACGTTCGATTGATAACATTAAGACAGGATCAAAGTCCATAAACTTGCAGTTTAAACCTTACTAACTTGATTTGCGCTCGTATGATCATATTCTAGTGAACTTAGAGAGGATAATGCTTTCGGTTTTTTCTACCTTTCCAATACCAATTCCAATAAACAACCAAACGGGGTAGGAATCTCTTCCTCTTGTTTGACGAGCGATTTAAGGCTACTGCTTAAAGTGATACTATGCCCTACTATGAGAATATCCTCGCAATATTTCTCAAGCAAATCAATTATGGTACTATGAATCCTAAATTGAGCCTGTTCCAGTGTTTCGGGATAGGTGGGATTGTAAAAGAAATCACCTTTCCAATCTACCAAGGGATAGATACCCTTAAGGGTAGTTTGACTGTAGAGAGTGGGTATTTCTCTGATCCAATCTGCATTGAGCCATTCCCCTAGATTGGGTTCAATCTGGATTGGTAGATCTATTTTCTGGGCAACGGGATGAGCAGTCTGTATACATCTTAAAAACGGGGAAGCAAAAATATGTTGTATATTTTTTTGCACGAGACAATCAGCTAAAGTATTGGCTTGTTGCCATCCCAAATCCGACAAGGGAGGATCGTATCGGTGATAGGCTAGATTGAACCATTCGGTATTGATAAAATCGAGTCTATGTCCATGCCTGGCCAACCACAGAATTCTGTTTCTAGACATTAAAGCGAAAGACTACTATATCTCCTTCTTGCATTACATATTCTTTTCCCTCACTGCGTACTAGTCCTTTTTCTTTTGCTGCGACCATAGTGCCGGCTTTCACCAAGTCATTAAAAGAGATAGTCTCAGCTCGGATAAAGCCTCTTTCAAAGTCGGTATGGATGATTCCTGCTGCCTGGGGCGCTTTCATTCCAGCAATAATAGTCCAGGCTCTGGTTTCTTCAGGTCCGGTGGTCAGATAGGTTCTAAGTCCTAAAATTTCATAGGTAGCGGCGATCAAGGATTTGAGACCACCTTCGGTTACTCCCAAAGAATCCAGAAAGTCTTTTCTCTCTTCGGTTGATAAGTCTATCAATTCTGATTCTACCTGAGCCGATATGGTCACCAATTTTGCCCCTTCTTTTTGGGCTATCTCTCTAACTTGCTCTACCCAATTATTGCCAGTAGAGAGTTCGTCTTCAGAGACATTAGCTGCGTAGATTATGGGTTTGGCAGTCAAAAGGTTTAAGGGTTTGACCAATATCTCCTCTTCATCGGTGAGTGTAACCGAGCGGGCGCTTTGTCCCAAATTGAGAGTTTTTGCTACTTTATCTAGGGCATCTACCTCAAGCTGGGCATCTTTATTTGTGCGGGCTTGTTTGCGAATTCGCTCTAGTCTGCGTTCAACCTGGCCCAGATCCGCCAAGGCCAATTCCAAATTAATAATTTCTATATCTCTGAGAGGATCAACAGAACCTGCCACATGGATAATGTCATCATTGTCAAAACAGCGCACCACCTGTACTATTGCATCTACTTCCCGGATATTGGCCAAGAACTGATTGCCCAGTCCTTCTCCTTGGCTGGCACCTTTTACAAGGCCAGCAATATCGACAAACTCAATTCTAGTTGGAACTATCTGTTTGGAGTTATTCAGTTTGGCCAATGTATCCAGACGTTCATCTGGAACTGAGACAACCCCAACGTTGGGCTCAATAGTACAAAATGGAAAATTGGCAGCCTCTGCCTTGGCATTAGCAACTAGAGCATTGAAGAGTGTTGATTTACCTACGTTGGGCAGTCCGACGATTCCGGCTCTTAACATGTTTTACTAGATGAGAACAATTTGCTAGAGTTAAATATTCTAGCATTCAATCGCCGATATTTCTCTGGTTGACCAGTCCAAGAATTTTGTACTTATTCTTTAAGGGAATCCAAGTCCAAATTGAGTTTTAAAACATTGACTCCAGGTTCGCCGAAAATACCGAGAAAGCGACCATCAGTATTCTGTTGCACCAGTTTTTCAAGCTCAGAAGGCTGGAGTCCTCGATATTGGGCAACCCTTGCTATTTGAAGCGCGGCCGATTGAAGTGAGATATGGGGATCGAGTCCAGAACCGGAAGAATAAACCAAATCAGTAGTAGGCTTGAGATCTCCAAGGCTCTCGATTTGTTTTTGAATCTCTTTTAGCAGATCGGGGTTACTGGGAGCCAGGTTACTTCCACCGGATATGCCAGTACTCAATATTTTATCTTTATCCTTGCCTGGACTTGCCGTACTATAGTTGATCGCGCTGGGACGGCTGTTGAAGTATTTATCAGAAGTAAAGGGCTGACCAATCAATTCTGAACCTATCACCTTTCCTTGAGCATTTTTGAGAAGACTACCATTGGCCTGATAGGGAAAGGCAACCTGGGCAAAAGCAACCATAGCCAGAGGATAGATCAGTCCAAGTAGTACTGAAAGAACCAAGGTAGATCTTAGGGCTCTACCAACCTCACGAGAAAGACTCATTAAAATTTCTCCGGATAGAACATAACAAAGAATAGATAGATGCCAAGAGCGATGGTCAGAAGAATCAAAGCAGCAACCCAAATTGCAGTTGTGTTAAAAGTCATAGTGATTAGAAGATAGCTATTTGAATGGGATAATCATGTCAATCGCCTTTATGGCAATAAATGGAGCAATCACCCCGCCTACTCCAAAAATCATAATATTGCGAGTAAGAAGTTGATCGGCGCTAAGAGGACGAAACTTGACGCCTTTGAGGGCAAGTGGGATCAAGGCAGGAATGATCAGGGCATTGTAGATCAAAGCCGAGATGATTGCCGATTGGGGGCTCTTGAGATGCATAACATTGAGCGGGCCAATACCGGCTTGAGCAAAAATAGTCGGAATGATGGCAAAGTACTTGGCAATATCGTTGGCTATAGAAAAGGTAGTCAACGCGCCTCTGGTTATCAGGAGCTGTTTGCCAATCGAGACTAGATCGATTAGTTTGGTGGGATCTGAATCTAGATCGACCATATTGGCCGCTTCTTTAGCCGCTTGCGTACCAGAATTCATGGCCACCCCGACATTGGCCTGAGCCAGGGCAGGGGCATCATTGGTTCCATCTCCGGTCATTGCCACTAGCTTACCTTGCGACTGTTCCTTACGAATAACATCGATCTTATCTTCAGGTGTTGCCTCAGCGATAAATTCATCCACCCCGGCTTCTTGGGCTATCACCGAAGCGGTGATCCTGTTATCTCCAGTCAACATGATCGTCTTGACTCCCATGCGACGCAACTGATCAAAACGCTCCTTCAATCCTGGTTTAACTATATCTTTGAGGTAGATCACCCCGTAAACTGTATCATCCCGACAGACAGCCAAAGGAGTTCCTCCCAGTCGGGATATCCGTTCAAATGCTAGGTCGAGATCGCTGGGGATCTGACCACCTCGCATCCTGACAAAGCCTTTAATGGAATCAACAGCTCCTTTGCGAATTTCACTGCCATTGGGCAGATTGGTTCCACTCATTCGGGTTTTGGCTGAAAACTCTACCCCGGAAGCCTCTTTGATATCAAAATCGACCTTAGCCTGATTGAGCTTAGCCAGGGTTATGATCGATCTTCCCTCAGGAGTTTCATCAAAGATGCTCGCTGCCAAGGAGACCCGAGCGAGATCTTCTACCGTATAACCGGAGACGGGGATAAATTCATCAGCCAGGCGATTGCCCAAGGTGATTGTACCTGTTTTATCTAAAACCAAGGTATTGATATCCCCGCAGGCCTCAACAGCCCGGCCCGAGGTGGCAATCACATTGAATTTGGCTACCCTATCCATCCCGGCTATCCCAATCGCGCTCAATAGTCCGCCGATGGTAGTTGGAATCAAGGCTACTAGGAGTGAAATCAAAATAGCAACACTAACCGGTGACTTGACATAGTTAGCTAGTGGGGGCATCGTTGAGACTGCGATCAAGAAAACTAGGGTTAGAACCGTCAGTAGTACTGTTAGGGCAATTTCATTAGGCGTTTTGGTGCGCTCGGCCCCTTCAACCAGGGCAATCATGCGATCGATAAAACCCTGACCAGGATCTGAGGTGACCCGCAGGATCAATTCATCGGAAATGATTCTGGTTCCTCCGGTTACCGAACTCATGATATCCGTACCAGGCTGCTTGAGGACAGGCGCTGATTCACCCGTGATGGCCGATTCATCCACAGAGGCCAAGCCCTGAATTACCTCAGCATCTGCGGGAATCATATCCCCGGCTATTACCTTGATCTCATTGCCTTTTTTCAGCTGGGTTGAACTGACCTCCTGAGTTTGTCCGTTGGATAAGACGAGCCTAGCGGGGGTATCAGAGCGGGTTGCTCGCAGGGAATCAGCCTGAGCCTTTCCTCGTCCTTCGGCCACGGCTTCGGCAAAGTTGGCAAAAAGCAGAGTGAGAAATAAAATCAGGGTGATCAATCCGTTCAACAGTCTTTGTTGATTGGGATCAGCCTGAACATTGCCAAATATATTGGGATCAAGACTCATCAAAAAAGTGATGATA
>CAIPYC010000146.1 GCA_903869185.1 uncultured cyanobacterium | reverse complement strand
GTTTTCTCATCATTTAATGGATATTTCGTTAGATCCCATATTGGTTTAGATGAATCAATCAACGATTTAAGATAGACTTTATCCAATCCATTCCAGATATCACGGAAATTTGCTGTCACACCGCCGCTCATATCGTAATATAGAGCATCTACTAATTCTCGATGGTAGGTAAGGACCTGCCTTCTAGTAGCAACAATCGCCCGATCGGCTTCTGGTGAGGTCCCTGAAAGCCCAAAATAAACCTGACAATGGACGGTGGCACAAAGTTGATAATTATCAATCTGAAATCTTCTGAGGTTTCTTAGTGCATACGTTCTAGCAAGAATCACTTGAGCCTTGAGCGCACTAAAGGGAGCATTGGCTCCTATCTCGTTTGGGACCACACCCCTGAGGTAGACTTCCAGTGACACCCGATTGACAAGGGTGTAGCTATTGTAAGCATTTGGTTGAAGAACTAAACTACCAGGATAGATTCGCGTTAGTTTTTTATTTTTTTCTGTGACCTGAAAAAGAGAGCTTTTATCTGTGATCTCTATTTGATTATCTTCCACAATCTTGTCACCAAGCTTGATTGAGAGTAGGTTTTGACTTTTGAGGATTTGACTGCTCAAGATAGGCTGCCCGTAACCTGCTGATTGAATTTGTTTCAATAGAGCTCTACGTAGTTGGGCTGTAGAATATAAAGACCTTTTGGCCCAAACTTCCCAACGCTCTGGCTGAGCTATTTCTGCTACTACTCCCCTTGCTTTCCATTTCTTGGCATTATCTTCGGCTGACTCATAAGTAGAGTAGTCTCCTAAAATGACTTTTTCTTCAATAACCGGTTCCTTGAGTTTTTTTTGTACTATTGTGATATCAAGTTCAGATACATTCAAGGGAGCATCCTTATTGATTCTGATTGTCAGCGGTTGTTTACTATTGCTCTTGATGATCAGGTGATCTTTTCTCTCTTGACCGAATTTTTGTATTATGCCAATCTGCAGTTCTATATCTCTGCCTGTTTTTTGACTTTGAGCGTTGACTACCAAAGTGTCTGTCCAAAATGACATTAGAGCCATTGCAATTAAGCCTAGCTTTTTCATAAATCTATTTAAATAACGAAGTCATTACAATATAACTAGTTCATCCGATCACGGATAGACTATCGACAATAAGAGATGGAGTATAACAAGAACCAATCCATCTGTTGTCATTACCCAAGGCAATCACCTCCTTTAGTGCGGTATATACATTGCCGGCTATCATAGTATCCTTAATCCTGCCTTTGATCTGTCCCTGCTCAATGTAGTAACCTAGGTCAATGTTGAGAGAAAAATCACCAGAAATGTCTGGCTCTTGTCCTAATACTTGTTCTACCAAAATAGCGCAATCTAGCCCACTGATCAACTGTTCAAGATTTGAGGAACCACCTTCGACAATTAAATTAACTAAGTCCGGACTCGGATAAGAGCCCAGACTTGATCGAAAACCATTACCACTGCTTGTGATTTTGAGTTGTTTGGCTCTTTTTAGATCACTGTAAAAATTTTGCAATACACCTTGGCTAATAAATTCTACAGTTTTAGTAGGTAATCCTTCATCATCAAAGGGGCACCAGGCTTGTTCTAAAGTTGGGTCTTGCCAGAGTCTTAGTTTGGGCGAGACCACTTCTTCTAATAAAGAATCACTCCACGGAGAAGAATCTTCTAATACATATTTGGCATTGAGTGCGCTTACTACCGTTCCCCAAAGCATCGTAGCAGCATTTGATGAGAAAAGAATCGGGATTTTTCCATTAGGAGCACATACGTTGCGTTTAGACCATGCCAGAGATTTGAGAATTTTATCAACGATAGGTTGAGCTTTTGGTAGATGATGTGCTGATTCCCCATCATAGATTCCTAAAAAATCATCCGAGCGTACCCATTCAGCTCCCAGCATCAAACTAAAGGAATAATCACTGTATTGGCAATCTAGTCCACGAGAATTGACTAAACGGGTTTTCTCTTCTCCCCAATCCAAATTGGCGCTACAGATTACATCAGGGTAATAGTGCAATATAGCTTCAATTGATTTTTTCCCCTCTTCTAGAAATGTTTGGTTATCAAACTCCGCTTTAGCAGATAGAGAGAGATCTTCTATGCGTCCTTGTGTTATTTCTATTTCTTCTGCAGGGTTAAGCCGGGATAAATTAAGAGCTTTTTCTACCAATAGCTTAGGTTCAAATTCACCATAGGCTACTGCAACCCCAGGCGAATCATCCTGCCAAAGGCGAAGAGCAGTGCCCTGGGACTCAGCTGATTCTATTTGTTTAAGCCGGTTTGATTGAAAGGATACAGAATAAGATTCAGACTGAACCCTATATACTTCCGCTTCCTGTGCGCCGTATTGGACTGCCAATTCCAATAATTCTTCTGAACTGCTCAAGGATGATTGTTGTTTATTTTTTTTCTTCACATTTATCTCCTTTGATTTGATCAACGGTCTTCTAAAAAGCCATAATAAAAGACTAACAGTTTTTCTCTCGGCTCAAGCTCCATGTAAAATGCTTGGTTAGATATAGCAATTGCCAGAGCAATTAGGACGCAAGATTCAAGACGTATTCCATAGCATCTCGAAGACAATCAAATGTGTCTAGAGAATGACGGATGCGGCTTTTGAGCCAAGACCAACATTTCTCATCTTGTTGAGGTCTGGAG
>CAIPYC010000145.1 GCA_903869185.1 uncultured cyanobacterium | reverse complement strand
GGTCGTCGAAGTTTTTTTTGCTTATAGCAACTCTTGCTATTCTTG
This sequence comes from uncultured cyanobacterium, assembly GCA_903869185.1. Classification (GTDB taxonomy): domain Bacteria; phylum Cyanobacteriota; class Cyanobacteriia; order Cyanobacteriales; family Microcystaceae; genus CAISPN01. The sequence goes on along the minus strand of CAIPYC010000145.1, from coordinate 6,996 downwards.
TTTCTGTAAATCGGGTTTTTGCGGCCTCATCTGCAAACCAAGTCTGTCCCCGCTATACTCCTGGTAGCACCTTGATTCAACCTAAAGATCTATTTAGCTCCTCAGGTGCCTTAATGGTCAATTTTAAGTATCAAACCAGAGTTGATGCTGCCAACAACGTACTCTACTGTTTTACTGATGATAAGGGCAATCAATCTCCTACTCTTCATGTTAAGCCGGGAGATAAACTGATTTTGAATGTCCTAAATCTTGTACCAAGTGGCGTGGCTCCTAGCCTTAGCTTGTCAACAAGTCCGGGAGGACGCACTCGCTATCGAGGAATGGTTCCAATGCCGGGAATGAATGGTATGTCCACCTCAGGATCGGTACCAAATTGTTCCCCTGGGGTTACGCAGGATAGCACTTCTGTTAACATTCACAATCATGGAACAGTAGGAAGTCCTGTTTGTCATCAAGATGAAGTGATCACAACTTTGATTAATTCTGGGCAGACATTTAGGTATGAAATAAACATTCCTCCAGACCAGCCTTCAGGTCTGCTATGGTATCATCCTCATATTCACGGCAACAGCGAGTCGGCTGTACTTGGGGGATCTTCTGGCGCATTGATCGTCGATGGGCTCGAACAGGTTAATCCAGCCATTGCCGGATTACCGCAACAAGTGATGATATTTAGAGATAATCTTGTACCTGGTAATCCAACCCCAGGTGGAGCTGTACCATCATGGGACTTATCTCTAAACTACACTCCTGTACCCTATCCAAATTACCCTCCAGTAGTAGTACCAATGAAACCATTGGAAAAACAGTTCTGGCGTGTGGCAAATGCTTCAGCTGATACTATTCTAGATATTGAGTTGGATTACGATGGAGTTGCCCAGCCACTTCAAGTTGTTGCCCTAGATGGAGTTGGTATCAATTCCCAAGATGGTACCCAACAAGGAAGTACTATTACCCAAAAACACATTCTTTTAGGTCCAGCTAATCGGGCCGAATTCATTATCATTGGTCCTGGTATGAATGTTAAAAGCGCTATACTTCGCACCAATAATGTCGATACAGGACCGGTTGGAGACAATGATCCAACTCGCCCACTGGCAGTGATTCAAGCAAATGCCTACGCCCAAAGTCCACCTGTGTCCATGCCAAATATGAACCCTAATGTTGCTGTAGGCCCTCAAAGATTTGCTGGACTATCAACTGCTGTTGTTACTACCAAACGTAAGCTTTATTTCTCTGAAATTCTCTCGGATCCAACTAATCCGGCTAGTCCCACCAACTTTTATATTACCGTCGATGGAGCTACACCAGTACTATTCAATACGGCTAACCCACCTTCAATTACAACCACTCAGGGTTCAGTTGAGCAATGGACTGTTGAAAACAGATCACAGGAAGACCACATATTCCATATCCACCAGTCTCATTTTCTTGTAACGGCCCAAAATGGAGTCCCAGTAGGACCGCTTAATGGCAGGAAATATCAAGACTCTATCCTAATACCCTATTGGTCTGGTAAGGCTAGCGATCCATATCCTAGTGTAACTTTCAAGATAAATTTCAAAGGAAACATCGCCGGTGATTTTGTTTATCACTGTCATATTCTCGGTCATGAGGACAACGGAATGATGGCTATCATTCAAGTTAACCCTAGCTAATTGCTAATACTTTTTCTGTTTTGAAATACTTCTCATCTTTTTATCATGGGAAGTATTTTTTTTATAATCGCCAGCTTTGATAACGGGCAAATCCTCTTGTCCATTTAGGGACAGCAATGAATTTACTTAAAAAGTACCAGCTCTTATCCCCTGTTAAGATCCACCAAGTTCCTATTCCCCATATTGTTAAGAGTCCTGTCCATAACCATTTTTGAAAATCATTGGAGAAGAGTCCACCAAAAATACCATTGACAACAAAGTAGACAACGAGAGCTATGATTGCCCAAGGTAATATTTGATGAGCGGGGATGGGTCCCAAGGATGGCTGAGCGCCCAAGATTTGATTGACCGGACGAAATTCAGGCTCTCTTTCTTTGATCATATTTATTTGGTGCTAGTATCGCCAACAATATAACTAGTTAGCACGTCGGCGATCGTGACAGCCAGCACTACTAATAATGGGGTTTTAGCGACACTTTGCCATTCTTCATCTTTGCGAACTGCGTTAATGACACCAATTAGAGAACCAGCAATATAGAGTAGATAAATAGCCCTTAAAACATTAAAAACTAAACTAATGGCCGATCTGGTGTTTTCATTGGTTGAGGATCCTTGGGTCAGATTGTTTTGAAAGAAATCTTCAGCTTTCTTAAAAAACTGTGCTTGAGCAGGATCGGCAAAATAGTCTAGCCAGAACCCACTGAATATACCTACAACTGCCAAAAACTGTATTAACAGCAGCCACTGGTAGGGTAGACCCGCCTTTTTTCCAAATTGTTGGATAAGAGTGACCATCAAAACACTCATTAATAGGCTTACAAATAATGTGGGACTATTAGAAAAAATAACACCTAAGAAAATTACACAAGGAACTACTGCTAAATACTTCCATTGGTATATAAACTTATGCTGCGTTATAATTAGTTTCTGTGACTTATTAACTGAGAATCTCGGAAGGTTTCTGAAATGAAAATATTTTCTAAGCATGTCTAGACATTGGTGAGATTTTATCTTAATCACTGAGCTCTAATTAATTATAGGTTAACTATTTTTTTGTTGTGATTTTAATAATTTTAATATTAATAGACTTACCAAGTCAATAGAAAGTTACGCCATGAAACACAAGATCGGCAAACAAAACATCAACAATATTGCAGGAAGTCGCACTAGACTAACTCCATTTGAAGATTCTTTACACTTATCAACTATGCTAAATATCTCCCTGCATGGTCGGGACATTGGAGCATATATTTTAAGTAAGGGAACCCAGAAAGATCGATTTTGCTTTGTTTTTGGTTTCGAGTGTGAGGGTATTCACACTACCTTGACTTCTGAACAGATAGATACAACTTTTAATAATCTTGAAGCTGGGTTAAAAGATATACCTAGTGGAGAAAGATTGACCCTGCATTTGAAATCTTTTCGTTCAGATAAAGAACGTCAAAAAGAATTGATATCTTTGAGTAACAAAACCTCATCTAGAGACATAAAGTACTTATTAATGTCTGAAAGGGCCAGATCTAGGGAATTGAATCTATCTGGTGTTCGCAATCTAAAATCTCTAAAAATTTATGTTACATATACTATTGAGCCGGATTCTAAAAATTCTGATGATTGGATTGAAAATACATTGACAAAAATTGAATTATGGCTATCAAAATTTAAGGGTCAACTTACAGATTTAGAAAATCAACGACTTGAAACTTTAATATTTAATTCCTATAAAGAAGGATTCTGCTCTTGGGAACAAATATTATCAAATAAAATGGGTTTGAATATCAAACCTTTGACCGCCTCAGAACTATGGGGAGATCTATGGAAAAGATTTAATAATACTCCTCCTATCGAGATTCCTCAATTAATTACCTTAGATGAAAATGGCATACATGAGCAAGTCAATTCAACTTTGGGCAGCAGCAGATTACTGATTGAAAACATTCATAGTACAACACTGTTGATGGAAACTGAAGTCCCCTGCGCTGATCGTCGCTGGGTATATTTAAAAAATCAATATATTGGAGTACTTACATTTCTGGAAAAGCCAGGTGGCTGGTCAGATAAATTCTCTCAATTAAGATATTTGTGGGAATTTCTTTCACGAGAATCTGTAAATGATACTGAGATTTTTTGTGATTTAACTCCTGCCAATCCAGCATTAGTAAAAACCACCTTGCAACGGGTACTGAAACAGTCGAATGTTACAGCATTGATAGCACAAGAAAAAAATAAAACAATAGATGTTAATGCTCAAATAAAATTGAGAAAATCGTTAGCTGCACAAGAAGAATTATATGAAGGTGCTGTGCCAATTTATACTGGAATAGCTATTCTGGTTTATCGATCTAATTTAGAGGAATTAGATCGCGCAACAAGATATATTGAAAGAAGTTTTCAGAGGCCAGCCCAAGTTATTAGAGAAACTGAATATGCTTGGAAAATTTGGCTACAAACTTTACCTGTTGTCTGGGAAGGATTATTAACAAAACCCTTCAATCGTCGCCATTTATATTTAACTAGTGAAGTTCCTGGGTTAATGCCATTAGTCTTTACAAGCGTAGGGGATGAGCAAGGTTTTGAATTGATTGCCGAAGAAGGTGGATCTCCTGTTCATATAGACTTATTCAATCAACATAAAAATTTAGCGCTTTTTGCGACAACCCGAGCCGGTAAGTCTGTATTGGTATCGGGAATTTTAACTCAAGCCTTGGCGCATGGAATTCCTATAGTGGCGCTGGACTTCCCTAAGCCAGACGGTACTTCCACCTTCACCGACTATACAGAATTCATTGAAGATCATGGGGCTTATTTTGATATTTCTAAACAGACAAATAATCTTTTTGAGCAACCTGATTTAAGATTACTTAGCCCAGAACAAAAGAAAGATAGGTTGGTTGATTATACTGCTTTTTTAGAAACAGCCTTAATGACAATGGTTTTAGGGTCAACTGGTGAAGATAAATTAATGTCACAAACAGTGCGATCTCTACTAAACCTGGCTTTAAGAGCTTTCTTTGAAGATGAAAATATAAAAAACCGCTATCAAGAGTCCACCTTAGGGGGATTTGGTAGTGCAGCATGGCAAAATACACCAACACTCAAAGACTTTCTTCCTTTTTGTTCTATAGAGCATTTATTACTCGAATCTATAAGTGGTAAAGTCGAAGAGGCACTCAATTTTATTGAGATACGCCTGCGTTTTTGGCTATCTAGTCGTGTGGGTAAAGCGATTTCTTCTCCCTCTAGTTTTGCCACTGATGCCTCATTGTTAGTCTTTGCTTTGCGCAATCTTTCCGATAGCGAAGATGCTGCAATTCTCTCTCTAAGTGCCTATTCAGCAGCCTTACGCAGAGCGCTCAGTCATCCTGCTTCCATTTTCTTTATTGATGAAGCGCCCATTCTCTTTGAATTTGACCAAATTGCGGACCTAGTAGGGAGAATTTGCGCCAATGGAGCAAAAGCCGGAATAAGGGTCATCTTATCCATTCAAGATCCCGATACCATTGCCAAGTCTAAAGCGGGATCAAAAATCCTACAGAATATGACAACTCGCTTGATTGGCCGCATTCAGCCTGTAGCTATTGATAGTTTTGTGGATATTTTGAAATATCCTCGTGAAATCATTTCTCGTAATGCCTCGGAAAACTTTTTTCCACGTAAAGAGGGCGTTTATAGCCAATGGTTACTGGATAATAACGGACTTTTCACGTTCTGTCGCTACTATCCAGGTTATGAACAATTGGCAGTAGTAGCAAACAATCCTAATGAACAGATTTTTCGTCAAAGAGCGTTGCAGCGTTACGAAAACAAGTATGAGGCTATTTCTGCTTTCGCACGTCAGTTAGTAGCCTCATTAAGGACTCAATTGAAAAAAGGATAGTCTACTAGGCGGTAATCAGTTTGATCTCTGTTTTAGCATATAGCCAAAAACAATACAAATCAAAGTTAATGTCATTAATCCAGTAGCGTTCTATTTGTTCCCCAAATCTTGGAATCAATGCATATCTTCAAGCTAGAAAGTGAACTATTAATATCATCATCTCCACCCTTCGGGCGACTTCTTCCACAAAAGCTCTTCTATTATCAGAGAGATAAGAGAGCTACCCGCATGTCACCCTTACAGCCAAATTTCACACTGTGCTTCTTCGCTATTCGATCAGTGTGATTTAAATCACGTTATGCTGCGACTAAAATTACAGCCATAACGTAAAAATAATCCGAGAATATAAGTAGTTTATGTAAACTATCTATCGCATGTAGGGTAAGGGGCAGCGTCTAACTCACCAAAACATTCGGGGCTATGTTTTCACCTTGAGAAAACAAGGCTTAGATGTCATTGTTGTTTTCGTTTTTCTTTTTTCTGGTTACCGCCAACTTCGGATACTCCAGACTGAGTGGTTACTCCAAATTGAATGACTTAAATACCTAAATTTAATATGAACAACCCAATTCGGATTTTTATTGTAGACAGCATTCGCTTGCTACGAGATGGACTAGTTTCCCTTCTGAAAGAGCAGAAAGACTTAACTGTCATTGGTGCCGAGGCCCGTGATAGCAGTGCTCTTAGTAAAATCAAAGAACTGCGCCCCGATGTCGTACTCATGGATATTGGCTCGCCTGGCGAGGACGACGGGATTTCTATGCTGCGAACGTTGAGTCAAGAGGCATTGGGAGTCAAAATAATTGTCATTGGTGTGCTTGATCTGATTGATGTGATTATGCCATGTATTGAGGCTGGAGCCGCTGGATATGTTTTGAAAGAAGCCACATTTGACCATCTTGTCGAAACTATCAGAGCGGTTTACAAGGGTGAATCGTTCTGTTCACCTCAGATTGCAGCTTCGCTCTTTTCTCGTGTCACTGAGTTAACCAGTGCCTATTTCTCGAACGTACCACAAAGATCTGTCAATTTAACTGGTCGTGAACTGGAAATTATTGACGAGATTGCTCAGGGACTATCTAACAAAGAAATCGCCAAACGTCTTGGTATTGAAACTCAAACGGTAAAAAATCACATTCATATATTCTAGACAAGCTACAGTTGCGTACCCGTCGCGAAGCTGTGCAATATGCTCACGAAAGAAATCTACTCAACGGTAAAAAATACGAATATTCAGCACATGATTTGAACTGAAAATAATGTCCCATCCGGTTTTTAGAGCAAAAAAATAATTCAGATAATTGGAGTCTAACCTATGTCTGATAAGATATTCAGCGCTTCCTTTTAGGGAATCAAATTGTTGACTGAGCCGAAGATGATTATGTATTACAAAACAAATAAACTCGATATTTTGTCATTTTTAAGAACTAGAATTTTAAAATAACGTCAATTCGGGATAAG
>CAIPYC010000144.1 GCA_903869185.1 uncultured cyanobacterium | reverse complement strand
GATAAGAACGGAGTCATCTACATACCCCAGTCCTGTTGACCAGCTAATTACTTGTCAGAGCAAATAAATTTTGAATCGTTCGCTTCCCTTTGTAGAAAATAGACAATCAAGTGCAATCTATTTTCTGCAGAGGGGGGAGCCCTGCCTTTGGATTATTAGAAATTATTGTTATCTCTTTCACCCGCCGCTAGGCGGGCAATGCGCTGTGACGGAGAGCGGTCGGTCGCGGGCTGCTTGTTGCATCATTTACATTCCGGGGGGGTGAGCAATCTCAGTTTTACCTCGGGTTGCCAACTACGGAGTCGGTACAGTGGTACATTAATTTAGGTTGTTCGATCATTTCGCAGTTGGGCTAATGGCAAAAGAGGCCACTAGCCATGTGTAAATGAAGGTGAAAAGTGGATCTATTTCTACGAACGGGTGAAATCTCGATTACTCAACCATCTGCTCGCGACCGCTTGGATTAAACTTCGCTGAAGTAATTCAATGATAAAGTATCGAAGGTCTAAACTTGGGATGTGATGCGCCAGCCCAGCCGTATTCAAGAAATCGCGAAGGAGAGGGGGAAGATTCTGAGCAAATTATCCTTGACTTGGTTGACGACTGAAGGGAAGAATCTTGTTCCTATCCTTGGCAGCCGACGATTTCTAGATCTGCCAAGAATGTTGTGTCTATAGACTTCACTCTAGATGCAAAATAGTTTGATAAAGTTAACCCGCTACAACTGCCTAGATATTAGGCAGGGGACCTATATCCGCAAATGTCTTCAACCAACCCTTGGGATGAGCATCTATATATAATATCAACATCAACTGGAAACTGAGGACAAGTGCGTAAAGACATTACCTTTTTACGCGCTTTCTCAGTAATTTTGGTTGTTCTTTTTCATCTGCGCTTTACACCTTTCCAACATGGCTACCTTGGTGTTGATTGTTTTTTTGTTATCTCGGGATTTGTTATAACCAAATCGATAGATGCGTCTCTGGGCAAGAAGACATTTTCACTTTCCTCATTTTATATTCGAAGAGCTAGACGTCTGCTACCTTCACTTTTTACGGTTCTTTTCCTCTCGTCCATTTCAGTATTCTTTCTATTCGCGCCTACTGAAAGAAATAGGTATGGCTGGAGTCTCATAAGCAGTCTTCTATCGATGTCAAATTTTTATTTTTATAAAACAATAAATTATTTTACAAGTTCGCAGCCGACACCACTTCTCCACACATGGTCATTATCCGTAGAGGAACAATTTTACATCTGTCTCTCATTGCTAATTGTCTTGCTAGTAAAATTCAAAAGAAAATCAAGTTACTCGTCGAGCATGTTTCTGTTTCTCGTCCCGATAGGCCTTCTTGGGTATTCCTATTGGGAATCAAAAAATAACAATAACTTTTCGTTTTACCTCTTGCCTTGCCGAGCCTGGGAATTAGCTTTGGGAGTTATTTCTGCCAGAGTCGTAATAAAGTACGCTAATTTGCAAAGGTATAAGGTGCGAGAGTTCGTCGCAATTGTTGGACTCGCGCTCATTGTAGTAAGTCTCATCATTCAAAATAGCGAAGGTTATTTTCCAAATCTAGGTTCTCTCCTGATCTGCCTTGGCACATCTTTGCTCCTTCTATTTCAAGCTAACAACAGAATCTTCAATTATTTGACCCAAAACAAGAGTGTTCAATATTTGGGACTCAGGAGTTACACCATTTATTTGGTTCATTAACCGTTTATTGTTATTGCTACTTACTCATCGACTTTTTTCGAAAAACCGCTAGGAAAGGTTTCGAGCGTCTTATCGATTCTACTAATTTCACATCTAATATATAAGTTTATAGAACAACCAGTACGTTCCTCAAAAACGTTATCGAATAAAATATTCTTCGTTGGACTTGCATTTTCTATGTCAGTTCTTTTGCTGGATGGAATTGGTCTAGCGAAACTTGATAAGAGTGTCCCGTCTGGAAATCAGATAGCGTACATTTCAAGTTTTGACAGTTTTGATGATTCGCCGGTCTTGAGGCGTTTTACTTGTTTTCAAGAATTAGATGGGAAATTTACAGGATTTCCAAAACAGTGTTTTGGAAGTGGAAGCAAACAAAAACGAGTGGCCCTCGTTGGAGACTCACACGCTGCCTCATTAAGTTTTGGATTACTGTCTCTTGGTACAAATTTGTACCAATTCACCTCAACTGCCTGTCCCCCTCTCATAAATGTATATCGACCCGACAGGCCAAAATGTGAAGAAATCAATAACTACGCATTCTTGAAAATAAAATTAATCAAACCGGCATACGTATTGCTTGAAGCAGACTGGAGCCTTTATGGATATAGCGAAGATCAAATTCACGCTTATATTCAGAAGACCATCGACTCACTTGAAAATCAAACATACAAACCAAAGATAATAATTCTTGGAGGGCTACCCCAATGGCATCCATCTCTTCCTGATGTCATTCTGAAATCCCACATTGCTTATTCCGTCGAATCCCGGATTAAGAATCAAGATTATTCACTTGTTAACAATTACGATTCTATACTTTCAAGAGTATCACAGGAAACTGGGGTGGAATTTGTTCCTCTACTTCCCGCAACTTGCAACGGTTCAGAATGCAAAGTCTTTTCGAGTGATTTCAATAATCGAAATGAACCAATTGCACATGACTACGCTCACTTAACTCAAGGTGGCTCCATTCTATTTTCCGAATATTTAAAGAAAGTCCTTTCAAATTTTCGGTAGCAAACATCTTAATTCTTGCTAAAACTTGTTTGTCGCTATTAACGATATCTGTGCTGGAGTAAGATTAGTTTTTCCAGAGCGAACTAAAAAGAATTGAATGCTTAGGCAGGATTAGAATAGGCATTTTTGGAGAATTTTCGGAAATCTTCAGATCTCACCTACGGTTTAGAACTTTGGCTTGTCTAAAAACTCAGGAGTATTTGTAAAGTGCCTTACGGAATTGAGCATTTCATTTGGTGTTAGACACTGGTGATGGAACAAGCTAATGTTTAAATCTCTTTTCTTCCCATTGTGAAGCACAATTCTTATCGATCTAAAAATATGATTATTGAGTGCGGATCGCGTCAACAACTATAAAGTATTTCCTAACAAGCCAATACTCAAGAGCGGTTTTCCCAACAGTTATTAGCAATTGTAACTTTCCGAATTCGACATGTGGAAAGAGTGAATCGGCTAAGTCAAGAATTGTTTAGGGCTGCAGGACCATATTGGGTAGCCACTATGTCTTTGAACTGCGCTTTGGGACAGGTGGTTGATTTGTTGAAAATTGAGTACATTACGCAGGGCGAGGTCGGATGATTTACAAACTTCTAACTTGATAAGCCCTTGTGATTATGAAAACAACTTTGCATTCCCTCTTCACCAGCTTAAATATTTGTATATTTAGAAAAGCCCAGTAAGCAAAATTATACTGTCTATTTGTAATCCCCTCTTGAACTGGAAAGGTTATGTCATAATCCAATTCTAAATACTGAACTCCCCTTTTATAAGTCTAGGTTTCTTGATAGGCTTTACAAATGGTAAAGCTCAACAATAGCGTCATTGATCTTTCAATTGTTATACCTGTATACAAAGAAGAATCAAATATTTTGCCATTTCTCTCTCGTCTTTCACCAGTAATCACCAAGATAGCGCCAAAATCCGAAGTTATTTTTGTCCTCGACCCAAGTCCCGATAAGACCGAGGAGGTTATTGTAGGATCTACTAAGAACTATTCAAATATTAAATTGATTAAAATGTCACGACGATTTGGGCAACCGGCTGCAACCATGGCCGGTCTCGCTTATTCTTCAGGAAGGCGAGTTGTAGTTATAGATGTAGATCTCCAAGACCCACCGGAGATCATCTTAGAGTTGAGCAAAAAGATGAATGAGGGTTTTGACGTGGTGTACGCGACTCGAAGGACTCGAGATGGCGAGACATTTCTAAAGAAAATTTTCGCTAACGTGGGTTACGCAGTCATAAACTCTCTTAGCGAAGTCCAAATTCCACGAAATACCGGAGACTTCAGGATCATGTCACGCAGAGTTGTCGATGAGATTTGTGCATTAAATGAGAAGCACGGGTTCCTGAGAGGTCTTGTGGCTTATGTGGGATTTAACCAAACTGGGATTCTTTACGACCGTGATTCTCGCCATGCAGGTATTGGAAATTATAATAGGTATTTGGGTTCGCTTCGAATTGGAGTAAATGGATTGGTGGGGTTTTCGGCGAAACCCTTAAATTTAATGTCGCTCTTTGGAGGCGCAATTGCAGGCTTAAGTTTCTTACTTGGTGCGGGGTATGCGTTACAAAAGTTATTTGGTGTTGCATTGACCCCTGGTTTATCAACGACAGTAATTCTTATCAGTTTTTTTGCGGGAGTTCAGCTATTGTCCATAGGGCTTGTTGGCGAATACATATCTAGAATTTATGATGAAGTCAAAAATCGCCCCATGTATATCGTTGAAAGGAAGGTTGGATTTGATGATTGATAAGATTCTCAGTAGAGCTGTTGTCACTGGGGCCGCAGGCTTTATCGGCAGCACGCTCGTTGATTTCTTATTGAGTAAAGGAGTTGAGGTACTTGGAATTGATAATCTGAGTACCGGAAGAATTGCGTTTCTGAATGACGCTCTCAATAACCCTAAGTTCAATTTTCTGGAAGAAGACCTAAATTCAAGTTTAGATTTAACTATTGCATTCACTGGAATGGATGCTGTGTTTCACTTTGCTGCCAATGCGGATGTACGTTTTGGACCTGATCATCCTTCTCGGGATTTGGAACAAAATACCTTAGTAACTCACAAAGTTCTGGAAGCCGCTCGAAAAGCAAAAGTTAAAAAATTCATTTTTTCGTCCACGGGATCTGTTTATGGTGAGGCCCAGGTTGTGCCTACACCGGAAGATGCGCCCTTTCCGGTTCAAACATCCTTATATGGAGCTTCAAAACTGGCATGTGAAGGAATGATTGCTGCCTATGCAGAATCCTTCGGAATGCAGGCATGGATCTTCCGATTTGTTTCAATTCTTGGCCCCCGTTATACCCATGGCCACGTTTATGATTTCTATAAACAGCTTAAGGATCACCCAGATCACTTAACTGTACTTGGGAATGGACATCAAAAGAAATCCTATTTACATGTCTCCGATTGCATCGCCGCGATATCCCAAGCTTTAGAAAATTCTCACGACAAAGTGAATATTTTGAATCTAGGAGTGGACGGGTATTGTGAAGTAAAAAACTCCGTTGGTTGGATTACTACTGAAATGGGTTTAAGCCCAGAAATAGTTTTCGGCACGGAAATAAGGGGTTGGATTGGCGATAACCCTCTTATTCACCTCGATACCAAGAAGATTAGAGCGTTGGGGTGGACTCCAAGATACTCCATCGAAGAAGCGGTTAGAGATACCGTTTCGTTTATGAAATCTAATCAATGGATATTTTAAGGTCAACAAATCAGTGAAAATTGGCGTTGGTGGACTATGGCATCTAGGAGTTATGTATGCGGTTGGCTTAGCAGAACTGGGACACGAAGTTATCGCATATGACCCGGATTTTGCGGCAATAGAGGGTTTTCAGAACGGTGAATTACGTGTTTTTGAGCCTGGATTACAAGAGATCATGCTTAATAATATTAGAAAAAGAAATTTGAGATTTACTGACGTATTAACTGATTTAGCGAATGTCGAACTTTTCATACTTGCTTATGACACACCCGTCGATGATCTGGATAACGCTGACGTTGACTATGTATTTTCTGAATTTCGCCAGATCGCGGAAAAACTAGATAAAGAAGCTCATGTCATGGTCAGTTCTCAGCTTCCGGTTGGTTCATCTGAAGTAATAACAAACATTCTGGTTGGATTTGGAAATTCTGGAAGAATTACGGTCCAACCTGAGAACCTACGCTTAGGCAAGGCTTTGGATTCATTCTTCCACCCAGAAAGAATTGTTGTAGGAACTACCGATGGGAAATCAGATCCTGTCATATCTAAAGCATTTACCGGTATTGAGGCCCCGATCGTATGGATGCACAGTAAATCAGCGGAAGTTACAAAACACGCTCTTAATTCATTTCTGGCAACTAGTGTAACCTTCATGGGGGAGTTATCTGAGATTTGCGAGAAGGTGGGAGCTGATGCCTAAGGAAGTAGAGATAGGATTGAAATCCGATCCACGAATTGGCTTTAAGGCGTATCTAAGTCCTGGCTTGGGTTTTGCCGGGGGCACTTTGGCGAGAGACGTCCGCATTCTTTCTAATCTTCAATCGACGATAAGAGATGAACCAGCAATCTTTACATCATTACTTATTTCCAATCGGCACAATAATGCTTGGATTTCTCGATCTCTAAAAAAAATAGCTAGTGAATTAGATGGGTTACGAATTTGCTTCTGGGGAATTTCATATGTTGAATTCACGGACACTCTTCGGCGTTCGGAAATTTATCGAGTGATGCTAGACTTGGTTGCGAAGAAAGCCATAGTAAGCTACGTGGAAAACTTTGTTATAAAAGGTGAAGTGGATCCTTTCATTGTATGCGAAGAAAGTATTATGGAATCTTTACGCGGGATAGATATATTGGTCGTAAATAAAAGTTTAAGAACATACAACGAAATTCCATCTCTCATGTCTCTTTCAGAACAAGCACCATTTTGGATTTTGGATCCTTCACGCATTCTATTAGATCGCTATCCTCAACTTCTGAATGATCCTAAATATTTAACTATTGGAAAAGGTTGAAGATGGGCACGCCAAGCAGAAAAAGTACGATTTTTGTTAGTGGGGGGACAACAGGTTTAGGTTTGCAACTTTCAGAACATTTCGTAAAAAATGGAAATTCAGTAGTATTTTGCGCCAGGAGCCAATCTGTCATTGATGCCACGATCGTTCACTTGAAAAAACTTGCGGCTGTAGATCAACTAATTTTAGGGTTCTCTTGTGATGTTTCAGATCAATCAGCAGTAAATAACATGTTCTTAGAGTTAATTGAAATTAAAGTGGTGGTTGATGTTCTCATCTGTAACGCCGGTGTCATAGGCCCAATAGACAAATATCTTGAAAGTGACTCTGAAAAATGGAAAGCCGCTTTTAACATAAATTTATACGGAACTATGAATTTAATTGAAAAGGTATTACCAGGAATGCTTTCGCGTGGGAAAGGTAGTGTCATACATATCTCTGGGGGTGGCGCTACATCTCCACTCTTCGGCATGTCGAGTTACGCGGCTTCAAAGGCAGCTGCGGTACGATTTATTGAAACGCTTGCACTTGAATACAAGGACTCTGGAGTCTCATTCAACTCGATAGCTCCAGGAATGCTTAAGACTCAGTTACTAGATCAAATGTTAGAAGCGGGTCGCGAACGTATCGGGGACAACCTCTTCGTGAAATCCAGCGAAAAGGCACAGGCCAATTCCGATACTTCGGTCCAAGCTATCAAATTGATCGACTTTCTTGCGAGCGAATCAAGCGTAGGAATTACGGGGAAGTTGATCAGCGCCGAGTGGGACAATTGGTCGGAGTGGCCACGTCATCTTCAACAATTGGGTTCGTCAGATCTTTATACGCTGCGGCGTATTACCGGACGTGACCGTGGTCAATCTTGGGGTGACCTATAAATGAAGGCAGCGATCATCGGGTGTGGACTCATTGGCAAAAAAAGGGCTGCTGCTCTTCCGAGTACGGTCGAATTGGCGGGTTGCTTTGATGTTGTCGTCGCCTCCGCCGAGAGTTTTGCTGCAGAGTTCAATACCAAAGCGTACAAATCTGTCGCGGAATTATTGGCAATTCGAGATCTAAATTTCGTCGTTATCGCGACTAGACATGACTCTCTTGCCCTTCTCACGATACAGGCCCTCGCATTTGAAAAAAATGTCTTTGTAGAGAAGCCTGGAGCAATTAACGAATTTGAATTCCTGGAAGTTTACGAATTAGCGCGTCGAAGTAATTTGAAGGTTCATGTTGGATATAACCACCGCTATCATCCCGCTCTTTTGCAGGCATATAAGTTCGTTTTGGATGGTTCTATCGGTGACGTCATGTTTTTACGTGCTCGATACGGGCACGGGGGCAGGCTCGGATACGAAAAAGAATGGCGAGCAGATAAGTCAAAATCTGGTGGCGGTGAGTTGATCGATCAAGGAACTCATCTAATCGATCTCTCGATTAGTTTTCTTGGCAAGGTCGAACTTGATTATGCAGCGACTCCTACGTACTTTTGGGATATGCCAGTGGAGGATAATGCCTTTATCTCTCTTAGGAGCAAACAAGGGAAAATTGCATTTCTTCAAGCCTCATGCACCGAATGGAAAAACATGTTTTCACTTGAGGTTTATGGAAAAATTGGAAAATTGGACATTTCGGGACTCGGTCGCAGTTATGGGGTAGAAACCTTAACTCTTCATACTATGCTCCCCGAAATGGGTCCACCTGTCTCTGAAACTTGGACGTACCCGGAACCGGACAAATCATGGGCTCTAGAAATCGGTGAGTTTGTTGATGACCTGATGACTGGTTCGAATAATTCTGATAACCTTGATTCATCACTCGGAGTACTTCGCGTAATTAGTGAGATTTATAGAAGGACAAATCGATGATAATTGCCCGGAGTCCATTAAGGATTTCTCTAGGTGGTGGTGGAACGGATGTCCCATCGTATTATCAAGAGCATGAGGGATTTTTATTAGCTGCTGCGATTGATCGCTATGTATATGTGACCGTCATGAGACCTTTCAGAGAAGGCATTTATCTTAAGTATTCAGAGATTGAACAGGTAAAGAAAGCCATAGACGTAAAACATCCGATTGTACGCGAAGTCCTGGTAGGACTAAATTTGAAAACACCCCAAATCGAAATTACGACTCTTGCCGATATTCCCTCTGGAACTGGCTTGGGTTCAAGTGGAAGTTTCACGACGGCTTTGATTAAGGCTCTCTATTCCCACTACAGAAAAAATATTCATCCTCAACAGCTTGCAGAATTAGCGTGTGCTATAGAGATTGAAAAACTGAAAGAACCAATTGGCAAACAAGATCAATATATCGCGGCATATGGTGGAATCACGGAATTCAATTTTCACAGGGATGGCTCTGTATCTTCCTCTCCGCTCGATTTAAGCATGCAAACGGTTCATGATCTAGAAGATAATTTGGTTTTGTTTTTTACAGGCATATCGCGTTCGGCAAGTTCGATTCTTAAGGATCAGGTTGTTAAGTCAATCGCCCACGATTCGAATATGATCGATAATCTTCATTTTACGAAAGATTTGGGCCTAAGGAGCAAGGCAGCGCTCTTAAGGAACGACACTCATAAATTTGGTGAACTAATGCACGAGCATTGGGAGCACAAGAAGTCACGCTCTAATGGCATGAGCAATGAATTCATAGACACTGCTTACACCAAAGCCTTGCAATCAGGTGCCGTAGGTGGCAAGTTGGTTGGAGCGGGTGGAGGCGGCTTCCTGATGTTCTACGCAAACGACAAAGAGCGCCTCCGATATAAAATGGCTGAAATCGGGTTGGAAGAAGTCAGATTCCAATTTGATTTTGAAGGCACAAAGGTCATACTTTCCTGATGTTGCCATTGGCGATTCTCGCAGGCGGTCATGCGACTCGCCTTGGCTCTTTAACAAAAGAATTCCCAAAGTGCCTCATTGAAATCGATCGAAAGCCATTTGTAGACTGGCAATTAAATTTACTAGTCCAGAAGGGCTATTCAGATTTCATTTTCTGTATTTCATACAAATCTAAGATGATTCAAGATCATTTAGGTGATGGAAGTCGCTGGGGTGCCAGAATTAGGTATTCACTGGACGGAGAAACTCAGTTGGGGACAGGCGGAGCAATCCAAAAGGCGTTGCCCTTACTTGGTAAATCTTTTGGAGTCATTTACGGGGATTCGTACTTGCCGACTGACTATTCCGCTATCGAAAAAGCCTTTTTGAATTCAAGAGGCGAAGCAATGATGGCGGTCTATCATAACCGCAATGAATTAGACGCCAGTAATGTCGAATATACGAACGGATCTTTGATTAATTATCAAAAAGGTACAAATGACCCAAAAATGCACCATATTGACTACGGATTGACCTACTTTCACGAGGAGGCGTTTACCAATTTAAAACCACACGTGACTTTCGACCTGTCGGAACTTTGTCATCGATTGTCAACAGAAAAGAAACTTGCGGGATTCGAAGTCTTTCAAAGGTTCTATGAAATAGGCTCCGTATCGGGAATCAAAGAATTCTCAAAGTATCTCAGAAAGGCAGCCGGATGAGTTATAGCAAGCAACATCTTGATGAGTCAATAGAGATTACAAGCTCTATTGATCCAGAAACTATCGAGAAGATCGTTGACTTATTAGCAGATCTAAAGTTAACGGGAGGTCGACTCTTTGTCCTCGGAGTTGGCGGAAGTGCAGCTAACGCTGGGCACGCCGTCAATGATTTTAGAAAATTGGCGGGCATTGAAACGTATGCTCCAACCGACAATGTTGCTGAATTAACCGCACGTACCAACGACGAGGGTTGGCAGACTGTATTTTCTGGATGGTTACGGGTCAGCAAATTGAACTCCAAAGATTGCCTGTTTATTCTTTCTGTCGGCGGCGGGAATAAAGAGAAGAATGTTAGCCCCAACTTAATCGAAGCTATAGATCTTGCCAAAGAAGTGGGCGCACGAGTTACCGGAATTGTTGGTCGCGATGGAGGCTATACGGCGCAAAATGCGGACATTTGTTTGGTAGTTCCGACTGTAAACCCTAGTACCGTGACTCCGCATTCCGAATCTTTCCAAACCGTGGTGTGGCATTTGATGGTTTCTCACCCAAAACTTAAAAGCAATCCCACAAAATGGTAGTTTCTTTAGCAGAATGAAGCGAGCGGTATTCCTTGACAGGGATGGCGTCATCAACCATTCAGTGATTATCGATGGGGTCCCTAAACCGCCAGCTTCTGTGGAACAGGTAGAGATAATTGAAGGAGTGGTTGATTCTATTCAACTCCTTAAGTTCCATGAATTTATACCTGTCGTTGTAACAAATCAACCTGAAGTGGCTCGAGGGACGACATCTAGAGCCCACATCGAAGCAATCAATTCATTCATTGGGGGTGCCACAAACATCGAACACTTTTACACATGCTTTCATGACGATGCAGACGAATGTGATTGCCGGAAACCAGCCCCAGGCCTCATCTTTCGCGCTGCAATTGATCTCGATCTAGATGTCGCCAATAGTTTCTTAGTAGGGGATAGGTGGCGTGACGTTTCTGCAGGTCAAAATGCAGGCTGTAGAACTTTCTTCATCGACTATTCATATCTGGAGAGGGCTCCCTTATTGCCGTTTACACGGGTATCCTCGCTGTTAGAAGCCGTCCAAATCATGACAGGAGAGTCAAGTGGAACCGACTAGAGAATCTTTAAAGGTTAAATTATTCGCGGATGGCGCTGATCTCGCAGGCATGATTGAAATGGCATCTAATCCTTATATTTCTGGACTGACAACTAACCCAACTTTGATGAAAAAAGCTGGAATTACCGATTATGTAAAATTCGCAAAAGACGTCTTGAAAGAGATTCAATCCAAACCTATCTCTTTTGAAGTTTTTAGTGATGATCTAGATGAGATGAAGGTTCAAGGGGAAAAGATCGCATCCTGGGGTGACAACGTTTACGTGAAGGTTCCTATAACTAATACCCTTGGGGAATCAACTAATTCGGTGGTTAGATACCTAAGTTCCAACGGTGTAAAGGTGAACGTCACTGCTCTTATGACTAACGAGCAAGTTTCTCACGTTCTTGAAGTTTTGAATCCAGAAGTTGCTAGCTGCGTTTCGGTTTTTGCAGGTCGTATTGCAGATACAGGTAGGGACCCGATGCCTATTATAAAAGAATGTGTAAAAACTCTTACTATTAATCCAAAATCTGAATTAATTTGGGCTAGTCCACGCGAGTTGCTGAATGTATTTCAAGCTGACGCTCTTGGTTGTCATATAATAACAGCCACGAATGACCTCCTCAGCAAATTGGTCCTTGTCGGAAAAGACTTATCATCATACTCTCTTGAAACTGTGCAAATGTTTTTCAATGATGCGAAATCCTCAAATTTTAATATCGAGTAAATTCGTAAAAGGAATGCGTCAAAATCTATGTTTTGCGATACTGTCCTAATTTGATATTATCGATGAGAGTTTTCAAAAGAATGCTGAGGGTGATAAGTTGGAACTAAGATCAATCAGCACTCAATTGCGCATAAGGCATCGTCAAACTATCAACTTTCTATTGGTTTTTATTGCGACAATAACAACTATTTCTTGGGCAGAAACACAATCAAACATTCAAGGCTGGATCACCAATTCCGATCAACTCACCTTACCCAGTTTTGTCGAAAGTATTATAACTTCATACCATAACTACGCGGGATGGCAACTTCCACGATCCCCTTTCATATTTCCCGACATGTTTGAATACATTGCAATCAGGTTGATTGGTTTTGGACAACAAACAGCATTTCATTTTGCTGCAGCTCCTGGGCTAATGATGTGGGTTCTTCTTGGTGTTTTAGTATCTAACAGGCTTTCTCGAGGATTTCATTTGCGAAGAATACTTGGCGCAGTAGGTGTCATGCTCTATGGGCCTCTTCTAATTATCATTACCTCCAATGCTTTGACTAACTTCATTTTTATTCACTACTTCAGCTTTTCTAATCACTTTTCTTCCGTAATAACAACTTGCATTTCTCTGTATCTAGCATTGTCATACATTCAGCATAAATCTTATGCTACATTAATCTTTTTAGCTCTAATTGTATTTTTCTCCGCAATGAGCGATTTAGAGTATGTGTCTACTTTCTCTTCTGTTTTCATCTGCATGTTGCTGTTTGAAGTCAGAATTCATGGCATTAGAAATATTCTGACCAGATATAGCTTCTTGATATACATTCCTACCACATCTCTTCTCGCCGGAAGAATCGTTGATCACTTTTTAAACTTGCAACCCAATGCAAACCTAAATTCTTCTTCCTTGAATATTTTACACAAACTACATTTAATGTTCACTGACATTTGGAATCTAAGCAAATCTGATCATGTAGTATTTTTGTTCCTTGTGCTAGTTGCTGGTTGGTGGATTACGAGTGCCGGGATGGTCATCCGTATTCTATTCAGAGGTAGAGCATATTTACAGAATGAGAGTGAGAACTATGGATTCTTTTATATATTTTTAGCTTCCACAACATTTGCTGCATTCACCAATCTTATATTTAGTGCAATGGCTTGGGAAAATATTGGTTCATCACGTTATTTGGTTTTTTGTATGCTCGCACCTTTTTGCCTAATGCCAGCTGTCAGTTTTCATTATTTAGAGAAAATCAACTTTCGAACTGTACAATTCGGCAACTATTTCTTAATATTTGGAACTGCTTTATGTTTATTGAGTTTTGACTTTAAACCTTCCACTCCGCTTGCGTATGCGAATGAATATGCGAAGGATTCGACTTGCGTACGCAGTTTCAATGGCCAGGAGGGTCTCGCAAATTACTGGTATGCTCGACGAATAGAGTTTATGACTGATAAAAGAATAGTTCTGTATCAGATGACCCCATGGTCAACAACCCCTCAAAATCTATTGTTTTACTGGGGAAATAATATTCTTGACTACCTTCCTTCCGGTTCAAGTCGTAAAATCAATTATCTGATAGCAAATGACTTAGACTCTAAAACTCTAAATGCTGCTTTCGGGAGTCCGAATCGAGTATTTTCTTGCGGCAATTTAACTTTCTGGCTATATGGCGATAAAGATTTAAGGACTTTACTGTTACAAGGGAATATCGCACCTTTTATGCAAGAGCTGAATGTAAGCGATCTTGTTCAGATTCCTGGGGCTATTTTTCATTCACAGGTCGGACATGTGGTGAATCAGGAATTAGTCATTAGCGGAGGTAATTCGGCCCATGGATTTATGGCTTTCGGGCAGTACATGAATTTTAAGAGTGGAACTTACCGGTTCATTGCCCAAATGAATCAGCCATACAATTCACCGAGAATGGCCAGTGGCTTGTTAGAATTTCAACTTTCCAGTGATAATGGGCAACTCCTTTTGGGAACCTCCCGTTCACTTAGCAGCTCTAATGTCCTTGAATTGACCTTAAAGGTTGCGAAAAATGGAACTTTTATAGAACCGCGAATTTGGTATCAAGGGCAGTCGGCCATTTCATTAAAATTTATAAAGATTGTCAGAATTGCTAGTTAGGGGCTTGAAAACGCTTGATAATCAAGGGGATTTAAGTTCGAGACCGTACACTTAGTTGCATATTTCGGCTAAGATGAGTACGTTTAGGGAGACCAAAAACTATTATCGGAGGTTTGAATGAGCGTAAAAAATAAACGGAATGTATCCATTTTTCTGATCGCTTGTCTGCAATTTTTGTCGTTAGGAGCGCTAAATCTGACTGCAGCTAAGGCCAACGCCAAGCCAACTCTCTACAATAAGTGCTTCATGGGATCTCAGTTGGGAACCGGAATCGGCAAAGTAAAAACTAATCCTAGAATTGCTAAGTTGGGTTCAGCCGGATACCTCACTACTGGACCCTATATTCCATTAGAAGCAGGAACTTACAAGGTGCAATTAAGCTACTCATCTCAATTTTCTGGAAGTTCTGTAAACGTTGGATTTGTGGACAGAGCTTCGAACTTTCGTACTATCCAAGGAAGCAGCGTCCCGCTTTCTCCACAAAAGGCAGGAGTTAGTAACATATCTGTTAAGTTCACAACCAGCCGTCTGCTACCGGCCTTCGAATTTCGGGTATTTGCGAACGGTAAAAGCGAATTGCAAGTGAATTCAATTTGCATCACCCAAACAAATTAACAAACTTGTGAATAATAGAACTTAAAGGACCATGATTATTCATGATCAGTTATGCTCAAAATTTTGAAGATGTTATGCTGGAAAGAGCTTTTAGCGAAATAACCGAAGGCTCTTACATCGATGTTGGAGCTCAAGACCCAAATCAGGATTCGGTGAGCAAGCATTTTTTCTTGAAGGGCTGGAAGGGAATCCATGTGGAGCCTGTTCCAATTTACGCCACAGCCTTGCGTGCTCAAAGACCAAGAGATCTTGTATTAGAAAAAGTGGTTAGTAGCAAAGGTCCGATTATTACTTTTTACGAAATAGTAGAAACCGGGCTTTCTACAGTAGAAAAGAATTTAGCGGAGCAATATAACGTTTCTGGCCGAGACGTGACTGCAGTAGAGGTCCAAACTATTTCATTAGATGAAATCTTTTTGCTGATAAGTCAACCTGTAATTCATTGGTTAAAAATTGATGTCGAAGGTAGTGAAGAAGATGTATTGGCTACGTGGAAGACTAGCGTCAAACGCCCTCTTGTTCTTGTCATTGAAGCAACTCATCCTCTTTCTAACATTCCAAGCTATATGACGTGGGAAGACCTTGTTTTTGATAAAGGATATATATTCGCTTATTTTGATGGGTTGAATCGCTTCTACGTACATGAAGAACACCGGGAGTTGTTGAACTTCTTTGATGCACCCCCCAATGTTTTTGATGATTTTCAATTGGCAGGAGGATCCTCAAACACCTTCACAAGAAACTTGGAGTCCGAAATTAGCGGATTGCTAGCGGAGAAACAGAAGCTAGAGCAGTCACAGAGCCAGCTCTTAGCGGAAAAACAGAAGCTAGAGCAGTCACAGAGCCAGCTCTTAGCGGAAAAACAGAAGCTAGAGCAGTCACAGAGCCAGCTCTTAGCGGAAAAACAGAAGCTAGAG
>CAIPYC010000143.1 GCA_903869185.1 uncultured cyanobacterium | reverse complement strand
TTTACTTCTTCTAAGAATTGTATATCTTTACCCCTCATTATAGTTATTTCTTTAATACCATTAATTTTCTGGTTTTTAGCAATCTACATACCAATGGATTATTATGGGCAATCAACAAGAAAAAGTCTAAGCAAGATAGAAAAAAATAAATAATATTTTTTTGAATAGTTTTAGTGAAGCCTTAACCATGAGAGCAATATTGTCCCAAACTCTCAGGGACTCTCCTTTATAGGATTGACCTGCAGGTGATAGTTTCTCGTTTAAAACCAGAAGAAATGACTCAAGTATTTGTATAAGCTATTATCGAATAACAGTAGAACCCTCTGCCGCCAAACGGTAGATTTCTACTTCCTCACTGTAGTCAATCGGCAAGACGGTAGATACGTTCTCGTGTGGTCTAGGAATGATCACCCAGGTTTCCACTACAGCACCTTCGGTACGCTTAACTGCTTCTATCCCTGCAGCCATTGCGGTTTTAACCTCAGATACATCCCCACGAATATTGATTGTAAAACGGGCGCTACCTGCCCTGATGTAATTAACAAGAACTACCCGTCCAGCTTTGACCATAGCATCGGCTGCTGCGAGTACACCGGGAAATCCTTTAGTTTCCAATGATCCAACTGCTTGTTGTGCGGGCATATTTTTTCTCCTAAATAATTTAACTGGAATAATTTAATTTATTGTTGATTAGTCTAAGACCTGAATTTTTCTACTTTACTTGTATACTGAATTGGAAGAACATCGACTATATTTTCTGGTGGATTGGGTACAATATAATGACTAACAACTTCCCCTCCAGCAGTCGAATTGGCTGCTTCTATCCCTGCAGTCATTGCCGCTTTAACCTCTGATACTGCCCCGCGTATAACCACAATAAATTCAGCTCTTTCGGCTAAGTCATAATAGACTAGGGTAACTCTTGCTCCCTTAACCATTGCATCAGCTGCAGCTAGAACAGCAGGAAATCCTAGCGTTTGTATTACGCCTACCGCCTGGGGCATGGGCATATCTCCTAAGTTGAATCATTTGTCAAACCTAAAACCAATTATCTCATAAGATTTGCACAATCTTGATCTTGCATTGGCCTGGTCAAAGGTGGCAATCGTTTTTAAGATTTCGGTTGTCCAAACTGACGTTGATAAATGGCATCCTCTTTCTCAGATTCCAATTTAATATCAGAACGTGGATAAGCTACACAAAGCAAAGCATAACCTTCTTTTTGGAGTTCTTTGGAAACCCCCATAGCATCGCCCTGTTCAACGGTTCCTTCCAAAACCAAAGCAGCGCAGGTAGTGCAGACTCCTGCTGTACAAGAACTGGGTAATTCTACTTCTGCTTCTAGGGCAGATAAAAGAATAGTCTGATCTTCGTCTGCTTGAATTTTATAGGTTTTCCCTTGGTGACGTATTTCGATATTGTATTTGTTAGACATTTTCTCAACAATGATTTTCTTAAATCAAGACTATCTTGCCACAATCTGACTACCTAAAGACCGAGATCAACAGCAATAAGATGACTGCATGCAAAACCGGAGAAGGCAACCGCATTGAGTCCCTGTCCGGGAAAAGTACTATCACCGACACAATAGAGATTTTTAATTGATGTTCGATTGAATGGCATAGTCAACAATCCCGGTAATTTACGTCGTGAGATGGGTCCATAAGTACCATTTTTTCGACCTAAAAAACGTCTATGCGTTCGAGGAGTGCCTACTTCTTGATAGTCAAGTCCAGATTCTAATCCGGGAAAGATTTTTTCCAGGCGGGCAATAAGATTGTTGGCAGCGTCTTCCTTTTTTTGTTCATACTCCCGGGGTGAGAGATTCTGCCAATTTTGCATCCAACTGGGGGTAAAAGTGTGGACAATATGATAGCCTTGCGGCGCAAGCGATGGATCTAATAAAGTTGGAATGGAAACAAATACAGTGCCCTGCTCATCTTCCATTTTCGACCAATCTTCTAGCAAAATGTGATGACATTCCGTATTTTGGGCAATGACAGATTCATCTACTCCCAAATGCAAATTCAAAAAACTGGGAGATTCCTGGTAACGCTGTTGCCATTTGCGCTCTCTCGCAGGCATATTTTTCTGCGCTAATAGTTTTCCAAAGGTATCCCAGCGAGTGCTGTTGGAAACAATTTTTTTAGCGTAATATTTTTCTCCACCGGTTAATTCGATTCCAATAGCCTTGCCATTGTCTAATAAAATTTCACTTACCCTGGATTTATAGCGAATTTGACCGCCTGCTTTTTCCAATCCTTCGACCAATTTCTCGGCGATCTTGCCTACTCCCCCTTTGGGATAGTTGATCCCTCCATAATGGCGATCACTAAAAACCATACCGGCATTGATCATCGGTGTCCAATCAGCTTTACTTACCGACCAGCAATAGCATTCAATATCGATGAATTTTAGTAATAGTGGATCTTTGA
Organism: uncultured cyanobacterium; assembly: GCA_903869185.1. Taxonomy (GTDB): domain Bacteria; phylum Cyanobacteriota; class Cyanobacteriia; order Cyanobacteriales; family Microcystaceae; genus CAISPN01. Next base: position 13,690 of record CAIPYC010000143.1, on the reverse strand, counting down.
TATGGCGTCGGGCTATATCTCCGGCATTGAGGGGAAGATATTTGAGTAACCCCAAACAAGAAAGAGGACGCTGGAAAAATACTCTCATCAGGTATCTATATTCTTCCAGAGAGAGCAATTCTATACTATTGAGGCAATTGAAAACCTTCCAGCATTCTCCATAGAAACCTCTTATACCTTCTCTTTCTGCCGGAAAGCGTTGAGCCAATTCATCTATAAAAGAATCATAATCACGATGGACCTTGATATCCAGCTCGTTTGGCAGATGATAGTGAATCTGGACAGGATCTGATTTCGTTTCCAATTCCACATCCACAGCTTCAAGAGCTCGGGTTAAAAGATTTGTTGTCCCTTGTTGACCAAAGCCGAAGATCATGGATGCGCCAACATCAAAATGATAACCTTCTCTTGCAAATTGTCCAGCACTCCCTCCGGGAATTACATAGCTCTCTAGAACCAAAATCTTGGCTCCCTTGGTTGCCAATTGAGTTGCTGTTACCAGTCCCCCAATACCTGCGCCTATGACTATTGCGTCCCATTGATAATCCATCATATGCGGCCCTATCTAAAATTTTGATTTAGTTTGAAACTTCTACCAATTCAATTACCCTATCTTCGAGATCCTTGACCAGAAAGTTGAGTGGTTTTTCTTGCTTGATCCTATACTTAATACGACGAGATTGTACTTTTAGTAATATTATTTCCAAGCATTTGTTATCAAAACAGACATGACGCTGTCGGTTACCCTCTCCCAAGTTAGCTCCCCCTATGATGTGGAGCTGAGTATTTTTCTTTAATAGGTACCAGAGCCCCTCGCTACCTCGATACTTGACATTGGCAGAAATAGGAGAGCTTAGATACATAGGATCAACGCCAACAGTACCGAGTGTCTGTTCATAGTTGTAGTAGTAGTGGAGAGGAACCTGTGCCTCTGAAAGTCTTAAAAAGCCTTTATAAAATTGCTCAGCGACCTCCAAGTCTGAGACCATTATGGTATAGACTTTAGGCGCATTTGAGAGGAACATCCACATTGCAAAAGCATAAGCCCCAAGCAGCATTACCATAATTCCTTGGGTGGATAAAAAACTATCGGCATCAGGAAAAAATGAAGCCAAATGAGCGGAGAAAATGGAAAAAGTGGTTAAACTGCCAGCTGTAAGCATGTGTCGATTAGTGATTTACCTTCTTTAACTGTATAAATATATTTTATATAAGAACATGTTATCGTCAATATCATCAAGTTAACTTGATTTCCCGAAGTACTAATCTCACCATGAAACAAGAAAAGATAATTCGCCCTGTTCTATCTTTTTTTTCTGCGGATTCCAACCGAAGTTATAAGATAGCTTTGTTTATATTGCTGATTTTGGCGGCAATCATTGTCACGCTGATGATTACTGTTGGCTTTCCTTTGATTCGAACTTACCCATGGGATATCATAATCCAGCTCGATGCCGCTTGGCGGATTGTCCATGGTCAAAAACCAAATATAGATTTTGCACCCTTGATTCCTACACTTACCTTGGTGCTTGATTCATTGGGTATGAGGATCACTGGAGCCAAGGCTTCATCAATCGCCTATGCCAATATAATTGTATTTATTGTGATTACGCCATGGGCATGGAAAATAGCCCGCAGTCAACTTAGTGCTCCCTATTCTTTTTTGTTTGCGATATTTATGGGAACTCTGGTGATTGCCCCGAGGATCCTGGCAAGTAAATATCCTGGCCTTACCAGTTACGCAATGCTCTATAACAGACATGGCTATGTTCTCCTTTCGATGCTGTTGATAGAGTTGTTGATTTTTCCACGTAAAGACCAGCGCATCAATTCACTCAGAAGTGGAGTAACAGCAGGTATCTTACTGGCATTGCTGATTTTTTGCAATAGGTATATTTGCGCTAATAATAAGTTGCTTGTTCTCTCAAAAACCGATCAAATGGTTCATATCTTTGCTGGTCTCTTTTGGATTGAGCATTGCATTAATGAACATCTTTTTTGGATTAAATATGTTTGCTTATATAGCAGAGATTAATTCTGTAGCAGCTTTTTATGGTTCCAATCATTCTGAGTATGGTCTTTTTTACTATATAGTAGCTAAAAATCGTTGGTCTTTATGCATATGTCTAGCTTCTTTACTAATTTTGTTTCTTGAATATTGGAGAACTCAGGAAAAAAATGCTAGATTGAGTGAAATTTTATCACTTCTATCAATAATCCTGGTTACAATTTCATCTATATTCCTTTGTATTTTTTCTGCTCAAGATACTGAAATACCCCTATTTTTTGTAGCAGGTCTTATCTTTCTCAATTATTTTTCTGGAAGATTCAAGTCGAGACAATATCCCCTAGATGGCAGAGGTTTATTTACCTATTTTTTAGGTATAGTCATCATCATTCCCATCTTATTTGGCAGTATTTTTTTTCAAGATGCCAGTAGCATAATTTCGGCCTTTATCTTGGATAAACCTAACCCTAGTAAATTGGCTCAATCTCAAAAATTCAATTCAAAGAGCATGGCTGATTTTCTCATTCCTGATGATCAACTCACAAGCACAATTTCCACAAGATACAATTTGGGTAGCCCTTATCTTTATCCAATCAAGGTCAATGATGGGATAAAAATGCTACGCAAGCATATTTCAAATGATAGTAGAATTGCCACTATTGATTTTTCCAATCCATTTCCATTTGCACTTGAATTGCCACCACCTGAAGGAGGTACTTCCGTCAACGACAATCATCACTTCAAACCCGAAAAAATGTTTAAAGGAGCAAATATGGTTATGATTGCCAAAGATAGCGATAATAAAAAAACAGTTAAAAGATTAGTAAAATATTATCAGAATTATTTGAATCAAAATTTTGTTATCACTGACGATTCCAAGCATTGGCAATTAATGACAAGAAAATAATGGAAACAATTTACATACCTCATCTGCTCAAATCTCCCCAGAGGAAACAAGATATAGTCATTGACTGTTTCATCCGAGATCTCGATAGCTTGACTCCTGTTCGCGGAAAGGTAACTCTTAGACATGGTGGAACCTTTCTGGAGGTTTTTGCCGTAGCAGAGACAATAGTAACCTTAACTTGTGATCGCTGCCTAAAACAGTATAATTTTAAGTTACTCGTTGATACTACCGAGATAATTTGGCTAGATAAAGAAATTGAACAAGATAAAGAATATCCTTTAGAAAGAGAAGTTGCTTTGGAGGATTTGGCAGAAAGTTTGCCTTCAAATGGACATTTTGACCTCCAAGGCTGGATTTATGAGCAGATGTGCTTGGCTATGCCTATCAAACAAATCTGTTCGTATGATTGCCATCAGCCTCTGCTTTCTCAAGATTCTATACAAAACGTCTTTCTTGATAGCCGCTGGTCTGTCCTTGAATCGTTGAGAAAAGATCTAAGCGCAGATAAGTGAAAATTCTTTAATTTACAGTGGGTCTACCTGAACATCACCTACGCCACTGTCATATATGCCGATTGCTTGGGCGGCTCTAGGTGAAAGATCTATGATTCTACCTTTAACAAATGGGCCACGATCGTTGATTGTTACAACTACTGAACGACCACTTCGGAGATTGGTAACCTTTACTTTTGAGCCAATTGGAAAAGTTTTATGTGCTGCGGTGTAGCCACTTCCGGCATCGCCATACCAAGATGCGACACCACGACCGCCGCTGCTGGGACTACTTATCGCCGCATTCTGATAACCATAACTTCCAAGGGTCATGCCCAAAATCAAGGCCGCTTTTAGTGTTGAACCGATTTGCTTGCTATTCATGATTTACTTCCGTATAAGATTGGGATGTCAGCCCTTTTGTACTTGAAATTGACCTTTTTTAGCTAAGATATGACTTACTTCACACAACTTAACATGAAAATTCCAAATACAACACTCATAATTTAAATGTCAGACATGGGTTTACATAAGGTTTTCTTATCCCCTACGCGCAGGGATCAAATTAATGTTATGGTGTGTTTTCATGGGGTATCAGAGGATAGTTCGACTTGGCGATACTGATGCAGCCGGAGTAATATACTTTACTAGCTTGCTTTCTATTTGCCATGAAGCCTATGAATTCAGGCTTCAAGATTTGGGACTAAATTTAAAAGATTTTCTTACCAATAGTTTGTTTGTTGTGCCAATCATCCATGCCGAAATTGATTTTTTTAAGCCTCTTTTTTGGGGAGATACGGTAGAAGTATTTCTACAGCCCACCTTGGCGAGTGAGAGTCGATTCATTCTCGATTACAGTGTCTCTCTGGTTTCGCAAGAGCAGCAACTCGTAGCAAAAGCTAAAACAATACATTTATGTATTGATACTATTACCAGAGAAAGACGGTTCTTGCCTGAATATTTTCTGGATTTTATAGGTTTAGGACAAAATCACGTAACTGATATTACAAAAAATACTCTGATAAAATGATAGAAAAAGAACTTACAGAGTAACAGTTAGTTGAAGAGAAAAAAGAACCATATATCCAACGAGGTATTGAGAAATTGAAAAAAGTTGAAGCTATAATTCGTCCATTTAAGCTTGATGAGGTCAAAATAGCACTTGTTAATGCTGGAATAGTTGGTATGACGGTTTTGGAAGTACGTGGTTTTGGACGCCAAAAAGGACAGACAGAGCGTTATCGTGGCTCGGAGTATACTGTCGAATTTCTGCAAAAACTCAAAGTAGAGATTGTGGTTGAAGACAGCCAGGTTGAAATGGTGGTAGAAAAATTAGTAGCTGCAGCCAGAACAGGTGAGATTGGAGATGGAAAGATCTTCATTTCTCCTGTTGATCAGATCATCCGCATTCGTACTGGAGAAAAGGATACTGAAGCTATTTAGCTTTGGAATTTGTCAAGAATTCTGGGAGTAGAGATAATCTTTACTCCTTTTTTTAATTGTTTGTATATTTTAAAACAAAAATAATTTTTAAAATGCTCTAAAAATAACTTATAACATTACTTCTTGCTGGGTAGGTAAACATGAAAAATAGATTCAAAAAGCCGTTGAGCCTATCAGTTAGCTCTTTAGTCGATAGTCTATTTAGTTGGTTAATAACTTCTATAATTGGGCTTGTCAATACTCTGTCGCCAATGTTGAATAAAAAGGTTCTATTGACCAAAATCAAGGAACTGCCTTCTTTGAAGCGAGCAAAAGGCTCTAGGCGGATGACGAGACTGCGTGAGCGCGTGAGAGATCCTCAATGGAGGCTCTATGCCTATTTGATGTTGGTTGGAAAGCTGGTAGCTGTTGGGTTACTTCTGCTGGTTTTTCTGCCTACAATATCTAGTATTTTTGGAATGCCTGCTAACGCAGCTGATCCTGTTCTCAGTGGAAATGATATTGTAAATCCTATTAATACATTTTGGGTATTGTTAGCTGCCTTTTTGGTATTTGCTATGCAGGTTGGCTTTACTATGCTGGAAGCTGGTTTTTGCCGTTCACGAGAAACGGTGAACGTTTTGATGGAGTGTATTGTTGATACATGCCTTTGCGGTATTTTGTTTTATGCTTTTGGTTTTGCCTTCATGTTCAGCCATGGCAATGGCTTTATTGGATTACATTGGTTTTTTCTTGAAGGGGCACCGGCAACTTATGAAGCTACGGGGGTTTCTTTCTTGGCCTATTGGCTCTTCCAATTTGCTTTTGCTGATACATGCTCTACAATTACCTCTGGCGCGATGATTGGTAGAACTGGATTCATCGGCGATCTACTTTATAGTATAGGGGTATCTGGCTTTATATATCCTATTGTTGGTCACTGGGCATGGGGACCAGATGGATTTTTAGTCAGTATGGGCTCAAAAGGTAATTTCTTGCCAGCTTTAGGTACTGGATTCCATGATTTTGCTGGTTCGACCGTCGTCCATTCAATAGGCGGATTAATTGCCTTGGCAGGTTCTATCGTGCTTGGTCCAAGATTGGGTAGGGTCTTTAAAAGAGATGGCGGAGGTCCGATGTTACCGCATGATCTAGTCATTGCAGCTACAGGGGGTTTGATTCTTTGGTTTGGCTGGTATGGCTTCAATCCAGGTTCTACCCTTTCGGCTATGGATTTTCAGGGAACTGGTCGTGTCGCAACTAATACCACATTGGCTGCCTGTGCCGGTGGTTTATCGGCTATGTTTGTTGGCTTTCCCAGAACCAAAAAATGGGATTTGAGCTTTACTGTAAATGGTTTTCTGGCTGGACTTGTAGCTATCACCTGTCCCTGCTATTGGGTAAGTCCGACTGGCTCTATCATAATTGGAGCAATTGCTGGAGTAGTAGTTGTCTTCGGCATAGATCTTCTAGAATGGTTACGCATTGATGATCCAATTGGAGCAGTCCCTGTGCATGGAATGTGTGGCATTTGGGGAACTCTATCACTTGGTCTATTTGCTACAGGAACATTTGGAGCCTCTGGGCCCATTGCACCGGATCTTTCTGCTCCTCTGAGAGGTTTATTTTATGGTGGTGGATTTCAATTGTTGATTGCTCAGTTCATAGGCAGCTTTATTATCTGTCTATCAACATTTCTTCTAGCAATGCTGCTAATGACTCTGGTCAATATGACTGGAACCTTGAGAGTTTCAAGAGAAGGCGAATTAGAGGGGTTAGATGTTCATGAACATGGAATGCCAGCCTACCCTGAGTATGTCATTAGGAATATTGAAACTGATGTCTCTAGACCATTAAAAGAAAGAGGTAAATTTTGAAAATGGTTTATTAGTAAAGATTTAAGGTCAAAGAAAAGTTGACAGATGATAATCATTGATAAGATGAGTTAACAAAAACCATTCATCTCTCTCTAGGGTTTACTTTTGTTCCAGCTTAATCAATGCCGGCAATAGATCTCCAAATGCTTTGCCCCGATGAGATACTCGACTTTTTAAATCAGGATCCATCTGGGCGAATGTCTGCTGGTATTGGGGTAAATAAAAAATAGGATCATAGCCAAAACCAAGGACTCCTAAAGGCTTTTTAAGAATGATTCCCTCGCAAGTTCCTTGGCTTGTCAGGATTATTTTCCCATTTGGATCTGAAACGGCCAGAGCGCAAACAAACTCAGCAGAACGATCAACTGAGTCTTGCAGTTCTTTCAAGAGCCGTTCAATGCATAGAGCATCAGTAGGTGCGTAGCGAGCCGAATAGATACCTGGTGCGCCACCGAGAGCGCGTACACTCAAGCCCGAATCATCAGCAATTGCATATTCACCCAAGAACATGGCAACTTGAGATGCTTTGAGAGATGCATTTTCTAGAAAAGTTACTCCGGTCTCTTCGATATCTAAATGCTGAGGTTTTAATTTCAGTTGCCAATCAATACCAGTAAAATATTCTTGCATTTCCTGAAGTTTGCCAGGATTGCTAGTGGCTAGAACTAAAGTATTCATTTGGTAATTGAGTTAGCCCAGTTCCTGGCCCATTCCAAGGTTTCTTGAACTTGAGCAGAATTTTTCGCCTCACAGTAAATCCTCAGTACTGGTTCTGTGCCGCTAAAACGTATTAAAAGCCAACGATTGTCGGCCAGCCGGAATTTATAGCCATCGGTAGTATTACAGTTGCGAACATTCTGACCGGCAATCACCTTAGGTGGATTCTTTCTTAGATCCTGCAATAGCTGATCTCTTACCTTCATACTGCCTAGAGGAAGATCAATGCGGTCATACTCACTAAAGAAATTGGTCTTGACTTGTAGCTGCTGATATAGAGCAGAAAGATCCTGACTGGATTCAACTACAGCCTCTAAAACATAGAGAGCTGAAAGTAGGGCATCTCTTTCTGGAATGTGACTTCCATAGCCTATTCCACCAGATTCCTCGCCACCAATGAGAACGTCGCTGGTAAGCATACGATCTGCGATATATTTATAGCCAATTGCTGTTTCAGATAGTGGTAAATGATAAAGCTGAGCTAGGCAGACAAACAAATCCGAACCACTGACGGTTTTGACAACCTCACCAGTTAGCCCCCGGCGATCAGCTAGGTGCTCAATCAAGATGGGGATGAGGTTTTGCGAACTTAGAAAATTCCCAGACCCATCTACTGCGGCAATGCGATCGGCATCTCCATCAAATACCAAGCCAACTTTTAATTTTTCGGGTGATTTGTCAAACTTGATTGTCTCAAGAAAATCCTTGAGATAGCGCGGTAGTGGTTCGGGCGAGCCTCCACCAAAAAGCGGATCGGCTTGATCATTAACTTCGGTGATTGGAATTTGTAAAATTTTCTCTAAGCCTCCGGTAGCAGAGCCATACATTGGATTAGAAAAAATCTTTAACTGACCACTACTTACAGCATTCTGTATAGCTGTAAGATTTACTTTGGTTCGTAGCTCTTGAATATAACCTTGCCAGGGATCAAATTTCTGGATCGAACCTCCAGATTTTGGTTCAATCATAGGATTAACAAGCATTTGTTCAATTTTATCGGTGATTTCAGGTCCTACAGAACCACCGAATGCTCCTTTGACTTTGAGTCCGAGATATTTGGCTGGGTTGTGACTGGCGGTTAAAACAATTGCTCCAAGAGCATCGTTAGCCTTGGCCGCCCAGCTAAAAGCAGGCGTTGGAGCATAGCCATCAGATAACCAAACCTCATAACCGCACTCTGCAATAGCTTCGGCAGCGGTTTGGGCAAATTCTTCTGCTAAAAAACGGCGATCATAGCCGACAACTATCCTGCCTCTGCCTTGGGCGCCATAATTCTGTTCTAAGACATATGCGGCAATTGGAGCAAGCATTGCTACCCGCTCAAAAGTAAAGTCAGCGGCAATTACACCGCGCCAGCCATCTGTACCGAATTTTATAGGATTAATTTTAAAAAACATAGACTCCTGTTTTGTTGAATCATTTTCAAAAGTCAGAAATTGAAGTATTGTACGCAATTTCATCCGTTCAATATAAGGCCAACCGCCGCTTTCCTGGATATCCTTCAAGAGGGGATAAAGAGCGTGGCGGGTATCTGGTAATATTTTTTCAAAAGTCAGTGAACGTATTTCCTGATGTAAAGATTCTATCTCCCTGAGGATGCGCAAAATAGCCAAAGGATTTTGATTAGATTGAGCTACCAATAAACGTACAGCCTGTCCAACCTCATTTAATTGATTGGAGAGAAGATCTTGATCTAAACCGGGTGATTCCATATTTTTTTAAGTTACCAGATTTCACACCATATAAGTGGCTAAAAATAGTTTTTTAAATATCTACCGGTAAATGATTGCATATTTTCAACTACATTCTCCGGTGTGCCCACCGCCACAATCTGTCCTCCCCCATCTCCACCTTCAGGTCCTAGATCTATAATCCAATCACTACAGCGGATTACATCCAAATTATGTTCAATTACTACTATAGAATTGCTCTTGTCTACTAAGCGCTGTAATACATTTAGCAATTGATGAACATCGTAGAAAGAGAGTCCAGTAGTCGGTTCATCGATCAGATATAGAGTTTTGCCTGTTGCTCTTCTCGAGAGTTCACTAGCTAGTTTGAGTCTCTGAGCTTCTCCCCCAGAAAGAGTTGTAGCTGATTGTCCCAATTTAATATAACCTAAGCCAACATCGACTAATGTCTGTAATCGGATGGCTGCCTTGGAGATATTGGTAAAGACTGCCAGGGACTCATCAACAGTCATATTGAGCACATCGGCTATCGTATAGTCTTTAAACCTAACTTGCAGGGTATCACGATTGTAGCGACTACCTTTACAGACATCACATTGTACATAGACATTCGGTAGAAAATTCATCTCAATGACATTAACTCCTTGACCTAAACAGGCTTCACAACGGCCACCCTTGACATTGAAAGAAAACTGCCCAGGTTTGTAACCACGCGATTTGGCTTCAATTGTTTCGCAGAATACCTCGCGAATCGTATCGAGCACGCCAGTATATGTGGCAGGGTTAGAGCGTGGAGTTCTTCCAATGGGCGATTGGTCGATTACTATAACCTTATCGATGTGTTCCAGTCCGGTGATAGAGCCTAGTCCAACTGGAAAGGGAACAGTTCGGTTGAGATGATGATGCAGTGAGGGGTAAAGCAAGTCATTGAGTAAAGTGGACTTGCCGGAGCCTGATACTCCCGTGATGCTCACCAATTTGCCTAAAGGAATATCTACATCAATATTTTTGAGATTATTAGCATGGCAATTTGTTAGAGTGAGAAAATGTCCATTTCCTTCTCTTCTATTGGTAGGGGTAGGGATAAAAGATCTTTTGGAAAGATAGGATCCAGTCAGGGAATCTTGGCAATTCAACAAGGTTTGGATATCTCCCTGGCAGACAATCATTCCGCCATGAACTCCAGCTTCAGGGCCAATATCCACTATATAATCCGCGCAGAGAATTGTATCTTGATCATGCTCAACTACTATCAATGTATTGCCAAGATCACGCAGTTTTTTTAAGGTTTCCAAAAGTCTTTGATTGTCTCTCTGATGTAGTCCTATACTGGGCTCATCCAAGACGTAGAGTACCCCAGTTAATCCAGAGCCTATTTGAGTTGCCAATCGGATTCTTTGAGCTTCACCACCAGAAAGGGTCATGGCAGGGCGATCCAGGCTCAAATAATTCAGCCCGACATCTAGTAGAAACTGTAACCTAGATTGTATCTCTTTCAAAGCCAGCTCCCCAATCTGGGCTTGACGGGGAGTTAGCTGTATTTGCTTGATTCTTGTTAAGCTCTCACCAATTGAGACAGATACTATATCCAGTATATTGTACTGGCCAAGCTTGACTGCCAGAGCCTCCGGCTTAAGTTTTTTGCCCTGACAGAGTTTGCAGGGACTATTTACAATATATTTTTCTAATTTTTGTTTATATAGTTCGGAAGTACTCTCTTGGTAGGATCGCTCTAGTATAGCCAGGAGTCCTGCATATTTGCGATAGTAGCCATTGGATTTTCCATAGCGTGAATCACCTTGAAAAAAGATCGGCTCATCCAGCCCGTAGAGTATAGCCTTTCTTTGTTTGGAGCTTAAATCAGACCAGTTAGTTTTGAGATCAAATTCAAGAGCTTGGGAAAGACCATAAAGAAGAGACAAATAATAGCTACTATCCTTATCTGACCAAGGGATAATAGCATTGTAGACTGGCGCATTGGGATCGGGAATTAGTAAATCAACTGAAAAACTGCGCTGACTCCCGATACCATGACATTCCGGACAAGCACCATGGGGAGAATTGAAAGAAAATAAACGGGGCGAGAGTTCATCCATCACTGCCCCATGTTCAGGACAGGCAAAATTTTCACTCAAAAGAATCTCTTTTCCTTCATCGAGCAATTCAATGATCGCCAAGCCTTCAGACTGTTTCAAGCATGTGCGCAGGGAATCAGCAATACGGCTTTCTAATCCGGGTTTTTGCACCAGTCGGTCAATTACCACCTCAATATAGTGGTTCTGGTTTTTATCAAGTTCCAAATTGTCTGAAAGCTCTCTTACCGTACCATTGATTCTGACTCTCACATAGCCAGCTGAGGCTAGAGTTGAGAGAAGATTTTTATGGGTACCCTTTTTACCACGAACTACAGGAGAGAGTATTTGAAAGCGGGTTTTTTCAGATAATTGGGCAATGCGATCACACATCTGATCGATGGTCTCTGGAGTAATTGAGCGTTGACATTGGGGGCAATGTGGTTCTCCTGCTCTACCAAATAAAAGTCTCAGGTAATCGTATATTTCAGTCACTGTACCTACGCTGGAACGAGGATTGTGACTGGTAGATTTCTGATCGATGGAAATAGCAGGACTTAAGCCCTCTATGGCATCGACATCAGGCTTGTCCAGTTGACCTAAAAATTGTCTAGCATAGGAGCTGAGTGATTCTACATAGCGCCTTTGTCCTTCAGCAAAAATTGTATCAAAAGCAAGTGAAGATTTACCAGAACCAGATACCCCAGTAAAGACTATCAATTGATTACGGGGCAGATCGAGATCGATATTTTTTAAATTGTGCTGCCTAGCTCCCCGGATCCGGATCTGCTCTTTCATCTTTTATATTTAAGTTAGGACTGATCACAGACAAACTGGATCCATATCTTATCAATTCCAGTTAAGAAAAGTTAAAAAAACGAAAGATCGCCAAAAAATATAAATGAATCAATCTTCCCAAATAATCGAATTACCCCACCCGGAAGGAGCTATTTCTCTAGCAGGAATAGCCGAAGAAAATCTTAAATTGATTGCCCGCCAGAGCGGTGCCCAGGTTATCCTGCGCGGTCAAGAAGTGAATATATTTGGACAAGCCAATTCTGTCGAGCGAGCTTATCGGGTAATTCAAGCCCTACAACCCTATTGGCACGAAGGAAGAGCAATTTCCCTGCCTGATATTCTCACAGCTTTTCAGGCATTGGATACAGGCAAGGTCGAAGAATACCGCCAGATGCAGGATACAGTCCTTGCACGCACTAAACGTGGCGAATCAATCAAGGCTAAAACCCTTCACCAAAGGCGCTATGTCCATTGCATTGAAAAAAATGATATTACTTTTTGTATTGGTCCGGCCGGCACTGGGAAGACATTTTTGGCGGCAGTTTTGGCCGTGCAGTATCTTTTGAGCAATCAAGTGGAAAAGATTATTCTTACCAGACCAGCAGTTGAAGCTGGTGAAAAGCTTGGATTTCTTCCAGGCGATCTTCAGCAAAAGGTAGATCCCTTTCTAAGGCCGCTCTATGACGCTCTTTATGAATTCATTGAAGCTGAGAAAATTCCCGACCTGATGGAACGCGGCAAGATTGAGGTTGCCCCTTTAGCCTATATGCGGGGCCGTACCCTCAACAATGCTTTTGTTATAGTTGATGAGGCTCAAAATACCACTCCAGCTCAATTAAAAATGGTTCTAACTAGATTGGGTCGTGGCTCAAAAATGGTTGTCACAGGGGATATAACCCAGACTGACTTGCCCAGTTATCAAGAATCCGGACTTTCGGTAGCCAGCAAAATTTTGGGCTCAGTTGAGGGAATTGCCTTTTGTCATTTTTCCAAAGCTGATGTAGTGAGACATCCCCTAGTTCAAAGAATAGTTGAAGCTTACGAAAAAGTAGAACTGGCCAGATAAAAAGGACATAAAACTAGCAAATCAAGCATTCTAGATTAGCTTTATTGTAGTGATAGTATCCTAAAATACTACTCAATCATCTCTTTTGTTTTTGTTATGAAAAAAATCTCTCTTTTAGTAGCTCTTGCTTCGATAATAGTCTCTAGATCTGCTCAATCTGCTACTTTCGATTCGATTGTTGCTTTTGGCGATAGTCTTTCGGATAAGGGCAATCTATATAGCCTCACTGGTGATACCATTCCTCCTTCTCCACCCTACTACCAAGGACGTTTCTCCAATGGACCTGTCTGGGTGGAGGATGTTGCAAAATACTTGGGCATTCCCCTAGCTGATTATGCTCTTGGTGGTGCCAATACAGATAACACCAATATAATATCTCCTTCGCTGTCTGGACTCCAAGGTTGTGCGTCAAATGATTGTGGGATAGCAAACTAGATCATTCCAACTCCAAGATCTATCAGTTAATCCAGCTCTTTGTGCTGCTGTCGTTCCCAATCTACTGGTCTGTCAAGGATTCATGGTAGGATAAAGACGCTTTAGTTTAATACGAGCGTCCTCAGTGGTGAATTGCCAATCAATTTTATTAGAAATTTGATTTCTACGTTTTTCCCAAGCAACAACTTCTTTTATTAATACATCTT
>CAIPYC010000142.1 GCA_903869185.1 uncultured cyanobacterium | reverse complement strand
TAATGGGGGCAGACTGTAAATCTGCTGGTTTGCGCCTACGTTGGTTCAAATCCAACCCGGCCCATATTTGCCTGTGTGGCTCAGTGGTAGAGCACACCCTTGGTAAGGGTGAGGTCACGAGTTCAATCCTCGTCACAGGCTTTTACTGAGTATCAAAGATAAGTTATCGATCTCAGAGAAAGTCAATGTAAACCTTCAGAACCCAGGAATGAGCATTTCCACGTCAATAACAAGCAAAATCACCTTCTCTATCCTAGCGATATTTTTGAGCGTGGCCTCAAATAGGTCCACTGCCGGCGCAGAGCAAACCATACCAGCAACACCGACGCAGCAGACTGTACAAACACGTATTGGCCCTCTCCTATTCCAAAATGGTTATCCGAGCGAGCAGACCGTCAATAAACTCTACGATGAGATGGACTTTCAGCGGGCTACACAATCCTATTTGTGGGCTTTACCTGCTATAGGCTTCAAGGCATTGATGGATGCAAATCTCAAGACATTTGGTGCAAAGCAGGGAGATATTGTCCTCTATAGGGATCTTAAAGACAAATCTGGGATGCTCACCCCTAACATCACCACACTCTACGCATTTAGCTTCTGGGATCTAGTTAAGAATGGCCCCCTTGTTGTCGAGGTTCCTGCAGGCGGAACAGCAGGCGGTATACTCGATATCTGGCAGCAACCGATCACCGATATGGGGCAGACAGGCCCGGATAAAGGAAGCGGCGGCAAATATTTGATCCTAGCACCAGGCGATCCAATGATCGATGCACCTGGCTATCGAGTGTTTCGTTCAACCAGCAATCAAGTTTGGTTTGGAACAAGAGGACTCGATCCAGACAAATCCGTTGCAGAGGCAACAATTCGCAAATTCCGGATCTACAGCTGGAATAATCGTGCCAATCCCGGTACAACTAACTTCATTCCGGTTGGTGGAAGGGCGTGGACATCTGCTCAACCTAATACTATCCAATATTGGCGCTTACTCTCGGAACTCTATCAAAATGAGCCTGTTGCTCCTCGTGATCGCATGATGTTTGGGATGCTAGCATCGCTGGGTATCTCACCGGGCAAACCATTCAACCCTACGCCCAAACAAGCAAAGATCCTTACCGATGCGGCAGTAATCGGTGAGCTGATGGCACGCACGGTTGCGTTTGATAAAAGATATGAAGGTGCGATTGTCTATCCTGGCAAGCATTGGGAATATGCCGTCTTATTCGATTTGGATCAAGAAAATCCTACCAGGACTCGTGTTCAGTTTGATGAGCGTTCTTCCTGGTTTTACGAAGCCATTGGCATGTCGGTAGGTATGCAGGGCCGTACCCTTGGCGCAGGTCAGGTTTACATCGAAGCGTCTAAGGACAAGAACGGCAATTGGCTCAACGGCAGTAATTTTTACAAGATGCATGTAGATCCGCAACCGCCGGTGAAGCAATTCTGGTCAATCACCCTCTACGACAACGTCACGCGTGGTCCATTGCTGACATCACAGGGTTCAGCCGATTTGAGTTCGCGCAAGAGCGATCTTGTCACCAACCCCGATGGTTCGGTTGATGTTTACTTTGGTCCGATACGACCTAGCAATGCAACCAATTGGATCCAAACAAATGCTGACAAGGGCTGGTTCCCTTACTTCCGCTTCTATGGACCGATGCAGCCGTATTTTGATAAGACCTGGCAGCTCAACGATATCGAGCCGATTGTTCGCCAGTAGGCTTGGACAAATCGATCAAGCAAAAGACCACAATGGTTTAATATAGCGTCTATCTATACTCACCGAGATCATGATAGATTTCTGCCATAATCCCAGGCACTTCATCGCCAAAAACTATCACATCATAGATTTTTTCGTTAGTTTGAGGGCAATCTACTGTGATAATATAATTTGTGATGGTCTTGGCTCTAGAAATAGATACAATAGTCTTTTTGTTTCTCATTATAAAATCCTATAAATATATTCAATTAAGATTTTATGAAAAAACTATTAATTCTAGGAACACGAGTAAATGAAGGCCAACGTCTTATTATATTTACAATTGTAGCTTTTTTAATATCTTTAATACTGAGATCAAAAATGAGCTGGGAAATAAATTTTTTGTTTTCTTGGGTTGGCGCTAGCGCTGTCTATCTATTCCTTGCTTATGGTTCGATATTGACAAGGAATGGAGCGGAAACCCGCCGGGCATTTTCAAGAAATGATCCCAATAAAATCTTAGTTGTCATTACGTTATTGATTGCAATACTTTTGAGCAATTTGGGAATAGGTATCCTGCTCAATTCTCTACCCGAAAAAGAGGATCATATAAAAATAATTTTGATTATATTAAGTATAATTTCAGTAGTTTTTTCATGGGTTATGATTCATACTAGTTATGCATTGCATTACTGTAGACTCTATTATCACAAACAAGATGACAATGGTGTGGATTTCCCAAATGGTATGAGGGGAGGAGTTGATTTTCCTTCAACAGAACTACCTTCATTAAAAGATTTTTGTTATCTTTCCTTTACAATTGGGCTATCCTATACAGTTTCTGATTGCAATATCACTAATACCGATACGAGGATGAATATTATCTTCCATGGTATTATTTCTTTTCTTTTATATTCAACTATTTTTTCAATCTTTCTCAACGCCGTAGTGAGGTTATGGGGTCAATAACTTTATGACTTTAAAACAGGCAGTGGAACAAAGAATAGAACAACTAAAGGGATTATTAAACAAAGCAAGTTACGCCTACTATGTTGTGTCTGCCCCAATTATGGAGGATGCTACCTATGATGGTCTTTACCGGGAACTCGAGGGGCTAGAACAACAATATCCACATCTTATCAGCCCGGATAGCCCCACGCAAAGAATAGGCGAATCTCCCGTTTTGGGTTTTACTGCAACTCAGCATTCTATCGCCCTTTACAGCCTAGACAATATCTTCAATTTAGAGGAATTAAAAACATGGGAAAACCGCTGGCGCAAACTGATCAACCCAGTAGAGCCAGTATTCTATGTTGGTGAGTTAAAGATAGACGGCTCTGCCATTGCCTTGACCTACATCAATGGAGTCCTCGAAAAAGGTGTAACCAGGGGAGATGGAATCACTGGTGAGGATATCACACAAAATATTAAGACCATCCACTCCATACCTCTTAAATTGAATTGGGGGCGTCCTCCAGAGAAAGTAGAAATAAGGGGCGAAGCCTTTTTACCACGCAGTGAATTTATCCGCATCAATCAAGAACGTGACCAGAAGTTTGCTAATCCGCGTAATGCCGTATCTGGAACACTCAGGCAATTGGACTCTAAGATAGTAGCGCAAAGACATTTAAGCTTCTTTGCCTATACTTTACATACCCAAGACCAACCGCAATCACAATGGCAATGTTTGCATCTGTTAGAACAGATAGGTTTCCTTGTCAATCCCCATCGTGTATTGGCATCTTCTTTGACAGAGATAAAGTCTTACTATCAACAATGGCAAAGCCAAAGAAACAACTTAGATTATCTCACTGACGGGGTTGTAGTTAAACTTGACAGTGTGACCCTCCAAGAGTCGCTGGGATTTACTCAAAAATCTCCCAGGTGGTCTGTCGCCCTCAAATATCCTGCACAGGAAGCCTCAACTTTAGTCAAAGATATCATAGTCAATGTTGGGCGTACCGGAGTGGTCACACCAATGGCTTTAGTGGAGCCGGTGCATTTAGCAGGAACAATAGTGCAAAGAGCCACGCTGCATAACCAAGCCAGAATCAAAGAATTAGATATCAGGATAGGGGATACAGTTGTTATCCGCAAAGCAGGGGAAATCATCCCAGAAATTGTCAATGTCCTGCTAAATTTACGTCCTCCAGAAGGTATTGATTCTTATAGCATGCCAACCCAATGTCCTCAATGCGGCTCTCTTCTTTATAAATCTCAAGCAGACGCGGCGATCCGTTGTCTCAACAGCGCTTGCCCTGCCATCATCAAGGGTCAAATCCTCCATTGGGCTTCTAGGGATGCTTTAGATATTTCTGGACTAGGTGAAAAAATCATTGAAGCTTTGCTTAAAGCTAAGCTGATAAATTCCGTAGCTGATCTCTACAAAATGGAAGTCCAGCAAGTAGTCGAACTGGAGCGGATGGGTAAAAAATCCGCAGAAAAATTAATCCAAGCAATCAATGGTTCCAAAGGGCAACCTTGGTATCGCATACTTTATGGACTAGGCATTGGACGTATTGGCAAGGCAAATGCCAAGCTACTGAGTCAGCATTTTTCTAGTAGCCAACAGATGACTCAAGCAGGACTAGATCAGTTTGAGGCGATACATGGTATAGGAACAGAGGTAGCCCATACCCTGATAACCTGGTTTAAAAATCCGGGTAATCAAGAACTTCTGCGACAACTCCATGATTCGGGTTTAAATACAGAAAATCCTACTATAGACTCTGGACATATTGGCGGGCTCTTTTCTGGTAAAACTTTTGTACTTACAGGAACTTTACCGACTTTAAGCAGAGAGCAAGCCAAGGTTTTTATTGAAAATCATGGAGGCAGAGTCGTAGATTCCATAAGCTCTAAAACAGATTATCTGCTAGTTGGAGAAAACCCGGGATCTAAGCTGGTAAAAGCGCATAATTTAGGCATTGCTATTTTAAACCAAGGAGAGCTTTTGCAAATGGCAGAGGGCTGAGATAGTGCTAAAATCAGACAAAAGAGAACTTAAAAATACAAAAAGATCGTGACAGTTAGAGTTCGCATTGCCCCAAGCCCAACTGGAAATCTTCATATCGGCACAGCCAGAACCGCGGTTTTTAATTGGTTATTTGCTCATCATAATAATGGCAAGTTTATACTGCGTATAGAAGATACGGATCTAGAAAGATCCAAGAGCGAATATGTAGACAATATTACTTCAGGCTTGCTTTGGTTAGGGCTGAATTGGGATGCAGGACCTTTTTTTCAAACAGAGAGAACAGAATTATATCAAGCTGCTATCGAGATATTACTGGACCAAGGACTAGCTTATAAATGCTATTGTACTCCGGAAGAATTGGAGAAAACCAGAGAAGAGCAAAAGGCAAGGCGAGAAGCTCCCCGCTATGACAATCGCCATCGCCATTTAACTAAAACACAACAGTCAGAATATGAGGCTCAAGGTAGAAAACCTGTCATCCGCTTCATTATTGAAGATGATCAGGAAATTACTTGGCAAGATGAGATAAGAGGATCGCTTACTTGGCATGGAAAAGATTTAGGCGGCGATATGGTCATAGCCAGAACCAGCGAAAGTGAACAATTCGGTATTGCACTTTATAATCTGGCGGTGGTTGTAGATGATATTGATATGGATATCACTCATGTGATCAGAGGAGAAGATCACATTGCCAATACGGCTAAGCAGATTTTACTATATAGGGCTTTGGGTGCATTCGAGCCTATTTTTGCTCATACGCCACTGATTCTCAGTACTGATGGACGCAAGTTATCTAAAAGAGATGGGGTTACTTCGATAGATGACTTCCGTAAAATGGGCTTCTTGCCCGAAGCTCTTGGCAATTATATGACTCTACTGGGTTGGACTCCGCCGAATGGAGCAGAGATCTTTTCACTAAAGCAAGCATCTAAAGAATTTGAACTCAATCGTGTAAATTCTGCAGGTGCCAAGTTTGATTGGGACAAGCTAGATTGGATCAATAGTCAATATATACACAACTATCCTACAGAACAATTACTCGATCTACTTCTGCCATATTGGCAAGAGTCGGGTTACCAGATAACACTACCTGATGATAGGCAATGGTTGCTGGAATTAACCAACTTGATTAAAAGCAGTCTCAAAAGATTGAGTGATGCTCCTGCCGAAAGTAATCTGCTTTTTGGAGCTGATGTTCAATTTACAGAAGATGCAATTAAGCAATTACAAATAGAGGGAGTTGGAGATATCC
>CAIPYC010000141.1 GCA_903869185.1 uncultured cyanobacterium | reverse complement strand
TTAGGACTTTTTTTTACTTGTTCTTCAAATAACTGATGAATACACTTATCCTGAGGATAATCAACCTCTGTATCATTCCATTCGACCAGCAATTGATGCCTTTCTGCTTCACTTATTAATGGTATTTCACCCACAGTCTGTAAAGTATTTTCTACTATTGAATTACATAAGTTTATAAAATGATTTGCTAAACACTCAATAGTATTCTCATTAAACAGGTCTGTATTGTACTCTAATGACCCAATCAATCCTTGCTCTGTTTCACTGATAGAGAGTGTTAAATCAAATTTGGCTATTGTGCTTTCCTGATTTAATTGACTCCAAGTTAATCCTGATAATTCTAAATCCTCCCTAGTTGCATTCTGTAAAACAAACATCACCTGAAATAGGGGTGAATAACTTAGTGATCTTTCTGGTTTCAATGCCTCTACTATTTGTTCAAATGGTACATCTTGATATTCATAGGCTTTGAGTGTTGTTTCTCTAACATCACTGAGCAACTGAACAAAATTTGGATTTGCTTCAAAATTAGTTCTTAAAACTAAAGTATTTACAAAAAAGCCAATTAATGTTTCTATTTCAGTTCTATTGCGATTAGCTATTGGTGAACCTATTAAAATATCTGTTTGTCCACTGTAACGGTAAAGTAAGGTCGCATAGGCTGCCAGTAAGATCATAAATAAGGTTGTCCCTGATTCTTGTGACAATTTCTGCAACTTCTGGCTTAAATCCTTATCTAAAGTAAACTTTTGACTCTTTCCTTGATAGCTCCGTATATTCGGTCGCGGTCGGTCAGTTGGTATTTGTAATAATTCTGGGGCACCTTCTAATTGTCTAACCCAGTAATTTAGTTGACTTTCTAAAACAGAGCCACTCAACCATCGTCTCTGCCAAAGGGTAAAGTCTGCATACTGGATTAATAATGGCGATAGCGGAGATGGTTCTCCTTGAATAAAAGCTCTATACAAGATTGAGAGTTCTTTTATGATTATTCCCATTGACCATCCATCTGAGATGATATGGTGCATATTGAGCATTAGAACATATTCTGTCTCGGCTAATTGCCATAAAATCGCCTTTATTAAGGGTGATTCTTCTAAGTTAAAAAATCTTTTGGCTTGAAGAGTTACCTGTTGAGCTAAAACTGTTTCTCGTTCGGTTGGTTCCAGTTGCTGTAAGTCTATTACTTCAATGTTTATTATGGTTTCTGTATCTATTACCTGTCTTGGTTGTCCTTCAATGGCTTGGAAACTGGTGCGCAAGACTTCATGCCTACTGACTATTGCTCTAATACTCTCTTGTAGAGCATTTAGGTTCAAGTTTCCATTTATTCTGATGGCTGCAGGTATGTTGTAGGTGGCTGAGGGACCTTCTAATTGTGCAAGGAACCAGAGTCTTTCTTGGGCAAATGAGAGGGGTATATTCTCTGTATTTTTGGCTATTTGTTCAATATGTGGAATATTTAAGACATTTTCTTGAGTACGTAATTGGGTTATGGTTGCATCGAGGAGTGCGACTGTTGGATATTCAAAAATAGTTCTGATGGGAATTTCTATTTTAAAAGTTTCTCTAAGTCTAGAAATTACTTGTGTAGCTTTAAGTGAATGTCCTCCTAGTTCAAAAAAACTGTCATAAATTCCTACTGTATATCGCCCTAGAACTAGAGCGAAGATGTTGACTATTATTTCTTCACTGGGTGTCCTTGGTGCTATATATTCTTCTGTTCTAAATATTTCTTTATCAACCAATGGTAAAGCTTTTCTATCTATTTTGCCATTGCGGGTAAGGGGTATTGCTTCTAGGGGAACGAAAGCTGATGGCACCATGTAATAAGGTAGTTTGTGCTTTATGAAGCTAGATAATTTTGTAATTAAGTTGCTATTCAATTCATGTGTTAAAGGGTTATTAGCATAAATACCCCATGTATTGATTTTATTGGTTACTTTTCCGTCAGAAAAAACTACTTGTGATTTAATTGTAGATTCATTTCTTATAAAGATAGCATCATAGCAACCATTACCAGCATTCTCGGACCATGTAATATCTACTGTATAGGGTAATTCACTGTTCAGACTCCATAGGCTATTCGGCTCTATGCCTTTTTGTTCTTTATGCTGCAGAGCCTTACGTAATTGACCTACAGTTTCTTGAGCAGCCGAATTAGAAAGTAAATTCATAAGCATTATATCTTCTTGCAAACGAGCATTAGGTATATTTTTAATTCCAATTATTTCTGGCTTTTTATCTAGTAAAAGCTGTTTGATAGCTGATAAATTCAATTCATCATAATCTAAATATTCAGATATAATTGTGGGGGCTATATAGTCTCCAATATGAAGTGTTACATCATAACGAAATTTGGTTAATTCGTTATTATATTCACCAGGCTTTAACTGAATTTGAACATTTTTAATTTTTGGAAAACGCTGTTTTAAGGCTATAAAAAAAGCTGGATCAATTATCAATTCTTGTTCTTGAATGAGAGAATTTCTCACCATAATTTTGAATTGATTTATAGTCAAATTATCTAAAGCTTGATGAAAATTTTTTGCTACATGAAAAATTTCCAATAACGGCAAACTACGAACGTCTCCAATAAAGATAAAACCTTCTTTGTTGATAGCATTAATTGAACTTTCTAAAACTTTTACCAAATAATCGATATTGGGGAAATATTGTATTACTGAATTAATAATAACCGCATCAATTTTATCCTCTTCAAGATTTGTAAAATCGTGGGCAGGTTTTTGACTTAACTTTACATTTAAATATTTGTCGTCTGACTTCACGATTTGCTGCTCAATATAATCAAGAGCTGCGCTTGATATATCAGTGCCATGATAGGTTGAACATTTTGGAGCTATTTGAGAGATCAACATTCCCGTTCCACATCCGATTTCTAGCACATGTTTTGGATTCCATTTAAGTATTTGCTTAACTGTTAAATCTACCCAAAACTGCATCTGTTCCTGAGGGATTTGTTTGCCTGTATAGCTGCTTTTCCATCCTGTTGTGTTGTAACCCTTGATCTCGATTTCCATTGAGTCGTAATAGTAGGTATCATCAAATAGTTGTTGAAATTGCTCGATATGTGAGGATTCTGATTGTTTGACTATTTCAGATTGATTTCTTTGATCAGAAACGCAATAAGCTACTAAGCGTTTATCTCCTGGAATGTCTTCTCTGACTATCACTACTGTTTGTTGAATTTGAGGATGACTATTAAGAACTGCCTCTATCTCCCCTAGTTCAATCCTAAAACCTCTTATTTTGACTTGATTATCAAT
>CAIPYC010000140.1 GCA_903869185.1 uncultured cyanobacterium | reverse complement strand
TTGAACATTTGACTTATGAACAAGTGATAGAATGGTTCGAAAAAGACGCTCGCATTCGTCAGGAAAATGGCATTGATGCTGCAACTTTGAAATGGTGATTTAAAATTATGACTACAGAATTCAAAGTTCCAGGTATGGCTTGTGATGGTTGTGCCTCAGCTATTACCAACGCCATCAAAGAGCAAGATCCCGGTGCGTTGATTGATGTTGATTTGGAGAAAAAAATAGTCAAGATTCAATCCTCACAAGAGCCAAATAAGATCCGCGCGCTGATCGAGTCGGCGGGATATCCTGTACTAAATGAAGCTTAATCTAGAGACTGAGGGAAATTATTTAGAGCGTGCTAAAGCCAGCATTGAGCAGAGCTTAGCTTCGTATTGTGGAGAGAAAAGATACTGGAATGTACCCCTGAATCGTAAATTACAGGCTTACACCAGAGAAGATATACTTTTACTCAAGAGTACATTAGAAAAGATTAACGAAAATGTTTTTCAAATAGCCACATTTGGACTGGTCAGTAAAGGAAAGTCTTCAGTAATCAATGCTTTTCTAGGTGAAAATATCTTGCCAAGAGGTCCAATACATGGGGTAACACAAAAGCCCCAATCCCTGCGATGGAACCCATATGGTAGCAAGATGCAGATAGAGTTTGTGGATACCCCAGGACTAGATGAAATTGGAGGTGATTCTCGCACTGATATGGCCAATTTGGCGGCACACCAGGCAGACTTGATCTTATTTGTTGTCTCTGGAGATATTACTAGAACTGAATACAAAGTGATATGCAAACTCTTGGAAAACCGTAAGCCTGTGCTATTGGTGTTCAACAAGATCGATCTCTATCCAGAAGTAGATCAAAATACTATCTGGGAAAAATTGAAAGATCTAGCCTGCCAAAGAAAAATCCCCATCAGTCCTGAAGATATTGTCTGTATTTCAGCAGAGCCTAATCCAGTACTGGTTCATATAGAATGTCCAGATGGGACGATCAAAGAAGAAATAGAAGTGCCAGCTCCGCAAATTGATGCTCTAAAGTTAAAAATTCTCCAAATTCTCAACCAGGATGGACAGACTCTCTTAGCGCTCAACAGCCTACATAGAGCCCGTGAGTCTGAATTGAATATAGCTCGCAAAACTTTACAAATTCAAAAAGCACAGGCCGAATCATTGATATGGCGCTATGCTCGTTATAAATCTCTTGTTGTAGCAATGGTTCCCCTGGTACTGATTGATGTCTTGGCTGGAATATTGGCAGATCTGGCTTTGATTAAAGCTCTTGCGAGTCTCTATGGTTTACCTATGACTAGCCATAAGATGGCACTGATATGGAGAGGGCTTTCGGTGAGTCTTGGGAGCCTCTCATTGAGTGAATTATTCTCATTGGGACTAGGAAAAATGATGCTCCAAAGTGGTGGAGTCAGTGAATATGTAGGTTCAGCTCTTTTGCAAGCAGGAACGGCCTCTTACGGAACCTACAGAATTGGCAGATCAGCCCAAGAATATTTAGAGACAGGTTCAACCTGGACAACAGCAGGTAGCAGCAAGATCATTGAAGAAATAATGAGCCAAGCAACTCCACAGAGCTTGTTGGCACGTTTTATAAATTGATCAATTTTGTTCAAACCACTCTTGAATCCCGTGAGCGATAATATGAGCCAACTTTTGTTGTTCGTCCTGGTTGGTGATCCATTCAAATTCCTCAGGATTAATCATAAAACCCAATTCCAGAAGAATCGAAGGGGTAATTGTGGGTCTGGTTAAAGCCAGGTTATCCCAATAGACTCCGTATGAGCTGCGCTTGAGCTCATGTACAATGGTGTTCTCTAAAAAAGATGCTATGTCTTCTGCCTGGGGATGATACCAATAGGAACTCACACCCATTGTTTTTATAGGGTCTCCCCCATCGGGCAATGAATTATAGTGCAGAGAAATCGAAACGTTCGGTTGAATCTGCTCTATTAATTTAACCCTCTCCTCTAATGATACATATATATCGCTGGATCTTGTTAGTTGAACATTCGCTCCGAGTTGTTTTAGTTCCTGTTTGAGGAGATTGGCTATTGTCAAGGTTGCAGATTTTTCCGGATAACCATCAGGTCCACTTGCTCCAGAATCTTTTCCGCCGTGTCCTGGATCAAGCAGTATTGTAATTCCCTTGAGCGTATTTGGCTGTTCTGGTTCAACTGGAGGTCTCAGTGAGAGCAGTAGATTACCGCCATCGTATTTTAAGCTATATCCTCCTTGATCCTTGGTGTTGAGCCTGAATATATATTCAATAGTACCAGGGTTGATTTGTGACCACTCTATCCTCTTGAGGAAAGAATCATAGTCTGAACGAATAATATCGGTTTGAGCAGTAGTATCGTAGAGAGTAAGAACAAACTTGCGATCGCCTTGGCGCACGCTAAAAGGAACCGGGGTTTCTAGTGGAAAGATGACTTCTGTTGCTCCCTGAGTTTTACGAGAATAGATTCCCTTAATAATTGAACTAATAGGCGAGGCATTCTTTACTATTCTAGTTTCGTTTTTCTTGAGCCAAGCTCCATAATCAAGTCTGAGCCATTCACCCTCTTTTGCTGTGACTGTAGCATGGGTTCCCTTGGGTAATGGGGTCATTCTTGAATAGTCAGTACTAGGACCGGTACGCGTGATACCTTGATCGGCGCTTATCTCTACTACTTGGGGAGATTTGCCGGAGGCGATTTGCAATTTACCTGGACTTTTTTGGCTGATTTTCTTACCTTGAAAATCTAACTCATAAATGACTTCAGTGCTTTGGCTGCCATCGTTGTCAGTAAATTTTGTACATCCTCTGTAGTCTCCTGCTGTTAGAAGATCGGACATTGGAGGTTGTGATGAATCGACCAAGACAGAATTATTAGCAGCAATGCTTTGGATATTGGCTTGCCAAGACAGTGGGATGTTTTTCTTGTTGACCTTGGCTATAACTGTGGCACCTTGAGGGGCAATTGCCTTAAAACAGATTAACTCACCAACAGTACGCTCTACATCAACTTGAGGAAAAAGCGACTCTACCAGAAAGGCGGCCTCTTTTGGTATTGATGGCAAGATGGTATTTCGGATGACTATTATTGATTTTTCCTGACCCTGATTTTTTAATATGAACTTGTTTGTCCCAAGAACTAAAGGAAGCTTGGTTGCAAAATAGCCTTTTTTGCTTTTGGCGACAGTTTTGTCGTTGATGTAAACTGGGTCCGAGTTGGATGCTACGCCTAGAAAAAAAATACTGGAAGAAGTCGTCTGGTGACCATCTTGAGGATTTGCTACAAAAAAATCATTCCTAGTTGCCATTATTTTTTGAGTGAACTGACAACCTATTGCTATACATAGGCTAAATACAATGACAAAAGCAAGAATTATTTTTTTGCGCATATTTACTTTTGGAAAATATTTCTCTGATTGATCACTTCGTAAGTGAATATTTTTTTATTTCTAAAGCCTTTGGTAAAATAATTTCCATTTCCTTACCATAATAGCGAAAAGTCCCAATGAAGATACACTTTTAAAAAGTTCAGCAAACAGTTCTAGAGCTAAAGATGAAATCAGGGTAAATTCTTGACTACTCAAAGTTTGAATACTTCTTTTATCATCGATAATGGTTCTCTATGGGGTTGGTTGATCAATCCTCAAAATAACCAGGTGGAAATCTATAGAAAGGGACAAGCAGTAGAACTCCTAGAACATCCTATAGAGCTATCAGGTGAAAATATCTTGCCTGGTTTCTCTCTCAATTTAAAGAGAGTGATGGGGTATAAGGAGAAAGAGTCTATCTATTTTTAGTTTTTTATGATAAGATTAAAAACCAGATTTAGGGACATATAGCTCAGTTGGTTAGAGCGCTACGTTGACATCGTAGAGGTCACTGGTTCGAATCCAGTTATGTCCATTTGTACTTCGCTGTGTCACTTTATTTATCATCGTAACAAGTTAAATGTCGTCCTATCAATTTCAAAAATAGGATCACTTCCCTGAAGAACTTCGGTAAGTTTATTTTTTACCTTATCAAATACAGTTGACCAATCGCCAGACTTTGCCTGTCTAAATAGCCTCATAGTCGGATACCAGGGACTGTCTTGTCTATCCAGCATCCAGCGCCAATCTGGTATATAGGGCAAGAGCACCCAGACTGGTTTACCCATTGCCCCGGCTAGATGTGCTACGGCGGTATCTACGGTAATAATTAGATCTAATTGGCTGATAAATGAAGCAGTATCTAAAAAGTCCTCAATTAAAAGGCTTAGATCATGAATTCTTGGATCTTTTAACCAAGGCTCAATTTCAGCGGCATCCTCACCTATCTGTAGACTGTAAAGAGAAAAACCAGGCAACTCTAGCAGGTTCGCAAAAAAATCAAAAGAGCATGATTTTTGTTTATAAAGTCCAGTATTTTTTTTATCACTTCTCCAAACTATACCGATTTTTAAAAATTCCAAACTAAGTAAAATGCAATGGCTTGGTAATGATTTAGGAGGAAAAATATAAAGAGAGTTGGGAATATTTTGAGGAGTTGTTTGAAAAACATGAGGCAGGCTCATTAGAGAAATATGCTCATCATAATCATTGGGATCGAGATTATCGTGATCTATGAAATCAAACTCAGTTTCCAGGCATGCTCTAAAGAGGGAAATCAAAGGCGGTTGGACATCTAGAAAAACATGAGCCCCAAGCTCTTTGACTTTTTGTGCGTAGCGAATAAACTCAATGGAATCACCGAGACCTTGCTCGCTCCAAAGAACTATCTTTTTATTGGTGATATCCGCACCATCCCACATAACTGGCTTAAGCTGAACCCACTTGACTGTCAATATATTGGTTCTATGTCTATATTGTAGAAAACCTTCTGTCCAGTTACCTAGTAAAAGTAATAAAATAGCCAGATTAAGATGAGCATTGTAGTTATCTGATTGAACCTCTATAGCCCGTTGGAAATGTTGCTTAGCCAAGGTAAATTGTTTTAGTTTGAACAGAGCATGACCCAAGTTATTAAGAGTATCACTATGGTCTGGATTGATTTCTAATGCTCTGCGATAATTCCTAATAGACTCATCAGATAATCCTTGTTTGCCATAGAGAATTCCTAATTGAAAATATGCAATAGGATGATTTGGATTCGTTTCAATTATTTGTTGATAGCATTCAATTGCTTGCTCAAACTGTTTTTGTTCATTTAAAATATTACCAAGATTATAGTAAGCTTCAGTATAATCTGGTTTAAGTTTAATGCACTTTTGATAAAATCCTATAGCTTGCTCAAATTGTTCTAACTGTGTGTAAGCATTGCCTAAATTATTATAAAAAACAGCCTCATTGGGATTAATATTTATCGCTCTTTCAAATCTCTCAATTGCCTCTTCTTTTTGACCCTGCTGAGCAGCAATTACACCCAAAAGATTCCAGGCATCGGCATTATCTGGTTGAAGTTGGATGATCTGCTTGAAAATCCGTTCTGCTTCAATTAATTTACCAGCTTGAAATTGTTGTATACCTAATTCAAACGAAATATTATCAATTGCAAAAATAGGATTATTTCCCTGGAGAACTTCAGTAAGTTTATTTTTGACTTGTTCAAATACATTCTCCCAGTCTCCTCTTCCAGGTTGCCTAAATAACCTCATAGTCGGATACCAGGGACTATCTGATCTAGCCAGCATCCAGCGCCAATCTGGCAGATAGGGCAAGAGAACCCAAACTGGTTTACCCATTGCTCCTGCTAAATGGGCTACGGCGGTATCTATAGTAATTACTAGATCTAATTGAGAGATCAGACAAACAGTATCGACAAAATCATGAATCAAGGGAGTTAAATTCTCAACCCGTTCATTCTCTAGTAAAGTTGTAATCTGATCCGCATCTTCTCCCACCTGTAAACTATAGAGTGCCACTTTTTCTAGATCCAGCAGGCATTGAAAAAATTCTAGCGGACAATATTTTTGCTGGTAAAGAGTTGTATTGCCTTTCTCGCTTGACCAAACAATTCCGATTTTGTAAAGATCATTATGGGGTAAGACGCAGTGCTTGCGGAAGTTATTTGGTAAATAGATATAACCTTGAGCAAAGGTAGGAATGCTCTCTAAAGTCGTATCAAAAATATATGGCAAACTAAGCAGTGATACATGATGGTCATAGGTATGAATATCACATACATCACGCTCAACCATTTTAAATTCATCTTTTAGACATTCGTAAAATAGAGGAATCAACGGAGCTTGAACACACAAGATCACCCTACCTCCTCTTTGCTTAACCATCCGGGCATAGCGAATAAATTGAATTCCATCGCCTAGCCCTTGTTCATTCCAAAGAAGAATATTTTTGCCATTAAGATCGCGGCCATCCCACATAGGTGTTTGAAATTTAGGCCATATAGCCTGCTCAATACTAAATCTATATTCATACTCTAAAAAGCCCTTTTGCAAATCCCCAGAAAGAAGTAGAACTTGACTAAGATTCCAATGAGCATCGACATAATCGGATCTGATATCCAAGGCTTTTTGGTAAGATTTAATGGCTTGCGACAACTTGTGTTGACCTTTATAGATAAGTCCAATATTGTAGTAGGATTCAGGCAGATTGGGTTTAATTTCTAAGCATTTAAAATAGGCTTTCAGGGCCTTTTCAAGTAGTTTTTGGTTACAATAAAGATACCCCAGAAGATAATACGCCTCTAGATGATCGTCTTTGAGCTGAGTTACTTTCTCTAGTGAAAGGATAGCTTGGTCATATTTTTCCTTTTCTTTAAAGAGGATTCCCAGTTTATAATGAGCATCTATATAATTGGGATCTATTGCTATAGATTGCTGATAAGATTCTATGGCCTTATCGAGTTCCTTTAAATGTTTAAAAATATTTCCTAAATTATAATAAGCTTCATTGTAATCAGGTTTAAGTTTTAAAGCCTTTTGATAGTATTTAATTGCTTTTGTATATTGTTCTAAATGTGTGTAAGCATTGGCTAGATTATTATAAAAACTAGAATCATTGGGATTAATATTTATAGCTTTTTCAAATCGCTCAATTGCCTCTTTACTTTGACCCTGCTGAGCAGCAATTACACCCAAAAGATGCCAGGTATCGGCATTATCTGGTTGAAGTTGGAGGATCTGCCTAAAAATCTGTTCTGCTTCAATTAATTTACCAGCTTGAAACTGTTGTATACCTGATTCCAACTGGATATTATCAATTTCAAAAATAGGATTATTTCCCTGGAGAACTTGAGTGAGCTTACTTTTGACCTGCTCAAATACAGCTGACCAATCTCCCCGCTTGAATTGCCTAAATAGCCTCATAGTTGGATACCACGGGCTATCTGATCTATCTAGGAACCATCTCCAGTCACTAACATAGGGCAATAATACCCAAACTGGTTTACCCATTGCTCCGGCTAAATGAGCCACAGAAGTATCAATGGTTATCACTAGATCCAATTGGGATATCAAAGAGGCGGTATCTTGAAAATCTCTAATTAGTGGATTTAGATTATGAATACGTGAATCCACCAAATATGGTTCAATTTGGCAGGCATCTTGTCCCACCTGCAAACTATAAAGGGATACTCTTTCGAGATCCACCAAGCCTAGAAAGAGTTCCAAAGGGCAGGTTTTAGATTTATAAAGGGAGCTGGTCTTCTCGCTAGCCCAGACAAAGCCAATTTTAAAAGATTCTGAAGTTGGTAAAATACATTTAGGATGGATATCTTGGGGCGCGCTAAGATATAAAGAGTTAGGTATATCAGCCATTGTGGTCTGAAAAATTCCAGGCAAACTCATTAATGATGCATGCTGATCAAAATGGTAGATATTGGATTTTTTCTCATTAAAAACCTTAAAAGCCTTGAATTCATCTTTCAAGCAATTTTGGAATAAAGTAACTAAAGTTCTTGGAACAGAAAGAATTACTTGACCACCTCGTTCCTTGACCATACGAATATAGCGAACAAATTGAATAGCATCACCAAGCCCCTGTTCATTCCAAAGTACTATGGTTTTACCATTGAGATCGCTCCCGTTCCACATTGGGCTTTTAGGAGCAAATTTTTGAAGTTGTGGACCTTTAAATCTCCATTCATAATTGGGTAGACCTTGGACAAATTCCCCCAATATTAATTGTGAAAGACCTAGATTGGCGATTATTGCAGCGTTTTCAGGTTCAATTTCTATTGCTTTTTGAAAATAACTTATTCCTTCGGTAAATTGCTTTTGCTGAACTAAAGCATAACCCAAACTGTTATAAATATCTGCTGAATTGACTCCATTTGTAATCGCCTGAAGATAGGATTCTATGGCTTCTTCAATTAATTCTTGTTCATATAAAACTATACCTAGGTTGAAGTAAGCAAGACCATAGTCATTTTTTAGCTCGATTGCCTTGCGATATGTTTTTTTTGCTTCTTCTAAAAAGTTTTGCGCTTTGTAAGAATTGCCCAGGTTATTTAATACCAAAGGAGAATGAGGATTTAAGGCGATCGATTTTTCAAACTGCTCAATTGCTTTTGAAGTTTCTCCTTTCTGGGCCAAAACCAATCCCAATAGGTGTCTAGCATCGCTGTTGTCTGGTTGCTTCTGGAGAACGTCCTGGAAATATTGCTCTGCCTCTGGGAGCTTATCCGAATTAAGGCACTGTAAACCAAGTTGCAGTTTATTTTCAACCTGGTCAACTTCAAAGACAGGAGATTGCCCAGTAAGGACTAATGATAGTCTCTCTTTAACCTGAGAAAAAACTTCTTGCCAATCTTTGGGTTGAACTTGTCTAAATAGTCTCATGGTTGGATACCAGGGACTATCTTGTCTATTTAAAAGCCAGCGCCAGTCGCAGGCATAAGGTAGCAATACCCAGACTGGTTTACCCATTGCCCCGGCTAAGTGTGCTACAGCAGTATCTATAGTGATTATTAGATCTAATTGAGATATCAAGCAGGCAGTATCGACAAAATCATGAATTAAAGGGCTAAGATCTTGAATGCGTTGATCACTAAGTTCTTTTGCATCCTCTCCCAGTTGTAGACTGTAAAGCGCTACTCCCTCATGATCAAGGAGGCTGTAAAATAATTCAGGGCTACAGTACTTGGATTTATAAAATAAGGTATTGGTTTTTTCACTAGACCAAACAATACCGATACGATAGAGCGGCAAATCAGATAAGATGCAGTCTGGTCGTAGTTGAATTGGTGGAAAAATGTAACTTTCTTGCGAATTGGGAATATTTGTTAAATTTGTTTGCAAAATCCTGGGTAAGCTGAGCAATGCTGCATGTTGTTCGTATTGATAGATATCGCAAGTATGAATATCGACAACGTTAAAGCTATCTTTGAGACATTTCTGAAATAGGGAGATCAGCTGGGGATGAACCGACAAAACAATATTTGCGCCTCGATCTTTAACCATTGAAGCGTAGCGTACAAATTGTATAACATCGCCCAGTCCCTGTTCAGCCCATAGCACAATAGTCCTTCCCTGGAGATCGCTTCCGTCCCACATTGGACTGCGTGGCCGCATTCCCTTGAACTCCTCCAGACCAAATCGCCATTCATATTTCTCAAATCCAAGCTTAAAATCACCTGAACCCAAGATTAACAAAGCTATGTTCCAATGTCCTTCGGCATTTTCAGGTTTGATGGTGACAACCTTTTGGTAGAGTTCCAAAGCCTTGTCTAGTTTTTTTTGCCCAGAGAATATATTTGCCAGATTGTTAAAAGATCTAGTATCATTGGGCTCAAGCTCAATGGCTTTTTGGTAAGCATAGATAGCTTTTTCAAATTGTTGATTTTCCATTGAGGCATAGCCAAGATTAAAATAAGCTTCAGCAAAATCCGACTTAATCTCAATAGCCTTTTGATACAATTCAATCGCTTTGTGCCAATTTTCTAGCTTGGTAAATATATTACCCAGATTGACATGAGCCAATGCATGATCGCTGTTTTGGGCAATTACTCTTTGATAGGACTCAATGGCATAGTCCCATAGCTCTTTTTCTACAAAGATAACTGCTAAGTTTTGATGTACTTCTGTAAGATTGGGATTGATCTCAATTGCTCTTTGATAAGAGTTGATTGCCTGCTGAGAATCTCCCGTTTCCTTAAAAACATTGCCCAGATTTGAATGAGCATCCCCATATTCACCATTGAGTTCAATTGCTTTTTGATAAAGCTTGATGGCTATTTCAAATTCTTTTTGATGAGCGTGAACATTGGCCAGACTGTTATAAAAAATCGCTTCTGCAGGTTTAAGCTGAATGGCTCGATCGAATAATGTAATAGCCTTATAGGGATCGTTTTTTCGCGATGATACGATACCTAATAAGTGGCAAGCATAGGGATGATCTGATTGTTTTTCAATAACTTCTTGAAAAGATCTCTCTGCATCATCTAAATTATTAGCATTGAGATACTGAATTCCCAATTGTAGTTTCTTTTGAATTTCACTGCATTTTGTATGTCTATTTTTAACAAGTATGTTCAGATTTTCTTTGACTTGAGAAAATACATTCTCCCAGTTTCCTTGTTCTGATTGTCTAAATAATCTCATGGTGGGATACCACGGACTATCTGATCTATCTAGTAACCAGCGCCAATCTGGAATATAAGGTAACAATACCCAGGTCGGTTTACCCATAGCCCCGGCTAGATGGGCAACAGCAGTGTCAATAGTTATTACTAGATCTAGTTGAGAAATCAAACAAGCTGTATCTACAAAATCATGAATTAAGGGACTTAGATCCTCTATGCGTTGATCATTGAGTCCCTTGGCATCCTCTCCTACTTGTAAGCTGTAAAGTGCTACTCCTTCAATATCGAGAAGGCTCAAGAAAAATTCTATTGGGCAAGATTTGGACTTATAGAGTGTGGGGTTATTTCTATCACTAGCCCAGACAATCCCAATTCGATAGGACTCAGTAGGGGGCAATTGACAGGCAGGGCGAAATTCATCTCGAGCAAATATATAAGCTTCTCTCGAGAAGGGGATGTTTTCCAGAGTAGTTCTAAAAACATAGGG
>CAIPYC010000139.1 GCA_903869185.1 uncultured cyanobacterium | reverse complement strand
GAAAGGCTATTTTTCTTAGGCAGTAGCTTGACTATAGAAAGGGCAACGTTGGAAAGCCGAGGCAACAATCTAGGTTGTAAAAGCTCGCGATCGAACTGTTGCATTCTTTTTTGGTTTTCCTGTATACAGACTGCGAAAAACATCTCCGCGCTGAGATCATCCATAAAGGTACGGGCGCCGGTTGCCGCGAAAGCTTGTTCATCGCGTTCTCCTACCCCGGCAAAGGTTTTAATTAACCCAGTAAGGGCGCTGCCATAGTGAAAAAGGGAATGGGCTGAGCGCAGAGGACTCCATCCTTGTCCGCGTTCAATTTGCAGATAGGTGATCCAATTAACAAAAAAGACAATATGGCGAGCTTCTTCGTTCATAATAGGATCGAAAATATCAAAAAAAGGCTGTGGTAGATAATTGGCCAGGCGAGCAATCTCAAATAGACCAAAAGCAAAATAAGAATCCAAGCATTCCTCAAAACCAAAATCCGTAAAAGCTCGCTCAATATTATCAGGAAGTTCTATAGTTGCTGGCTTGGAAATCGGGATTTGATAGCGATTGATCAGAAATTCAATCAAACGGCCATGCCTGGTTTCTTCTTGACCTTGTAAGGTAATTGCTTCTTTAATGAGTGGATCTTCAATTGTTCTAGCAAAGGCACTGACCATGATTCCAGCCTTTTTCTCCGTATAGAGGGCTTCTTTCCAAAAAGGAATAGATCGCAGCCTTTCTAGAGAAATTGGGTCTAGATCGGGCCAGGGCAAGGTTTCTGGGTTGTAATCCTGGTAGCTCTCGAGAAAACTACGACAGAAGAGTTCCTTATGAGATTGGGTTCCTAGTTTCATAATCTTTAATCCTAATTAGGCGAGGGATTGATTGCGTCGATCTTTGAGATAGGCGAAGAATTCCCGGCCTTCTCTTAGACGGCGTACCAACATTTGTGGATCCGAAAGCATCTCTTGAACAATCGGGATGATTGCTTGAGGACGAAAATAGAATTGACGATAAAGACGTTCGACTGCTTCGTCAATTTGTTTGGATCGCAAATGAGGATATTCCAATGTGGATAACTGAATACCTGATTTGGCAACCATTGCTCCAGTAGTAAACCAACCGTTTTCTTGGGCTTGGCGATAAAGTTCAGTGCCAGGATATGGAGCAGCGATTGAAACTTGAATAGTATGAGGATTTACTTCGCAGGCAAAGCGAATGGTATCTTCAATGGTCTCTTGTGTCTCGTTGGGCAAACCAATGATAAAAGTGCCATGTACGGTGATACCGAGCTTACGGCAATCGTTCATGAATTTTCTGGCAACTTCGAGCTTGATTCCCTTTTTGATACCATCTAATATCTCTTGGTTGCCAGATTCAAAACCAACCAGAAGTAACCTCAATCCATTATTTTTAAGAGTTTTCAGGGTTTCGTAATCCAAATTGGCTCTGGCATTGCAACTCCAGGTAAGATTCAGTTTTTTGAGGTATTCACTAATTGCGATGGCTCTTGGTTTATCGATAGTGAATGTATCATCATCAAACATATATTCACGAACCTTGCTACCAAAAAGGGCTTTGGCCTCTTCCATCTCCCTGCCGACTGCTTGGGGGCTTTTGGATCTGTATTGATGTCCACCAATGGTCTGTGGCCACAAACAGAATGAACATTTAGCCGGGCACCCTCTACCTGTATAGAAAGAGATATAAGGATGCAAAAGGTAACCAATAAAATACTTATTTATATCTAGATCCCTTTTGTAAACAGGAAGCACCGAGGGCATAACATCCCAATCATGAATCAATTCCCGCTCGCCGTTATGTTGGATCTGTCCATTTTCATCACGGTAGCTCAGACCCTTAATAGTTGCATAGGGATTACCTTGGGCTAATTCTAAACAGGTATAGTCAAATTCACTGCGACAGACAAAATCAATGATAGGGTTTTCCCGCAGGGTCTCTTGGGGTAATACAGCTACATGGGCACCAATAAAACCCACTTCTGTAGAGGGGTTTTGTTGTTTGATAGCCATTGCGCATTTGACATCATTGGACAAAGATGGAGTACTGGTGTGCATGACAACCAACTCATAGTCTTTGGCTATAGCCAAGATATCCTCTACCGATTGTCCATGGGGCGGGGCATCTACTAGGCGACTACCTGAAACTAGAGCTGCTGGCTGCGCCAGCCATGTAGGATACCAGAATGAGGTGATTTCTCGTTTGGCCTGATATCTAGAGCCAGCTCCTCCATCAAACCCATCGAATGAGGGTGGACTTAGAAATAGCGTTTTTTTCATACCTATTAACCCAATACACTCCCAATAGCTCGCCCCATATTTTCCAACTTGAGTGCATCGAGCGCTGCTGTGGTTTCATAGCCGCAATGCATCATACAATCAGCACATTTAGGATTACCACTTTTGGCGCCATATTGCTTCCAGTCGGTTTTATCCAGTAATTCCTGATAGCTGCTGTAATAGCCGTCATTGAGCAGGTAGCAGGGCTTTTGCCAACCCAATACACTATAGCAAGGCATACCCCATGGCGTGCAATCATAATCTTTTTCACCCATCAGGAAATCTAAAAAGAGGGGATTATGATTAAAGTTCCAGTTTTTTTGTTTCTTTTTCCAAGGGGTTAATATCTCTCTAAAAAGCGCTTTGGTCTGTTCTTTTTTAAGGAAATGCTCCTGATCTGGAGCCCATTGGTAGCTGTATCCCGGGGAAATCATCATGCCATTGAGATTGAGTGTCTCTAGAAAATCAAAGAATTCTTGGGTTTTCTGGGGATCGGCTCCGGCAAAAATAGTAGTATTGGTACTAACCCTAAATCCCTGGGCTTTGGCGGCTTTAATCGCTCTTACGGCAATTTCAAAAACACCTTGGCGATCGACCGATTGATCATGCTCTTGCTGAAAACCATCTAGATGAATACTGAATGTTAAATAAGGTGAAGGGGTAAAGCGAGCTAGATTTTTTTCCAGTAGAATGGCGTTAGTGCACAGATATACATATTTTTTGCGCTCAACCAATCCTTTGACTATCTCATCAATTTGAGGGTGAAGTAAAGGTTCGCCGCCGGGGATAGAAACAATAGGAGCTCCGCACTCTTCAACCGCCGTAAAACATTCTTGAAGGCTAAGGTTCTGCTTAAGGATCTCAGTTGGGTGTTGAATCTTGCCACAGCCTTTACAGGCCAGGTTACAGCGAAAAAGTGGCTCTAGCATTAAGACCAGGGGGAATTTCTGACGTCCCCTGATTTTCTGGGTCAATATATATTTCCCTATATCTAGGGCTTGTTGTATTTGAACAGCCATCTCTTCTCCTCACACCTAAATTAAATTTTCCAACTTATGGCTTGGCATGCTTTTTCTATCTAGGATACACCCAATCCTATTAAATGGGAAATCATTCTTGTTTAGTAAAGTCTGTCTAACACGTATTCAACAAGATCAAACAGGGCCTGGGCCGAAGGAGAAGGGGCAAGGCAGT
>CAIPYC010000138.1 GCA_903869185.1 uncultured cyanobacterium | reverse complement strand
GTTTCCCTGATGGTCTCGCGCTCTTTGGCAAAGTTCACATCAGCGGTGTCCATATCACGGTAGCTTTCTTCAGCGGTAGCCTGGGCTGCCCCGCCATCATATATCTGCCAGTTCAATTTAGCGCCGAAAGCGTAACCTTGACCACCATATATTGGCTGATCAAAGGGCTTATCAAAATTGTAGTTACCAAATAAGCCAATTTGAGGCCTGATAGAAGCCAGAGCTGCATTGGCTATCTGTCGATATACCTCTTTTTGAGCCAAAACCTGATCTAGTTCTGCTCTATTAGTATAGGCCTTGGCTATACTCTCTTCTAGGGACATCTTCCAATCTCCAGTCTCGGCGATCTCATCGGCGGAAGTCAGTTCAGCATCTTGAGCGACTACAATAACCTGAGCCAGTTGTCTTCTGGCAATTTTTTGTGCAGCAAAAGCCTGTACCAAACTTTGCTGCGCTGTAGATAGATCCACTTCAGCGCTCAAAACATCAAATTGGGTTCCCAGTCCAGCTTTCATTAACAACTGAGCATCTCTCAATGTCCTTGTGGTATCTTCTACCGAAGCCTGTGCAATCAACACTTGGGCATCGGCATTTTGCAAGTTATAGTAAGCCTTAGTTATCTCAAAAATGGTTTGCTCAGTCTGGCGTTCTATATCCAGTTGATTAAATTTAATCTGGTCTTCGGCTTTGGAAATATTGGCATCTCTGGCTCCCCCATCATAAAGACTATAATCTAGCTCTAATGTCCCAATCGCAGTTGTCTGAGTTAAAGGTACATATTTGTAAGGAAGAGTGCTAGCAAAGTTGAGATAATTTGGATTGTTTGCAAGAACCTGTTGGTTGTAGTAATAACTTTCCTGATTTTGAATATCATTTTGAGCTTGTTGTCCGAAGCTGACCTGTGTATTGAAATTGAGCGTGGGTAAAAGTGCTGCCTGAGCTGCTTTAAGCTGCGACTGAGCACGTTCGAGAGCTAATTTGGTTACCTGTAAATCCCTGTTGTTTTGTAGTCCTAATTTAACAGCCTGTTTTAGGGTGATTGCTTTACTCACTTTGATTTCCACCTCACTAGGCTTATTGGGCCTGAGTAAGAGATCGCTACTGGGAGAGAGAGACTTTACCTCTTGCGGAGACAGCTTGCCAGAAGATGGTTTGTCAATATTGGAATCCGTAGGACTTCCTTGCGTAGAAAAAGGAACAGCCTCTGTTTTTGGATTGGTGAGAGTTTGAGCCCAAGCTGAACTACTCAAGGAAATACCTAAAACCAACCCCAAGCTATTGAAAAAAGAATTGGAACGAAATATGGACATAGATTATTATGACTGTTGGTTTAGTATAGAGGCTTTACTTTATTATCAAATATTAAATTAAAAATGCAATTATCTAGCCGTATGTCCAAAAAGCTAGGAAAGAAATCACTATTCCCAGAGCCAAGCCTACAAAAACCTGAACCGGAGTATGTCCCAACAGTTCCTTAAGGCGTTCTTCATTAAACTCTTTATGTTCCTGAAAGAATTCATCGAGAATTTGATTGAGGATGCGCGCTTGTTTACCTGCAGCCTGCCTTACTCCTGCGGCATCGTACATAACAATTACAGCAAAAATAGCAGCCACAGCAAACTCACTACTTGCCCAGCCAGAATTTAACCCTACCCCGGTAGCTAAAGAACCTACAAGAGCTGAGTGAGAACTAGGCATTCCGCCAGTGGTAACTAGATAGCGAAAGTCCAGCTTCCCATTTTTGATCAGTTCCACAGCGGCCTTAATTGCTTGGGCAATAGCGCAGGACAAAAGAGAAACCAACAAGACCTGATTTTCTAGCATCTCTCTTAAACCCTGCCCATCTGATTAATTTTTACGATCGACAACATAGTAGGCAATAGCTCTAAGGGCTTGGGCTTTTTGTCCATAAACAGATAACTGGTCAATAGCTTTATCTATCATTTGCTGAGCCTGTTGCTTGGAAGCCTCGATACCCAATAACTTTGGATAGGTTGCCTTCTCTGCCTGTAGATCTTTACCAGCAGTCTTGCCAAGTTCTTCCTTGGTTGCCGTAATATCCAAAATATCATCCACAATCTGGAAAGCTAAGCCGATATTTTGAGAGTAGACCGAAAGCCGATTTATATCTTCTGATGAAGCTCCGGCGAGAATAGCTCCAGAAAGTACTGATGTTTCAAGTAATGCCCCGGTTTTCCGGGTGTGAATTGCGGTTAAAGATTCTACTGTAATATCAGATTCACCTTCAGATTCCAAATCCAAGACCTGTCCACCAACTAAACCTGTTGCCCCCACTGTCCTTCCAAGACGAGTTATCACTTCTAATACTCTTTGAGCAGGAACATTTTTGGTTTCAACCCCTACATGCTCGAAGGCGAAGGATAAAAGACCGTCCCCGGCAAGGATAGCAATATTTTCACCATATACTTTATGATTAGTCAATTTACCTCGACGATAATCATCGTTGTCCATGGCAGGAAGATCATCGTGGATCAATGACATGGTGTGGATCATCTCCAAAGCGCAGGCAGTAGGTAAGGCAATTTCCAAATTACCACCTATGAGCTCACAACTGGCTAGGCAAAGAATTGGTCTAAGACGTTTACCTCCAGCCAACAGAGAATAACGCATAGCATGAAATATCTTCTGTGGCTCAGCGATAGGCAGAGATTTTTCTAAAGCATCTTCAACTATTTGTTGTTTTTCCTTGAGATAGACGGCAAGGTCGAAATCTTTATTGGCAATTTGCTCTGCCGGTTTTTCTCCTGTTGTGAACATTTGTTACTCCCTTTAACCAACTACTTGATTCAATTATGACCCGAAGAGGCCTTTTCACCAAATTCTACTGCAGGGTGGATAGTCCACCTTTAACCATAGAAGCAATAGCAGCATCACTAGCGACAGGAAGATGATAGTATTTTCCACCTGCTCTCAATGCTAACTCTTTAGCGAAGCCAGTTGATACAAATTTCTTCTCTGTATCTATCACCAACATCTGTAAACCTAGAGCATTGATGCTAGCGGCAATCTCCAGTAACTCAGCTTTTATATCCACTTTTTCAGTTACTATCTCACCCAAAGAGCGAGAAAGAGGAATATTGCTTCGTCCATCAGTAATCACTACAATAACAACCCTACCGACATCACTTGTACGCATAGCATTGAGGCTAAGTTGTACCGATTGGGTCAGGGCATGAGAAAGAGGTGATCCACCCCCACAGGGCATGGTTTCCAGCCTGCGCCGGGCCATGGCGATTGAACGAGTTGGAGGTAAGAGTACCTCAGCTTGTTCGCCCCTGAAGGTGATCAGGGCAATTTGATCTCTATTTTCATAGGCCTCTGTCAAAAGCCGCAAGACAGCACCTTTAGCCGACTGCATACGATTTAAAGCCATTGATCCGGAAGCATCAACAACAAAAACAATCAATGAACCGGCTTTGCGAACCAAACGTTTCTCTCTAAAATCAGAAGCATCAACAATCACTTTACGATCAGATTGCTTAAGGTGTCTTCTTTTTTGATAGGGTGCGGCGGCTCGCAACGTGGCATCTACAGCAAGACGTGTGACCTTGCCTCTAGGTAGAACAGGCTTGATATAGCGGCCCCTGTCCTTGGAAATAATCATATTGCGATTTCCAGACTTTCCCTGACGTTGAGACATTTGGGCAAAGTACAGTACGGATGGATCCATAATGACTCCCTCTGGATCAAAGACAAATTCTTCAGGTATACCCGGGGGCTCTAGATCCGGTTCATCCTGTTCCTTTTGCTCCTCTTGCTCCTCCTCTTGATCAACTTGGTCTTCTGAAGACTCAGGAGGAGGTGGCGGTGGAGGAGTAGGATCCTGATGAGGTGATGAGGCGTCGACATTAATCGACCTTGGTACTATAACTAATTCCACAGCTCGTCTAAGATCATCAGCATTAACCTGGTTTCGTCCATCTAGGGCCGCTGAAGCTTTGGCTACCCTCAGAGCAAAAATCTCGGCTCTATGTCCCTGGGCTCCTCCTCTGATAGACTCTTCCACAAGATAGGCAACTTGTTCGGTGGAGATCGTTACCTCTTTGAGCCATTCGCGAGCCAAGATGATTTGGGTTTTAAGATCTTCTATTTCATCCTGGTATTGAGCAAGGAATTTTTTTGGAGAATCAGCATAGTCAAGGGTATCTTGAACAGCACTGACTCTTTGATCCAAGCCCAAGATTCCATCGGCGCTCAAGGCAATTGCAATGCGATCGAGGAGATGATTTCTGAGATCTCCTTCTTCAGGGTTATATGTGGCGATCAATAATACCTTGCAAGGATGCTCGAAGCTCATCCCATCTCTTTCGATACAATTACGTCCTTCAGTTAATACCAAAAGAAGCTGATTGACGATCTCCTCATCGAGTAAGTTTATCTCATCAACATAGAGAACGCCTCTATTCGCCTGAGCGAGCAGACCAGGTTGAAATACTGGTTCTCCAAGCTTTATTGACTCTTCTACATCAATAGAGCCTAGTAACCTATCTTCGGTCACACCCAATGGAATCTGCACAAAGGGAGTGGGGACTATGTTCGTTGGAATCTCTTCAATTGAAACATCTTGATACAAGTTCAATGTATCTTGATCCCAGTCTTTAGCTTGTTGAGGATCGCAGTTGTAACGATTATCTTGGATTATCTCGATCGGGGGCAAGAGAGAATGTAAGCTTCTGGCCATAACTGATTTGGCCGTTCCTCTCCTACCAGCAATAACGACTCCGCCTAGAGCAGGATCTACAGAAATTAACAGCAATGCCAGCTTAATAGCTTCACAGCCTACTACTGCTGTCAGGGGAAAATTCATGGGAATAGTCAGATTGCCAAGCATTACTGAAACTCGCTGGGATGGGAATTGAAAGCTAGAATATTTAATTGTAATGTTATTTGAAGGTTTTTCACTATGCTCAGACGCTCAATATTAAAAATTGTCTTGATTTTTTGCTTGCTTTGGTCTTTCGCTCCTTCCTATAGCTGGGCACTTGG
>CAIPYC010000137.1 GCA_903869185.1 uncultured cyanobacterium | reverse complement strand
ATCTCTTAGATAAAATCTGCAAAACTATCTTCAACCGAACGAAAGACAATGGTACCTAGAAGGAATATCAGGCAAGATACGGACATAGACCAGATGATTCCATTTAGATTAAAACTGGTCTCTCCGGTGACCGCAAAGCGAAATAGATTTATTAGACCTGTCATTGGGTTGAGATAAAACCAAAATAATAAAGAGCGCGGCACTATTTCCATAGAAAAGACTACAGGAGAAGAGTAAAGCCAGACCTGCATTAAAAAAGGCACTATATGCTGAAAATCACGATATCGAACACTAAGTGAGCCTAAAATCATTCCAATTCCAGATGCCAAAATTGTCGTCATAAGCATCACCAGGGGAATCAACAATAGACTCCAGGTGGGACGCAAACCATAAAAATAACTCAGCGGTAGCAATAAAAATAAGGAAATTACAAAGTCTATACAGGCTGAGGCTACTGCAGATAAGGGGATAATCAAACGGGGAAAATAGACCTTTGTAATCAATTGGGCATCTTGAAGAAGACTAGATCCCGATCTGGTAATACCTTCAGAAAATAAACCCCAAATTACCAAAGCAGAATAAGCAAAAAGGGGATATGGAATTCCATCTGAAGGAAGTTTAGCCAATTTACCAAAGATTATACTAAAAATCGTCATCGCCATTAGTGGCTGCAGCAAAACCCAAACTATTCCTATTACTGTCTGTTTGTAACGCACATTAATTCTTCTAAGGCTGAGCATATAAAGAAGTTCCCTATATTGCCACAATTCTTTTAGGCTCTCTATAAGGGTTTGATTTTCAGCATTGATGATTGTTATTTTTCTCGACAACCTTTCTACACCTGATTCACACCTTGATTTTCAGTATAGTCTTGTTTTTTTAAAAATCCCTTTCAAATCATTTTAGACATATTATTTATAATCCTCTATCCCTTTCTCGAGGGGGAAATTGACAAGTTAATCAAATAGATCTGAGATCTAGATCACATTTAATCGGTGATCTAGATCTCTTCCCAAAACATTGTTATGTGATATTTTATAAAAGTAAAGATGATCCAGTAAATCCTGATATTCAAGATCGACTTTGAGGTTTCTTAAGCAAACCTGATTTTAATCAATATATTTGAAACTAAAGCCATGACACAACTTAACTTATCTCAGCAACTTTTCAATCGTTACGCCAACGATGCAATCAATCAAACCAATACCGCA
Source organism: uncultured cyanobacterium (assembly GCA_903869185.1). GTDB lineage: Bacteria > Cyanobacteriota > Cyanobacteriia > Cyanobacteriales > Microcystaceae > CAISPN01. The sequence continues at coordinate 7,658 of CAIPYC010000137.1, read as the reverse complement.
ACGAACCAGGATGTTACCGCTGTCTATAATGCCACCATCATTAACACTGGAAATGGCAATGATACCATTACCGGTACAGCTAATCTCACTGACAGTCTCACTACACCTGCGCCTACAACTACAACTACTTCTGGTTGTTCTAATACCAGCTGGTCTAATATTTTTAGTCTCTTTGGTTGCGGTACCAGTACATATAGCTGTATTGGCAGCACCTATGACAACAATCTTTCGGCAACCGGTATCTGGAACAATGGCGGCTCGATCACCTTTGGTTCTGGTATTGACTCTCTCACCGGCATTGCTAATGTAAACATCACCGGCGCCAATTCTATAGAGGTTGATTCCACCGGTGTTGATAACGAAGGCTCTTGTGCTTCGATAAATTTTGGCAATAACAATGACACCTTTACCGGTAATTCAAACATAACCATCAACGTAACTACACCTGCCCCTATTAATTCAACTGGTATTGAAAATTACCAGGCCAAAATCACTTTCGGCAATGGTAATAATCTTTTGACAGGAAGCTCTAGTGTTATCTTTAACAACGGTGCAACCGCTGCCAATATATTTGCCGTAGGAATTGATAACCACTTTGGCACTATCACCATGGGCGGTGGCAACAATACAATAACAGGAACCACAACCATTGGTACTCCTACTGTCGTAATACCTATTTTTCCAGGCGGTTCTGCAGTGGCTTCTCCTGCTACTACTACAACCTCTACCTCTACTACTACTTCTACTGGTGGTTGTGGTGGTGGCGGCGGATCTACCCCTCCTCCATTGAATGCTAATGTCGATACCATTGGTCTTGAAAACTATGGTGGAACAATCACGCTTGGTGGTGGTAACAATAGCATTAATGGAACTGCCACTATCAATAGTAACAATACTGGAGCTGTCGGTATTTACAATACTGGTAACATCAGCTTAGGAAAGGGCACTGATACCATTACTGGCATTGCTAACGTCACCGGGGCAACCTACGGGCTCGGTCTGTACAACAGCGGAAATATCAGTACCGGCACTGGCGCGGACACATTGACTTTCGCTGCCATAGTTAACGGAGTGAACAACAACAACAGTATTGATGGTAATGGTACTATTAATATGGCCGGCTTTAACAATACTTTCAACGGTTTCGGTAATCAAACAGTCAATGCCGGAACCTACGGTTATAACCAACAAACTCAGACAAATAACAACATTCTTAACCTGGGTTATTTCGCCCAAGGAAGTCTCACAGTGTCCAAAGGCAGTGCATACAACGATGCAGTAACCTTTAACAACTCAGGTGAAACCCTGAAGACAACTGGTTTTGCCAATATTATATTCAATGGAAATCTGTTCACCTATAATCAGCTGACCAATGGTGTCTATTAAACTTTAGATCGTAAAAATCCCAAATCTCCCCATATCAAGCTGGGGGGATTTTTTTTGGGCAATTGACCAGCCTATAATGGATGTTACTTGGCTCTGGCAAAAAAAACAGCAGCCAAGACAATCAGCCCCAGCAAGCAGAGGGGAACCGCGAAACTCACTGTATCGTATTTACTCATATGCTTACCCAAGAAATAGCCATTTGGTTAAAAGAGCGTAGCGCTCTCAATATACTAGATCATGAAACCCTATTAGATCTGGTGCCAGAATTGGAGATGCGATCCTTTTCCTTTCAACAGATCATAGCCCAGGAAGGTGCAATAGCCGACGGTCTCTATATTCTCATATCAGGGCGACTAGAAGATCAAAAAGCCGGTGCCAGTCTGCTTGGCGGCGCTGTTATAAATCTTCAAGAGCTACTGTTGGATCAGGCGGTCAACTCCAACATATCCAGCCTCAATGAATCCGAACTATGGTTTATAGATAGGGAAAAATTTCTCTCCTTTGCCAATGAGCATCCCGAGCTTCGCCAGAAATTCACCCAAAAACTGGTCGAAGATCTCGAAGAGCTTGCTGCCCAGATTTCTTTTGAACAGGAGAGACAGACTATTTTGAGACCTTATCTGGTAGCCAAGGCCAAAAGGGGTATTGTCGGCAAAAGCAGATATGCCACCAGGCTACGCGCCCAAATTCTCTCAGCCTCTGATAACGGGGAACCTGTGTTGATCTTTGGTGAGCCTGGTTTGGAGAAAGACAACATGGCAGCATTGATTCACTTTGGCTCTGAGGAACGCCAGGAGACAATTGTCAAGGTTGATTGCGCCAGTTTGCAATCCAATGGATTTGAACTGTTGGGTAAAGTTGATGGCAAGATGGGACTCTTGGAAGCCCTCAAAAACGGTACATTGATTCTCAATAACATTCAGGAATTACCCCGTGATCTGATTCGGGTAGTGATTGAGCTTTTGCAACATGGAACCTATTCTCCGTTAGGGAGCGCGGATACAGCCGAGAAAAAGCTATCCCAAGCTCGGATCATCATGATCTCAGAGAAAACCATTCCAAAAATAGACAGACTTGTCAAAAACATCATCAAGGTACCGCCCTTGCGGGTAAGAAAAGCAGATATCAACTATCAAGTTGATTATTACCTCAATATCATCTGCACTCGCAAAGGTATCCAACAGATAGAAATATCCCCAGAAGCACTCCGCCGCATTCAGGCCTACGATTTTCCCAATAATCTAAGAGAGCTCTCCAACCTATTGGAAAGGGCAATTACCCAGATTTCCGGCAGCAATATCATCACAGAGGAAATCATCTGGCCATCTCAGGGACAAAAGAAACGATTTCGCCTCAATCTGCTCAATGCTTATCCAGACATGCGCAGTTTTCTTCACAGTTCCTGGTATCCCGAAAGAATCAACTATGGTTTTACCACTCTGGCTTTTGCTCTAATTGTCGGTATTCTGTTTTTTGGTCCTCAGGAAAGATCTCAAAATTTTGCCCTTAATCTATTCTGGGCCTGGTGGTGGCCATTGTCGCTGTTGGCCTTTCCTTTTTTGGGAAGGATTTGGTGCTCATTTTGTCCCTTTATGATTTACGGAGAGATCACTCAAAAACTTTCATTGTACTTTTTCCCCAGAGAGTTAAAAAAATGGCCCAGACAGAGCGCCGAAAAATGGGGAGGCTGGTTTCTCTTTGCTTTCTTCGCCCTGATTCTACTTTGGGAGGAACTCTGGGATCTCCCAGATACCGCCTATCTCTCGGCCTGTCTTCTCCTGTTGATTACTGCTGGAGCCATGATCTTCTCTGTGATCTTTGAACGTAGAATCTGGTGTCGCTATCTCTGCCCGATTGGAGGGATGAATGGGATGTTTGCCAAGCTATCTATGACCGAATTGCGAGCGCAGCAGGGAACCTGTTCGGCTGAATGCACTACCTATCATTGTTACAAGGGTGGACCAGCCGAAGGAGAGGGTATAGAAACCAATGGCTGTCCGCTCTATTCCCACCCAGCTCAGCTGAATGACAACAGGGATTGTGTATTATGCATGACCTGCTTAAAGGCCTGTCCGCATCGCTCGGTGGAATTGAATTTGCGTCCGCCTGCAATAGAGCTCTGGACTACCCATGTGCCACGCCATTGTGAAGCTGCTCTTCTGTTTCTACTACTCAATGGGGTTTTTCTGCATCATATAGGGGATATAATACCCACTTTGGACTTGAGTAAATTCTCTGTACATGCCGGAATATCTATAGTGATTCTGGTAATCCCGGCTATCTTGCCTCTTTTGGGGAGTCGATTGGCACAAACTAAGCAAATCCCTTGGCTTAAATTAGTTTATGGCTATCTGCCAATGGTCTTGGCCGCCAATCTTGCCCATTATCTCTATTTGGCATTGACTGAAGCTGGCAAAATCATGCCGTTGACTATGACCACTTTTGGTCTCTCGGGAGCTGGACTGCCTGTATTTACTGCAGATCCTGCTGTTATCAGTTTTCTCCAAGGAATTACCCTGCTTATAGGTCTACTCTGTTCAGTGATTGTGGCTACCAACATTGCCAAAGAATCCTGGAGAAGGCTCTTGCCCCAACATCTATCCAGTTTATTGCTTACAGTATCGCTCTGGTATACTCTCTTGTGAGATCCTGGAATCAATTTGTATTATCTTAAAAGGTTAATCCATGAATCAGCAATACACCGCAATCATCACCGGTACATCTTCAGGAGTTGGTCTTAACGCGGCTAAATCCCTTTGCCAAAAGGGTTGGCATGTGGTTATGGCCTGTCGTGATCCTATCAAAACAGAACAAGCAGCCGAGAGAATGGAAATTCCCAGCCAGAACTATACGATTATGGAAATCGATCTGGCATCTTTGGAGAGTGTGCGCAATTTTGTCAATAATTTCAGGGCAAGCCAAAGATCAATAGAAGCTCTTGTCTGCAATGCCGCTATCTATATGCCCTTGTTAAAGGAACCTCTTAGAAGTCCCGAGGGTTATGAATTGACTATGGCTACCAATCACCTTGGTCATTTTCTTCTGTGTAATCTTATGCTCGAGGATCTCAAAAACAACAGTCAAAAAGAACCCAGACTGGTGATTCTTGGTACTGTCACTCACAATCCTGATGAATTGGGGGGTAAAATTCCTCCTCGTCCTGATTTAGGAGAATTGCAAGGTTTCAAGGCCGGCTTTACCGATCCCATCTCCATGATTGATGGAAAGACATTTGAACCAGTCAAGGCTTATAAAGACAGCAAGGTGTGTAATGTATTGACCATGCGTGAGCTAGATCGTAGATACCATCAATCTCACGGGATAGTTTTCAGTTCACTATACCCAGGCTGCGTAGCCAGTACTGCCCTTTTTCGCAATCACTATCCCCTGTTTCAGAAAATATTCCCGGTTTTTCAAAAATATATTACAGGAGGTTATGTTACTGAAGAGCTTTCTGGTCAGAGGGTTGCTGTGGTAGTTGCAGATCCAGAGTATAACCAATCTGGTGCCTATTGGAGTTGGGGAAATCGTCAGAAGAAAGACAGACAATCCTTTGTTCAAAAAGTTTCTCCGCAAGCTAGAGACCAGGAAAAGGGTTCTCTATTGTGGGATCTAAGCGCAAAGCTCGTAGGTATTGGCTAACTTCGCAAGGGGAGAAAAATAGTCAACACTTCTCCATGTCCCGGTTTTTTACGTATTGTCAGACGGCCGCCAAGTGAACGAAATATATTTTTCGTTACATTGTAGTTGAGGGACAGATTACCTGTTTCCGGCTGAAAAACCAGCAGATTGCCAAGAGATTTAAAGAAGTTATTCGCAGGGGCAGAATCAGTGATAAAGCGCAATTTCAACTGATGACCAGCTGTTGAGACTTCAACCTGGATATGACCACCAGATGGCAGATTCCGGGTAAACTGTTCAATCAGATTAGTCAACATTTGATCTAAAACCGCCGGATCTGATACTATCGCCGGCAATTTATGGGGTAGAGAGACTTCCAGGGATACCTGACGCCGATGAGCCTGTTGTTGCCAACGGGGAATGCTTTCTTGGAGAACCCGTTCCAAGGAAATAGGTACCAGATTCATGGCGCCATCATTCTGGGCAGATGCCTTCAATTGGGCTGCGTGAAAGATCAGTTCCATACGATTAATCTGGGCTGTACATTCTTGTTCTATTACTTCAAGATGCTTGCTGATTTCTGGGGTGGGCTTGCAACGTCTTAGCAGTAACTGGGTTAAAGTACGAATAGTGGTAAGGGGTGTACGCACCTCATGCGTGAGAGCCTGAAGCAACTCGAGATCCAAATCGGGTCCAGCTGTAGATTCCTTTTTCTGCTGAGCTTTTTTTTCGGTTTTGGGTAAAGGACTGGGAATATTTTGAATCAGTTGGCGACTAAAGTTGGACACAAGTTTATAATCAGGTTCTCTAAATCCGAACTTCTCTACCAACTCTTCCAAAGAACCCAGCTGTTCAGAATTGGCCAAAACAGGATGAGATTTGAGCTTTAACCATACCTTTTGGGCCAATTGGGAATCGAAGGAGAAACCAAAACCCACAGTTCCCCTTAACAGGGTTAAATTGAACTGTGGAGTAATTACCAGAGCAAAAGGCTCTCTGGCAAGGGGATCTTGAGGGTCTAGGGGAAATTCCAGAATAGATCCTGGCAGGGATTGAGGAGCTAAGTCGTCAGCGGCAGGGAGAGATTGAACATTGAACTGTCTGGGGGAGAAAATGCCAATTCTTAACCTCTCCAGTAAAGTTTGACTCCTGATGAATGAACTTGGCAGTGATAAAATCAGCCCCCCAATTTCTTCCTTTGGAAGCGAAACCAAAGTAGAGAGCAAAATCGCCTCGAGAGCGGCAATACCGGCATACCATCTATCAGTGCCGCCATCGAGACGATCTTCTACCGCGGCCATCAGTTGAGTTAATGTTTCTTCTTGCACGACGAAATGCCCCTAAATTCTCTCTTATCCCTCACATCCAATAGTAAATCGACTCTTTGGTGTTTAACCAGTGGTAGAACCGAACATTATCCAGACAGATGCTTCTACAATAAAAAATATAATCTATCTGTTTGTAATTCCCAATGGGTAACGAAACTATCACCCTCCTCTCTAGACGTGAAATTGACAAAATGCGCCGAGCAGGTTCGCTCTCGGCCCAACTACTGGATTATCTGGCTAATCTGGTACAGCCCGGAGTCACCACTCTTGAACTCAATGACAAGGCTGAGCAATGGACACAGGAACATGGTGCCATAAGTGCTCCTTTAAACTACAAAGGCTTTCCCAAGTCAATTTGTACAAGCGTCAATGAAGTTATTTGTCATGGAATTCCCAACAAAAAGGAGATTCTAAAAGACGGCGACATCATCAATATAGATGTAACCCTGATTGTGGACAGCTACTATGGTGATACTTCGCGGACTTTTCTAGTAGGAGATCCCTCCCCAATGGCCAGAAAATTGGTAACGGTGACGGAAGAATGTCTTAAGTTAGGAATAGAGGCTGTGACTGTAGGCGGGAGGATCGGGGATATTGGTGCTGCCATTCAGGAATATGCTGAAGGAGAGGGATTCTCTGTAGTACGAGATTTTGTAGGACATGGGATCAGTAATGTATTCCATACAGAACCCCAGATCCCTCACTATGGGGTAAAGGGCAGGGGTAAAAAGATCCGCCCAGGTATGGTCTTTACCATAGAACCAATGATCAATGAAGGGACATGGCAAGCTGAAGTACTCAGTGACGGCTGGACAGCCCTGACAAGGGATCGCAAACTTTCAGCTCAGTTTGAACATACTATTGCTGTTACCGAAGATGGTGTAGAAATACTAACTAACGTCAGTTCGAGATAAAGAATAACAGAAAAAGGGGCGGCCAATAAGCCGAAAATAAAGTAAAGCAATATTCAGCACCAAACCCCTATGCCTAGTTTAGAGTCTTTGTTTTGGTCAATGCGCTGGAATTGGCTTTATTGACTCCACCATTTTAAAAGTTTGTCATAATCGCCGTATCTCTCAACATAAAGTTTTTAAGGGATTGGCCGCGAGAGTTCTTTGACTTCGACTGAGGTGAATTGATAATCTGATGCTCTTTGACTTGGCTGATCTATTAGTTCAAATAGGGCCTCTGGCAGGATTTGAAAGAGTTGATAGAATAGATTGTCTGTTCTCATCTAGATAATTATAGGGCATTGATATTAGCATACTTTGGCATCACCACATGAATATTCAAAGTCCCATTCCCCTTGTAGGATAGTGAATT
>CAIPYC010000136.1 GCA_903869185.1 uncultured cyanobacterium | reverse complement strand
TCAAAGAAGTAATGTATAGCTGAAGTCGGACCTTACAAAGAGGTAAGATAGAAGAATGCCTAAAACTTATGGTTACGACTTACGGACAAAAGTAGTAGAGTCAATTGAAATAGATGGTCTAAAGATTTGCTAGGCTGCTAAATTATTTCACATCAACCACAACACAATAGCGCTCTGGCTTAAACGAAAAAGGTTAACGGGAGATTATAAAGCTCTACGGTAGAGGAGGCTGGTTGTCATTTACTTTATTTACCTCCTTATTCTCCTGACTTTAACAAGATAGAACGCTGTTGGTCTTGGCTTAAAAGTCGCATTCGTCAATGTCTTGATCAATTTAATAGCCTTCGAGATGCTATCGAGCATATTCTTATGGTTTCTTCTCTATAAGCTCTGGCTATTGCTATACTTTTGTCCGTAAGTCGTAACCATAAGTTTTAGGCATTCTTCTATCTTACCTCTTTGTAAGGTCCGACTTCAGCTATACATTACTTCTTTGACACTAACATCAGAAGAAATCAGTTCCAATACTTGGTGTGCTGAATTTCGTATATTCTGCATTATGAGATCGACAATCAATTGGTCTGCAGAATGTCAGTACCTTCATCATCACTAGTAGATAAACCTAGGCGCGTCTGTACCTGTTGACTACTAAGTTCTTGAAGAGATTCAATCACTAAATTATAATTAAAACTAAATGTGTTCATATATACGTCCTTGGGTTACATTGAATCACGGATTGTTAAGAGATTTTGACTTGATCAATCAACCTTGTATAAAAATGCATACGAATTAAATAGATAGATGCACTACCTTCAATGTCGATCTCCCTAAAAGTTTGCCTTTGTGAAGGCTTGAGATATTCTGGCGATCAAATCAAAGTCAATTGTTTAGGAATCAAGTGCATCCTTAGCCTTATCCTTTAAGTTTTCAGCTGTCTGCTGAATTTTAGCTTGGGCTTGCTTGGCTTCGCCTTTAATTTTATCTTCAGTATTTCCAGTCACTTCTCCGTAAGCTGATTGTAATTTACCTTCAATATTTTTAGCTGATGCTTCTATTTTGTCTTTAGCGTTCATAATTAACCTCTGTATTGACTTACTATTCTTAGCATATCAAGTTGATGTTGCAGTTCCTGTATACGAAAGGGTTTGAGTTGTTTGAGTTAGAATTTCCAAAACAAGAGTGAAAAATTTGTTAAAGATTATGCGCCCTGTTTTTGATAAATGGTTTTTCCTTCCTTGATGGTTTCTAAAACAACAATATCTTTAATCAACAAGGGATCTATCGTCAGTGGATTATCAGAAAGAATAGCAAAATCAGCTAATTTTCCAGCTTCGATCGAGCCTTTTATATTTTCTTCAAAATGCTGATAAGCTGACCAAATAGTCAAAGCCTTAAGTCCTTCTAGAGGAGTGATTCTCTGGTCTTGACCCAATACCTGATTAGTTCGGGTGCGTCGATTGACTGTCGCCCAAAGAAGACGCATCGCATTAGGTAGGACTATCGGAGAATCATTATGGATTGTGAACTTAATCCCGCGTTTTAAGGCTGATTGGGTAGGTGAGATCCGATTGGCTCTTTCAGGTCCTAAAGTTACATCTCTATGCCAATCACCCCAATAATAAGTATGAGCAGGAAAAAACGAAGGAATGATTCCTAATTTCTTGACTGCATCTAGTTGATCTTCTCTTATTGTTTGAGCGTGAATCATCACGATACGGCGGTCAGCCTCGCCATATTTGTTGGTTAGAGCACTCACCAACTTAATCAATTGGTCACATGCAGCATCTCCATTACAATGAACAAGTATTTGAAAGTTATTTATGAAAGCAGTTTCCAATCTTTCACTTAACTGTTCATCAGTCAATATGGGATATCCGCAATAGTCAGCAGGCTGTCCTTGCGGTGGTTTGTAGTATGGTTTGCTCAACCATGCAGTTCGACCTTGAGGAGAGCCGTCTAGAACCAATTTGCCCCCTGCAACCCGGAGATGATTTTTATATGCTCTGCTGGACCATTCGCTCTCATGAGCTTTGGGCGATGATTGTAAGTATTCCATATAGACTGGGATATCACATTTGAGCCTATCTTCGGCTGCTCCCAACTTCAATATTTCAAGGTACCCTGGATTGCCCAGTCCTTCTTGTAAAGTTGTAAAGCCATATTCAACATATTTTTCAATTCCTTTTTCCACCAGTCCAACAACCATTGATGCTTGAGTTGGATCTATTTTCACCTTTTTTGCAAAAATAGTAGATAAAGCATGAAAATGAGCAGACTCTTCCATTACACCGTTGGGTTCTTGGCTGTTGCTGCGCCGCTGGATTACTCCTCCTTGTGGATTGGGAGTTGTAGAATCAATACCAATGAGTTCTAAAGCTTTGCTGTTGTAAACTGATAAGTGACCAGACTGATGCACTGCAACTATTGGCACCTCAGTTGATACTGCATCCAATTCATCCCGGTTTGGATGACGGCATTCTGCCAGTTGTGAATCATCATAGCCATTACCAATAATGAACCCCAGGGTTTTGGCAATAGGTTTATTACTCCATTGCTTTAAGGCATGCTGAATTTTAGCAATACTGTTTACCCCACCATCCGGAGGAGGAAGAAGATCCGCCACATTTGCTGCAATACCTTGGGCAAACACATGCCCATGAGCATCAATAAAACCGGGAACTATAGTTTTGCCATTGAGATTAATAATTTTAGTAGCTTCGCCTTGAAATTTTTCGATTTCTTTTTTTGTGCCTACAGCCAAGATCTTTCCGTCTTTAACTGCGATGGCATCTGCTGTCGGTCGCGCCTCATTAATTGTAATAACTTGCCCATTTTGATATATCGTCTCTGCAACCTGAGCTTGATTGATAGTGGGCTGATTATTTGTTTTTTTTTGAGCTTGCGCTAAGGCCTTGCCTTTATCAGAAATAGCTATAGCTGTCAATAATGAACCTGAACCCAATAACATCAAACGTCGAGATATAAAAGCTTTAGTCCAATGTTCAGCCATGATATGAAGAGATGGATTACAACAAGGGCAATTGGCTGTTTTTTGATGAAAGTAGGTGGATAGATCGGATTTTCCCAGCATAAGTTATATCAGGTAGAATTATTTTCTAATATCTTAATATTAATAAAGGTTCTCTTGCAAAAGAAATCTAATTTAAAGTTTCTTAATATAGTATATAGTGGTAAAGTTCTATATCCTGGGCAAGTATTCTCTTGTGATGCAATCAGCACGCCCCATTTAGTTTGTTTGTAAATCCAATTTCGAGCCTGTGGGAAAATTGTTAGTTACAACATAAGAATTGTTTGAATGAACCCAATGCGTGTCTTTTGGTCCGTGAATCAAAATACCCGTAAAAAATGCATAATTGTATGCTGAATAATCAACCAAATCAAGAAGACGTTTGATATCTCCAGTTATGATTTTGCAAGCCAGAATAGTAATATCTAATAGATTGGGTACTTCACCATAATGAATAGCAGAAATGATTTTTTGCCGGACAATAGACTGTTCAAGATCATCAATATCAGACTGAAAATGAATATGACCCGAAGCTAATTCATGAATAACCCCACTTAACGAGCCACAAGCGTGAGAAATCCCCTGAATTCCATCACGGTAGACATTGCCAATTTCTCCTTCTTCGGAAATAGCAATATGTGGCATCGCATAAAGAACAAAACGACCAATACTATCTACTACGGGAGTATGACTTAAAACAGTAGATATTCCAGTTTTTCCTGCAATAAAAAAACCACCTAGACTTCTCAGGTCAAAAGTCTTTCCCCAATATTTTATTATTTCATCTAATAGTGGTTCGGCAATCTCATCACGACAAGTTGCAGCCACTCCTAGTGTATTTTGCTCTGAAAATCCATGAATTTTCAGTTGTTGACTGGTTTGTTTCATGTACTCTTCTATCGGTAAAGAGCCAGGAAAATAGAGTTCAAGTTTATCAGAAAACACTTATTTTTTGCCCTATTGAAGGTTTCGATTATACTAACATATAGATATTTTTAAATTTGTAAGCAAAATCGACCATTTGCACTGTCTGATAATCAAATGACTCATTCACAAACTAATGGTTAGCAAGAAATTCAAGATAACTTGTTTTTCAGGTAAAATAGAACAGAATTAACCCAGATTTAAGCAGATAACAATAATGTCTATTCCCTTTAGTCCTCAAGAAATCGCCTCGGAAGGACTTAAGCCCGAAGAATATCAAGAGATAGTCAACCGATTGGGTCGTCATCCCAATAAACCCGAATTAGGAATGTTTGGGGTGATGTGGTCGGAGCATTGCTGCTATAAAAATTCCAAACCACTTTTAAGGCAATTTCCTACCGAAGGTGAGAGGATTCTGGTAGGTCCGGGGGAAAATGCGGGTGTTGTGGATTTGGGGGGTGGACTGCGCCTGGCTTTTAAAATAGAATCGCACAATCATCCATCTGCAATAGAGCCATTTCAAGGAGCAGCTACAGGGGTTGGTGGAATCTTGCGAGATATTTTTACCATGGGAGCTCGTCCCATTGCCCTTTTGAACTCCCTTCGCTTTGGCAGATTAGAGGATGTTAAAAGCAAAAGGATTTTTACAGGAATAATCGAAGGAATCAGTCACTATGGAAATTGTGTGGGTGTTCCCACAGTTGGTGGTGAGGTTTATTTTGATGAAGCTTACAGTGGCAATCCTTTGGTTAATGTGATGGCTTTAGGTTTAATGGAAACCGAGGAGATAGTCACATCCAAAGCCCGCGGTGTTGGCAATCCGGTTCTCTATGTTGGTTCTACTACTGGCAAAGATGGCATGAAGGGAGCTAGTTTTGCCAGCGCTGAACTCTCGGCTAATTCTTTAGATGATAGACCTGCTGTGCAGGTGGGCGATCCCTTTTTGGAAAAATCATTGATAGAGGCCTGCTTGGAGGCATTTAAGACCGGCGCAGTTGTAGCGGCTCAGGATATGGGAGCAGCAGGGTTAACCTGCTCAACGGCAGAGATGGCAGCCAAAGGCGGTTTGGGGATTGAATTAGATTTGGATCTGATACCTGTACGAGAGACTGGGATGGTTCCCTATGAATATCTACTTTCTGAATCACAAGAAAGAATGCTTTTCGTAGCTCACAGGGGAAGAGAACAGGAATTGCTGGAGATTTTCTGGCGTTGGGGTTTACAGGCGGTAGTAGCTGGAACTGTTATAGAAGAGCCAATAGTAAAGATTCTTTTTCAAGGAGAGGTGGCTGCTATAATTCCTGCCGATGCTCTAGCTGAAAATACCCCTTTATATCAAAGGCAGGGGCTAGACGATCTACCGGAATATATTAAAAAAGCATGGGAATGGACCGAAACATCACTTCCCGAATGCACTATCTCTGGAATTTCTTCATTAAAGAAGGACTGGAATGAAATACTATTATCTTTGCTAGATAGCCCAACAATTGCTTCCAAGGAGTGGATCTATAGTCAATATGATCACCAGGTGCAAAACAACACTGTATTGCTTCCAGGACGAGGAGATGCAGCGATTATAAGAATCCGTCCTATTGATACTCCTAGCAGTCAGTGTAATATTGGTGTGGCTGCGACAACTGATTGCAATCCTCTCTATGTCTACCTGGATCCTTTAGAGGGATCTAAAGCGGCAGTAGCTGAAGCGGCCCGCAACATCTCCTGTGTAGGAGCTCTGCCTCTGGCTGTCACTGATAATCTCAATTTTGGAAGTCCAGAAAACCCACTAGGCTATTGGCAATTATCTCAGGCTTGTGCCGGTATTGCCGAAGCCTGTAGACAATTCAATACCCCTGTAACTGGAGGTAATGTTTCCCTCTACAATGAAACCCTCGATGAGGAGGGTAATCCCAAACCCATCTATCCGACTCCTGTAATCGGCATGGTCGGTTTGATTGAGGATTTAAGCAAAACTTGTGGAGGAGGTTGGCGTTCTACCGGTGATCTGATTTATTTACTAGGTCCAGAAAAGGTTACTCTTGGAGCTTCTCATTATCTTAAGGAAATTCACGGTCTTATTACAGGAAGACCACCAAGAGTGGATTTTGCGATGGAAAAAGCTGTGCAATCTCTCTGTCGTCTTAGTATTGGACGTGGTTGGGTACAATCTGCTCATGATTGCGCTGAAGGAGGACTGGCAGTGGCATTAGCAGAATCCTGTATTGGCGGAACATTGGGAGCTCAAATAAGTTTACTTGCTCAAAATATCCGTTGGGATACGTTGTTTTTCGGCGAGGGAACCGCTAGGATTATTGTTTCGATTGATCCCGAGTTTCGCCAGAGCTGGGAAAATCTGCTCCAACTCGAGCTGGGTCAAAATTGGTACTATCTGGGCCAAGTTGGTGGAAATGATTTAAAAATTCAGGTAGAAAACGATGAACTGATTAATCTAAGTATTGAACAACTTATCAATACCTGGAGTCAAGCCATACCCTCTCGTCTTACGATATAACCTATATTCAGCAGGTAAGACTAATAAGTGATATAAAAAGAAAAAGCTTACCAGCGATTGTCTCAGCTTCGTCTAGACAGGGCATGAGGATAGAAAGTTCAAGTAGCTCATTCATGAGTATTGCTTAGTATTGCGGCAATTTCCAAGAAGAAAGATTTTACTATTATTCTATGGAATGATAGCATATAGCAATTGAGAGTAACTTAATATGCCTAAAGCAATTTGGAATGATACGATCTTGGCTGATAGCGATAACTGTCTGATTGTCGAAGGTAACTACTATTTTCCTCCTGAATCGATCAATCGTGAATATTTCGAGGCAAGCAACACACATACTACTTGCTCTTGGAAGGGACAAGCCAGCTACTTTACGATCAACGTCGAAGGTAAAAAAAATAATGATGCAGCCTGGTACTATCCTGACCCCAAAGAGAAAGCAGCAAATATCAAAAATTATGTCGCTTTTTGGAGGGGAGTTAAGGTCGATTGATTTTGTGACTTTCTTAAATTTTTCTCAATGAAAAACCTATCAATTTACCAACAGCTTGGCAATAAAAGACTGGAGCAATTAGATGGATTGAGAGGGATATGCGCGTTGGTTGTCTTGGTACATCATATGCTTTCCTTGCCTCATCCGTCTATTTATCCTATTGCTGATCCTAAATTAGTAGAACAAATATTAGATATATTAGGATCATTGGGGCTAGTAGCTGTAATTATCTTCTTTGTGCTTTCTGGTTTTGTAATTGGCTATACTACTCCCGGGCAATATAGCGGAGAAGAAGCAAAGAAGTATTTATTAAAAAGATTGATCAGACTCTATCCAATATATCTTTTTGCTTTATTGCTGTCATTTTTCTTTTCAGCAAATCTTCCTTCTATCAAGGATATATTTGGTGTTATATTTTTCACCCAGGGATGGTTTATTCCTCAGATAAATAATAATGAGCCTCTTTGGACTTTGCACTATGAGTTCATGTTTTATCTTTTATTTGTGGTGATATGGAAATATAAGGTGAACATTGAACAAGCAATAATTGTTTGTTTTATATGTGCCATATTAGCTACTTTAGTGCCATTTCATCCTTTAGCAATCTTGGGCTATTTTACTTTGTGGCTTGCAGGGCTTTGGTTATCCAAGAACTTAAATAAATTTGATTTGGTTGAAGAAGATTACAATTCAAATTTCTTCTGGACAATTCTGATATTGATAATGGCATTTTGTATCCAAAATATATTGGCGACTTTTGTTTATAAATATGGAATCCCAGTAACACCGCGTCCCATTATTTGTAATGTTCTGACGACAGCTGTTGTCACTTCATTTGTTGCCAAATTGATCACAAGAAAGAAAATACCTCTATTTAAAATATCTAGTTTTATTCTCTTACTTTTAAGTATTGCTGCGCTTTTTTATGGTTGGAAGAAAAGTATATTGCATAGCGATTTTGTATTCAGAAATGGATATTTAGCTACCATGATTTTGCTGTTAATTTTGCCATTAACTCTCTGGCTAAAAAAGGTTCCTGTAACAATACTTAAAAAACTGAGTTATCTAGGCTCTATTTCCTATGCTCTATATGCTATACATTATCCCATCTTAATTCAGTTCAATCATCTATCTACTTTAGGCACTAAAGGCTTAGTGAATCCCTTGGCCTTATTGCTATTCAATCTATTGGGTGGATTAGTATCAATATTTTTAGCGTGGCTTTTGGAATGTCATTTGCAAATCAAAATAGCTAAAAATCTAAAGAGTGCTTTGGGCTTGAAGTAGTTTTTCCGGGATTTTTTGCAATAAATCAGTAAATGATTGCATTTTTGTCTGCAAATAATGTAATATAAAAACCAAGTCGAAGGGGAGTAGCTGCTGACGAGACAGTCAGTATATCTGAGTCAACATACTGGCATATTGCCTGGTTCAGATGGCAAGTTTAGAATTATAGATTTCTAGCACTTGAGAGCGAGACCTTCACTGAGTTCACATATTTGTGTGAGCTTGGTGAAGTTGTTTTACTCTCATCAAGCTCATTCAGAAGATTGTAGTAAACCTGAATAGCTTGATGGCTTTGACGAAAATGAATCTATTTATCTCCACCTTTGCGCTAATTTTTGTTGCTGAATTACCTGATAAAACAGCATTTGCCGCTTTATTTTTAGCAACCTGTCATAATCCCTTTGCCGTCTTTATCGGCGCATCGCTTGCCTTTGTTATTCAAAGTTTTGTGGCCGTAGCATTTGGCAGTATGCTCAGTCTTTTGCCTCCTCAATTGGTTCATATATTATCAGGAATTTTATTTCTGGTTTTTGCCGTAATGATGTGGCAACGACAACAGCCTGAGGAGTCTGATGTTGATTCTTGTTTAGAAAATAAAGCTGCAAAATTTTCAAAATCCCTCACCACAGCATTTATGACCATTTTTATTGCTGAATGGGGTGACTTGACGCAGTTGGCAACTGCAACATTGGCAGCTAAATATCATGCTCCAGTGATTATTTTCACCTCAGCAACTTTTGCCCTTTGGACAGTCGCTGCTATAGGAGTCATTATAGGAAGTCGTGCCAAAAACTTAATTAACCCTATTCTCCTGCAGAAAACCGCTGCTAGTGCTTTTGCTGTAGTTGGAGTTGGATTGTTGATTAAAGCATAGAATCCTTATTTCTTCCCTTTAAGATTGTCAGCAAAAAACATGGGTATGAATTTTTCAAAAAAAGCCGCTGGGTCTTTTTCCCAAGCCTTCTGAGCAAATTCAAATCTGGTTTCTTGCAATTTACCGTTAAATAATGCATTGCCGAAGTGCTCGCTTAGATATTGGGGTCTTTGCCACATAGGCAGAGTTTCCACAATTTTCACCAAATGTTCGAGCCTTCTAAATTCAGCTCCTGCCAGAATGTCCATGCTATATTCAAGGGCTGCTTGCTCGATTGCGGCATATTTCCGTTTAGCCTGCTCAACTTTGATTTTATGTTCAGGACTCACTTTGGCGATTTCTGCCAATTTACGATTTCCCCATTTAACATGCTCTACTTCTTCTGGCATGATTTTTTCGATTGTTTCTCTGATTTGGATATTTTCGGGAGTTTGCTCGGTTTTTTGCAAAGCCCTGATATGAGCCGCAAAATACTCGCAGCCTCTTTTTTCGGTAACATTGATAGCGGCAATACCATCGATGATGATGTCTTCTTTGTTATTAACACTATTGGTATCTAGCAGATGTTCAAATTCAGAAATATAGGACATGCCCGGTGGCGTACCTATTTCAGAGCCGAGATCACAGAGAAGATCGCTTAGCCAATAAGCATGACGGGCTTCATCAGCCACATGGTGTGAAAGTTCTCTGACTAGCTCTTTAGGCTGACCATCGAGTCTTTCCATGAGATCAGTGAGATCTTTGCAACTATGTTGTTCATTGAAGCGATAACGATTGAGCACTACCATGTGGGCCTCAGGCTGCTCAACCACTCTATCCAATATGGCTTGGGCCGTTAATTGATCACGAAATTTTCGTGGGTAGATTACTGTCATGATGGCAAAAGTATGTAGTTTTGTTAATGATCTTATTCTAGAATAGTTTTCTGGGAATGTCCCCTTTGGTATGAATTGAACTTAGAGAGCTATGATATTG
>CAIPYC010000135.1 GCA_903869185.1 uncultured cyanobacterium | reverse complement strand
CTTCTAAGGCATAGCGGATTACTCAAAAATTAGGCTTTTGTCTGAAAGTGTTAGCATTGAATCGGGAAATCTTTGGAATCAGTCAAATAGTATTTTAAATTTAGATTTTTGATAAATTTGAGTCAAACACAATGAAAGATTTTACATTCAAATGGTGGTATGCACTTGTAGGTTTGGTCTTGTCAGCCTTGCTCGTCTTTTTTATCTGGCTTTCTTTGCCTAGGGTTCAAAATAGATTTGCAGCATGGAAAAGCAGCACCATTGGTCAGAACTATTTGGTGAAGTTGTATAGCGGCGGTCGCATGGTTGAATCATGGTACTCCAAACATGCCAATATTGACGATGATGGAAGTGCTGGCTATATTTTCAATTGTCGTGGATTACAAGTTCGGGTGATGGGTGATGTGGTGGCTGAACCTGTTAGCGAACTGACAGATCGCAGTCAATTGGATTCAGCAATCAAGTGTAATTAACTCGTTTTAATCGATTCGCTGAGCCAAAATATATTCTGCTATAGCCAAATCAACTGGAGTGGTAATTTTGAGGTTGGTTTCCTCTCCCTCAATGATCTTTACCGGCAATTGACACCTCTCAAAAAGAGCGGCATCGTCTGTAACTTCCCAGCCTAGAGCTATTGCCTTGGCATGGCATTCCTTGAGTAAATCCACAGAAAAACCCTGAGGCGTCTGGGCTGCCCAAAGTTGTTCACGATTGGGAGTATCAGCTATGTAACGTTCGGCATCGACAATTTTTATAGTATCTTTTACCGCAATTGCCGCAATTAATGCCGAATATACAAGAAGGGAATCACTGCATTGATCGAATAAACTAGGCGTAGCCAGACATCTGGCACCGTCGTGGATTAATACCAGCTTTGCTGAATTAGGCAGAGACTTTAGTCCTTGGTAGACAGACTCTTGTCTAGTTTCGCCTCCTTCTATCAATTGCCATTTTTTGGAAAATCCAATACTTAATAAAATATTTTCAAACCGAGGAAAATCGCACTTCTGACCAATAATGCCTACCCATTCTATAGACACCGACTTCTGAGCAGCCTTTAATGTCCAGGAGATGATCGGCATACCCAAAATTTCTAGGAGTAACTTGTTGCCAGTGACTCCCATTCTTTTACCTGAGCCTGCTGCGGGAATCAAAAGATGCATTTGTTAACGTTTCTTTCTGTTTTGACTCTCTAGAGCAGCTCTAAAATCTATATACTGCTCTAGAACAACAGCAGAACCGCTCAGCAAAAGAAGCAAATTGTCAATAGTGTTGGCGTTACTTGTACTTATCTTGTCATTAGTTTGACAGATATTAACTCCTACCAGAGCTGCAAAACAGACTGAAACAATCTTTAATGAATTGAAGCCTTTATCAAAGTCAATACATCTGTGCAGCGGACGAACTGGATGAGTACAATCAGGATTTTTATTTCCCTCTTGCTTGAGAGGGGAAGTTCTTTCTTTCATGTTCGAACTGTTGCTCATACAACCCTAAAGAATATTTTAACTATTTAGCTGGCGAAGATCGCAGACTAAAAACCAGGGATTCTATACAAAAAGCTTACAAAATACATTATATCGAGTAAAGATTAAGTAAACATTACGATATAAGATACCTTACTTAAGTTTATAGTAAT
>CAIPYC010000134.1 GCA_903869185.1 uncultured cyanobacterium | reverse complement strand
TCTCGGTTTTTCAGTCAGCTCCTGATGCTTGGGCAATAGATCAACTTTTTCCCATATTGCCTATCCATCGACTTAACCAAGAGCCTACAAATAGAGGGATTATCGCTGATTTGACCTGTGATAGTGATGGAAAAATAGAACAGTTTATCGATCTTAAAGATATCAAATCTGTTTTAGAACTTCACCCTCTAGAAGAAAATGATTCTTTTGAGAGGAAAAACTACTATCTGGGTATGTTTCTCGTTGGAGCATATCAGGAGATCATGGGGAATCTGCACAATCTTTTTGGAGATACTAACGTAGTGCATATTGAAATACAGCCCAAAGGATACCAAATACAGTATCTTGTGCGTGGTGATACGGTAACCGAAGTCTTAGGCTATGTTCAATATAAAGCAGAAGATCTGCTGGAAAAAGTTCGCCAGCAGACAGAAAAAGCTATGGAGCAAAAGAAAATAAGCCTCAAAGAATGTCAGATGCTACTCAATGACTACGAAAAAAGCCTATCCTGCTATACCTATTCAACTTAAGCTTCTTTGTTGATAAATGGCATCAGGGCAATGATTCTAGCTCTTTTGACGGCCTCGGTCATATCTCTTTGCTGCTTGGCAGTTAACCCAGTAATGCGACGTGGTAAAATCTTGCCTCTCTCTGTTGTGAATTTTTTTAGTAATTCTATGTCTTTATAGTCGATTGGCTGGGTTGGGGGAATAGGCGATAGGCGCTTACGATAATAATTCATATTTTTATCTATCTATTTGATTTCCTTGTGAACAGTATGTTTGTTGCAATGAGGGCAGAATTTTTTGAGTTCGAGTCTTGCAGTAGTGTTGCGACGGTTTTTGGTGGTCGAATAGCGAGATACACCAGGAGTGCGCTGATCGTTGTTTGTACGGCAATCAGTGCATTCTATCGTTATGGTAATACGGACACCTTTTTTACTGGCCATAGCTTAGAAAAATAAAAGCTTAAAAATTACACAGTCTTCTATTATTGCATATATATGATTAAATCTCAAGAGCTGCGGGATAGTTAAACTCAAAGAGGACATTCCTGGTGCCCTTCGAGCGATTACCGGGTTTCAAATGTTCTGTAGTATCCGGGGTTTATATTTCTACTTTAAGAAAACAAGGCTTCAATGTCCTTCATGCTTTCACCTCTCTTCTTTCTGTAGAGATTTTTAATTTACCGTAAAATCACCAAAAAGAGATTTAAGGGATTTGGAAAGATGATCAAGATCTCCGTATATTGAAAATTCGTCAATCCCCACTAGTCTGAGTTGGTTTCTTATTTTTTTCTTTGAATCTCTATCTATGATGATTTTTATACAATAATCTGTAGGTGTTTCTATTTTCTTACATTTTTCAACATGAAAAGTAAATGCAGCTCTCTGTAACTTCATTCTAGAATCAGAAAAGTCTCCACTTATTGGAAAGGTATATTCAGGAAATAAATCCTTGTCTTGACAACCCTTATCAATCCAATCCGCAATTTTTTTTACAGAGTTTAAAAAAATCTGGATGGTTCTTAGTTGGGTTGCCATAAGGTTTGTCATTTGTTATTTTTTTGCATTGTTTTCTTACAAGCTCATATGAATCAAGAATGTATACTGCGCCATCTTGATCTTTTTGATCTTTGCCCTTGTCCTTATTCTGACAAATTTTAGTAGCTACAAAAAGAGCAGTCATCAGACTTGTTGACCAATCTAAAGCCTGGTTTGCATACCATAATGTTGCATTAGAAGATATAGGTCTATATCTGTAATACCATAAGGTACAAGACCGGCTGAACGCCTTTTGAATTCTTTAAATAGGTGGCGTTCTTTTAGTAAAGTTAATTTTTCAATTCTAGCTTCTGTAATTTGTTCATTCTCGTTTTCTTTTTCTTT
>CAIPYC010000133.1 GCA_903869185.1 uncultured cyanobacterium | reverse complement strand
TTTTTCTGTTATTCCTTATCCCGAACTGAGGTTAGATAGTATTCATTCTGGTGCAGCTTGAGGGATTGGTCTTATCCCATCCTGTCTAGAGTTAATTTCAGCCATCCACCTATTACCCATCTTGCTCCCATCTAACCTGATTTAGGTTAATAAATATTGAATGAGTTGGCACATAATTCAAACATTTTAATCACTTAAATATATATTATTTAAAACATATTTTAATGGATGAAGTCAGTAGATAAGTTTTTAAGCTATATAAAGAGTTTAAGCCGCTTTATATATAAATTTATATTTCATCTTGATTTCATATTCCACTACTACAATAGAAATAAAGGATATTTTTTAAGACTGTGGATCAAAAGTAAATACTTAACAACAAAATTACACTTAGAGGTCAAATCATGAATAAGAAAACTTTAATATACACTTTAGTCAGTTTAGTAGCAGGTGGAACACTAACAGGGATTCTCAACATCAATCTAACAGAAGCCCAAACGCAAGCTAGTAGAAACGACAACTTCCTGTTGACACAAACTCAGCCTCAAAAATCAGTAGAAGACACTCATCATCCCTACCCGAGTCCCTCTACCCCAACAATGGGGATGAAAATGAATCAACAACAAATCGATCAACACTTTATCCAAATGATGATTCCTCACCATCAGGACGCAGTGGATATGGCTAGTATAGCTTTAAAAAAAGCACAGCATCCTGAACTGAAAAAATTAGCTCAAGATATGATAACTAGCCAAAGCCAAGAAATTCAAGAGATGAAAACTTGGTATAAAAAATGGTATAAAACTAAAGTACCTGCTGTATCTAGCATGACAATGCCGATGCAATCTGGCACGGGCATGAATCATGGAATGTCCAACGATTCGGATTCGGATGTGAAGATGATGAATCATATGAACAATATGATGGATATGGATTTAACAGCTCTAAAGAATGCTTCAAACTTCGATCAAGCTTTCATTAAGCAGATGATTCCTCATCACAAAATGGCAGTGATGATGGCAGCAATGGTACTAAATAGTCCTCATCCTGAACTGCGAAATCTAGCTAAAGCTATTATCCAGACTCAAAGTGCAGAAATAGAAGAAATGTTTCAATGGCAGACAAAATGGTCTTGATAATTATTATTTAAGTTGTGTTGAGTCGAATGATTTTTAAATATTAAGCGCACTCCCCAAGGACTTGATCTGTTGATTAATGTCTTAGGGGATACAGATTTCAAGCTCAAGGCTTATTAACTGCATGATCATGAGTATGTCAACCAAGAAGTAGGGGTTGACTTTTGCATGTCAGTAGCAGATTATTTAAAAAACCTGAGACTTTAAATGTGGACATATTAAGGCTTTGTGGGATGGATTCTGGTCTTTTAGGAAGAATATGAATAATAAGTCAAACTTGACTGTCGCCGAAAAAAGAGAATATAGAATAGTACAGGGCTTTACCGTTACTTTTCATATTGCTTTTTTCCTTTTTGCCTATTTTGCGCTTCAGACTCCATCTGCCGAAAAACAACAGAGATCCAATCAATCGTCGATTCATAAAATGCCATGAACATACCTGCCCTAAATGATGAAAATCTGCCCTATCCAGATACAATGCATCCAGTTGTGGTGCATTTTGTAATTGCCATGGTTTTCTTTGCTTACTTCTGCGATGTTGCAGGATATCTCAAGCGCAGCTATCACTTGTTTGAGGTTAGTTGGTGGAATATGCTGGTTGCCTCAGTTGCGGTATTTGTTGCCGTTATTTTTGGTCAACTGGAAGCATCTCTGGCTGAGCCTTACCCCAGCGCTGTTCCTACTTTGGCTTGGCATACGATCAATGGTTGGTCAATTTCGGTAATCTTGGTAGCAATCACCGCCTGGCGGGGGATACTCAGGGTTCGAAATCCTCTAAAAATACCGGTAGTCTATCTGGGAGTTATGACAGTTCTAATGTCTCTAATCTGTTTACAAATCTACCTGGGAGATCTGATAGATTGGGTTTACAGCTTGCATACAGTTCCAGTAGTTCGGGCGACAAGAGAGGGATTGCTTAAGTGAACCAGATCCTTATAGATCAGTTGAAACAACTAGGACTTGAACTAGGGGTCAATGGTTTGCCTTACAGATTTCCAATCCATCCTAACCTTGTTCACCTGAGCATAGGCTTGTTTATTATAGGAATCACCTTTGACATTTTGGGCACCTTGTTCAGGCTGGATCATGCAATATTCAGGTTTTTGGCAATTCCCGCTACTAGAGATAACCTATATGATGTTGCCTGGTTCAATGTTTTGGCTGCCAGTGTCATGTCTTTTTTTACTGTATTATTTGGTTTTTTTGAGATGTTATTGGCCCAGCCCCCAGTCAATATTAAGAGTGCCTGGGGATTAGAGGCAGGGCCAACAATGCTTTTACACGGGGTAGGGGGTGTATTACTCTTAGTTATGATGGTCGCCATGACTGTTTGGCGAGGGTTTCAGCGCTATAGTTGGCGCAAGAACAATATACACCAGGCTCAATGGAGTTACCTACTCATAGGAGTGTTGATAATGGGCTACATGATCATCCATGGTACATTGGGAGCGCAACTGGGAGCAGAATTCGGGGTTCACAGTACAGCTGCCAGACTGGTTCAACAAGGAGAAAATCCCAATCAAGTCCTCAAATAATTTTCACAAGGTTTATGAAAGTTTTTAACATTGTTCTGTTGGCTTTATTTGTAATTGGAATCATCATTACTAGCCACTATCTAGGAGTGCAGTCCTACCATTGGCTTCCTACTCCGGCTGCTTTAGAAGCCCTACCAGTTGGGGATTTGTTCAGTTTTTTGGTGAGTTTGGGCTCTTTGGTGTTTTTAGGAGTATTGGGAATGATGATCTATTCGATCCTCTTTTTTCGAGCTGCCAAAGGCGATAAAAGCGACGCATATCCTATAAAGGGCAATGTGCAGCTGGAAATCATCTGGACAGTGATTCCTATTGTATTGGTTGTCTGGATTACCTACTATAGCTATAACATTTATCAAAAAATGAATATCCTGGGGAATCTACCGGTAGTCCATCTGCATAATCCCTTGGAAGAATCGGCCTATGCAGCGATTAACGATCAAGATCAAAATGGTGAAACAATCGAAGTGACCGCCAGGCAATGGGACTGGTCTTTTCATTATCCCAATGGCAACATTACCAGCAGAGATCTACATCTGCCACTTAACCAGAAGGTCAGATTGATGCTCAAGTCCGAAGATGTCATACATGGTTTTTTTGTACCCAATTTCCGTATTAAACAGGATATAGTCCCCAACCGCACTATAGAGCTGAGATTGACAGCCAATCGAGTCGGTAAGTACCAACTGGAGGATTCCCAGTTTAGTGGTACATATTTTGCCCTGATGCAAGCAGATGTATATGTAGATCCAGTAGAAACCTACAGCAAATGGCTATCTCAAGCCAGTAAGCAAAAACCTTTACCAGAAAGCAATCAAGCCATCTTGGAACACAATAGGTATATAGCCACTCCCTCTTATTTTTTCCATTGGCCTTCAGTGTCCCCGGCCAAATCTCTTGTCAACTGATTTTTTGATTACTTTAGAAGGTTATTGATGACTAATATTCCCCTCAAAAATATAGATAGCAATTCTGAGCATACTACTCATTGGAAAGATTACTTTGGTTTTAGTACTGATCACAAGATCATCGGCGTTCAGTATCTAGTTACATCCTTTATCTTCTTTCTCGTCGGTGGTCTGCTGGCAATGATTGTAAGAGCAGAACTGCTGACCCCGCAGCTAGATGTAGTCAATCGTTCAGTTTACAATGGACTATTTACCATGCATGGAACAATCATGATCTTTCTATGGATTTTTCCAGCAAATTTGGGATTGGCCAATTATCTGGTTCCCTTGATGATTGGAGCTAGAGATATGGCATTTCCCAAGCTCAACGCCATTGCCTTTTGGCAAATACCTATAGTTGGTATTCTTTTGCTGTCAAGTTTTTTCTTGCCCAGTGGGACTGCTCAAGCCGGTTGGTGGTCTTACCCTCCTGTGAGTATCCAAAATCCTTCTGGTCATTTGATCAATGGAGAATTTATCTGGTTACTGGCTATTGTGATTTCTGGCGTTTCTTCGATTATGGGCGGGGTCAATTTTGTAACAACGATTGTACAGATGCGCGCGCCGGGTATGACTTACTTTAGGATGCCAGTCTATGTTTGGACAATCCTCAGCGCACAGTTGCTGCAATTGTTCTGTTTGCCCGCCCTCACCGGGGCTGCAATCATGTTGCTTTTTGATCTTTCCTTTGGTACTGATTTCTTTTCTCCTTTTAAAAATGGAGATCCCATTATTTATCAACATCTGTTTTGGTTTTATTCTCACCCTGCTGTCTATGTTATGGCCTTGCCTGCTTTTGGTGTTTTTTCCGAAGTTATACCGGCTTTTTCCCGCAAACCTTTATTTGGTTACAAGATAGTAGCTGTTTCTTCTTTCATCATCGCCATAGTTGGTATTTTTGTCTGGGTTCATCACATGTTTGCCAGTGCTACCCCTAGCTGGATGCGAATATTCTTTATGGCATCTACTATGCTGGTGGCAGTACCTACTGGACTCAAGGTTTTTGCCTGGGTAGCCACACTGTGGAAGGG
The DNA here is from genome assembly GCA_903869185.1 of uncultured cyanobacterium. Taxonomy (GTDB): domain Bacteria; phylum Cyanobacteriota; class Cyanobacteriia; order Cyanobacteriales; family Microcystaceae; genus CAISPN01. Next base: position 1,830 of record CAIPYC010000133.1, on the reverse strand, counting down.
GAAGCTTCATCTAGATACTCCCATGCTCTTTTGCCTTGGCGGGGTAGCTATGTTCTTGTTTGCCGGAATTACAGGAGTGATGATGGCTTCAGCTCCCTTTGATATCCATGTCAATAATACATATTTTGTGGTCGGACATTTCCACTATGTTGTTTTTGGAACCGTAACAATGGCTATCTATGCTGGTATTTACTTCTGGTTTCCCAAAATCACCGGACGTATGTACTCAGAATCTTGGGGAAAGATTCATTTCTGGTTAACTTTTATAGGAGCAAATTTAAATTTTTTCCCAATGCATCCAGTTGGTTTGCAGGGGATGTTGCGACGGGTTGCATCATATGATCCCCAATATACGCTCTGGAATATCATTGCCAGTTTGGGCGCATTCTTGTTGGGAATGTCTACTCTTCCTTTTATTGCCAATATAATCAGCTCTTGCTTGAGAGGACACAAGGTTGATAATAATCCCTGGCGTGCCAGTGGATTGGAATGGACTGTTTCTTCGCCACCTCCAGTAGAGAATTTTATAGAAATTCCTATCGTAACTAGAGAGCCTTATGATTACGGAGAGGAGCAAATTTCTCAACTAAATTGAGATCTTCACTCAGTTTAGTGAAATAAAAAAATAGCAGAAGGCATTACCAGTAAGTTTTTGGGATGAATATCTAAAGCCTGCAAAATTATCTATCTTGAACTTGATGACAAACTCTCTCTAGATTCGTTTGCTTGCAGTGAAAATATTGGTTATTTCCCACCTCGTACTAATCCTGTAAAGCCTGCTACCCAGAGTGTAGTAAGCACCCAACCGGAAGCAGTTTGAACCCAGAAATAATATCTTAAAGCCTCTCCACAAGGGGTATTAGCATTAGGTATCCAAGCATTTTTTAAGCGAAGATCGATGATTGGTAGAAAAACATCTAAAGAGTATATCCATGGATTGAATTTGGGATAGTTATAATATTTGCTGCATTTAATAGTTTCCTTTTCATTTATCAATCCCTTGTCTTGTTTAATGCAATCTTTTTCAGTAGGATAAATTAGGTTATGATCGTATCCAATCCAGAAAACAACTCCACCAACAACAACAATAACAACCGAGAATATAAAAGCTCGTTCTGGACGATAGCCATGACGGATCGTGAATCCTAAAAACCTGTTCCAAAGCCAACCAAAACCTTGAAGTCCTCCGCGCTCGCGTTGATCCTCTTCTTTGGCAATTAAGATTTCTGTAGCTTCTTCCTGATATCCTTTTTCTTTTAATACGGATGCTAATTGCTCGTAGGGTTGAAGCGCAAACCTTTCTTTAGGCTGAAGCCTCAACCAATCTTTAAGGGCTTTCGAATCAGGGCGCTCTTCAAGGCTGCCGTAGATAAACGCATTATAGACAAATCCATTCAAAAATAAATTATCTGGTTTTATCTTCTTAGCCCAATTTGTTTGAGAAGTATTCTTATCACTTTCAAGGATGAATGTTTTCACATTAGCAAAACGTAAATTCAGGCTTAGTTTTTCAGGGTTGTTGATTTCTGTACTGATTAGTTTAAGCTCAGACCCAATGGTAGCATTTTCGAAACTCAGTTTGCCTTCAGCTTGAAAGTCTGACGCATTTTCCTTATCTTTTCCCAGAAAAACACTAGAACTGATTTTTGCTGTATTTGCGTTGATAGCGGTATTATCGGGATTGATGAACTGACCATTATGACAGTCAAGCGTCCCCCTAATCGAAGCTCCGGCAAAATTCACCTCTCCCACTGCCCGAAAGCTATCGCAGAGAAAAACACTGTCAGTGATTTTTACTCCATTCGCATTAATGGCTATTTTACCCGGATT
>CAIPYC010000132.1 GCA_903869185.1 uncultured cyanobacterium | reverse complement strand
GTACGTTGGCGTGTCTTTTTACCCTCTGTAAGTAACCTCAGTTCGGGTTAAGGAATAACAGAAAAGGAGGTGGCCAATAAGCTGAAATTAAAGTAAAGCAATATTCAGCACTGATATTCCCTATGTCTAGTTTTAGAGTCTTTGTTTTGCCATATCTATGATTTCTGCAAGTGTTTTGAACCTCAGTGAAAGAAAAGGTTATTCACTGATCTAGTATCGTTTCATCAGAATCACTATCGGAATTTTAAATATTACTATACTGACCATAACTGGTTGGCTCATTACTGTTATTGTACGCCCTAGTCTGGTTGGTTTTTGAGTTTTTGTGTTTTTTGGTTTCACAAAATGCTATATGTTAGTTTGAAGAAATGAAAATAAACAAGAATCATGAGTCCTATTAAGTTTGACCATCAACCGAAAATTTCTATAGTCACTTGTACTTACAACAGAGATTACTGTCTAGCCAAATGTATTGACAGTGTGGTTAATCAAACCTTTAGTGAATGGGAATTAATTATTGTCGATGATGGTAGTAATGATGATACCTTCAATGTGATTGATAAGTACTTATCTGATTTTAACAATATACGGTATCTCAAACAAAAGAACAAAAAACAGGCTTACGCAAAAAATACAGGAATTCAAGCATCTTTCGGCGAGTACATAACCTTTCTAGATAGTGATGATAGTTATTTGTATAATCATTTGGAATCTAGAATCAAATATATGCAAGCTAATCCAGAAGTTGATGCGATTAGCGGAGGGTTCACTACGGATGAAGAAATTTTTGTTGTAGATTATTTCCAACCAGAACAAAAAATTAATATCAAACAATGCGTGATAGTTGGAACTATCTTTGCTAAGAGAAAAGTATTCTTCGAGCTGCAAGGATTCAATAATCTCTCCTATGGCGAAGATACTGAATTTTGGCTTAGGGTAAAGGAAAAATTTAATGCTCGGATAATCTCTCAACCGGAAACTTACGTTTACACAAGAGCCATTGATAGTATAAGCAAATTAACCATTGAAAAAAATGGCTGACCCATGGAGGATCAACCATCGATTTTAGAAAACAGCAAAGACCTAAAATCCTTAATTTTGAAGTACTAGTCTGACATTGGCGTTTTGTAGTCCCCGCTGCTTAACCTCAGACAAGGTTTTATTAACCGCATATTTTTGGTTAATTGAGTTGATCAATTCAGTCTGGTTATGCCTTTTGGCGATACCCCAGAGATCTGCGATTAAATCAAAACTACCATCGCTTTTTTCTGTCCAGCCCAGGTCATATTCACCTTCAAGCGTAGCAACAATGTCTGCGCGTAAACGCTGGCCGTTATAGCCTCTGACCTCGGCTTCTGTATTAACGCTGATTCCAAGATCGCGTAAAGAAGCTTTGAGAATTTCTGCATCAGTGATTTTAGTGCGCAAAGTACTAAAGTGAGACATTTGGATTTCCTCCAATAGGATTTAAAAGAAAACAACAACAAATCGAACGTATTGTGAACTGCTAGCTCTCTTTAGAACCAGCCTTTCCACCGGCAGCATACTTGCTGCAAGGCGAAAGCCTTTTAAAATTCCATTCGCTGATATTCAGCGATGGAAGCAGATGCAGGTCTAGCCCTCTGGCGGGCCCAATCTCGAAGCGCAGAGACCTGCTCAGTCATAGTGCGTGATAAAGGCAAAGTAGACTTGATTGAAGCGATAATATCAAGCTGAGTAAATTCACGATCTTGAGCAAATGCTTCGTACATTGATGCAATGATAGCCTGTTCAATCTCTGCTCCGGAAAATCCATCGGAAACTTTGGCAAGTTGTTCAGTATCAAATCGCGAAATTTCAGACCGCCTTTTACCTAAATGAATTATAAATATTGCTTGACGTTCTTGGGAAGTAGGTAAATCTACAAAGAATATCTCATCAAAGCGACCCTTTCTGAGAAATTCGCTTGGCATCCTTTCTACCCTGTTGGCAGTTGCCATAACAAAGACAGAGGATTTCTTTTCCTGCATCCATGTCAGAAAAGAACCGAAGATTCTGCTGGAAGTTCCACCATCGGAGTCACCAGAACCACTACCTGAAAACGATTTGTCTAGCTCATCGATAAAGAGAATCACCGGAGAAATAGACTCGGCTGTCTTGAGAGCATTGCGCAAATTCGCTTCAGATCTGCCCACCATTGAGCCATCATAAACTCTTCCCATGTCTAATCGCAGTATGGGCAATCCCCAAAGACGAGAAGTTGTCTTGGCTATCATTGACTTTCCGCAACCTGGAACACCCAAAATCAACATTCCTTTTGGCTGAGGAAGGCCATAGACCCTTGCTTTTTCGGTAAAAGCATCTGATCTCTGAATCAACCATTTCTTGAGTTCATCTAATCCGCCAACTGCTTCTATGGTTTCATCCTCTTCAATGTACTCCAAGATACCGTTGCGTCTTATGAGTTGCTTTTTCTCCAAGAGAACTATTCCTATTTCTTCCTCGCTTAAGCATCCTGATTTAACACAGGCTTTGCGATAGACCTTCTGAGCCTCGTCTATAGTCAACCCCAAAGCTGCTTTGACCAGCTTCTCTTTCACTGGAGCGGAAACCTTTCTATTTCTGGTGTACTCCAATTGCTGAGAGAGCACTTGATTTAGCTCATCCATATTAGGCATGGCAAAGTCTAAGACCACTATGTCTTTTTCTAGCTCTATTGGTACCTGCTGAATTGGAGACATCAAGATGATGACATTTTCGGTTCCTTTAAAACTGGCAATCGCATCTCTTAGCCAACGAGTTGTAACAGGGGCATCAATGAAGGCATGAAGATCTTTTAGTATATATATACCGGGCTCCTTCTGTCTGATTATCCACTCAATTGCAGATTCTGGTGAAACCGTATTGTGTTGAGTGGTCTGGCGCGTCTGTCCATATTCCACCATCCCATGAGTTACGGTCCAGATATAGACGCAGCGACGTTGTACGCCGGTTTGCGCTATCTTTTCTATTTCCTGCTCAGCTCTTTGCTCTTCTGATGTGACCAGATATATCAAAGGGTATTGAGCTTTAATCAGAATCTTTAGCTCTTCTTTCATTGAATCGACCTTAATTTAGTTTGGATATCAACAGGGGATCAATGTGCTTTTCTCTAGCAAGACTTTGGATATCATTGGAATCTCCAAATCTACATCATCTTCTTCTACCATCGGATGATTTTCTAAAGAATTCAATTGTCCGTCTTTAAGAATCAGGGAAGTTGCACATACTGGACAGAGATGCACTTGATAGGTGCTGCCATGTATCTTGCCTTCTATTTCTTCCATCTTCTCAGGATACTGCAAATAAAGAGATACGACTCTTTGAACGATATCCGACATTGACTCTTTTTCTAATACAGCTTTTACCTTGAGTTGATGGTGCATCTCTGGGTTTATATACAGAGTGACCTTGGTTTTTTCCTTCATACTATTGAGAATTTCACTACCCTATGGGTACACTTATAACTCTAGCTAAATTTCTTTTTACTGTCAAGATGTTATGCTGTTTTGACGGCAAAATCGTTACATATCTTGATATTATAGTAGGCAATCGAACGCTATATTCTAGCTCAAGGGAAATATTGAGAGGTAAGAATGAGGATTGGCTTGGTTTTTGGGGGGCGCTCTGGTGAGCATGAAGTATCAATACAGTCAGCAAAATCTATCTACAAGGTCTTAGGTACCCAAGCAAATCGACAGCGCTATGAGGTAATTCCTTTTTATATCCAAAGAAATGGTTTCTGGCTAGGGCCTTCGGTTGCCAGGACTTTATTGGAATCAGCAGATCAGATCATTGAACAAGAGGGAAGTCTGTGGCAATTTCCTGTTGAGGTTGAATCAGTGGAGCTCTGGCTGCCAGCACTGCATGGCCCCAATGGAGAAGATGGAACTATTCAAGGTCTTTTTAGCTTAATGCACCTGCCCTATGTTGGTAGCGGAGTATTGGGTTCTGCGCTGGGGATGGATAAAATAGCAATGAAAGCGGCCTTCAATCAGGTTGGGCTGCCCCAGGTTAAATATACTTCAAGTACCAGAGGAGAGATTATCAAGGAATCCCACCAGCTTGCTCAATCAATAGCAGAAGAAATTGGTTTTCCCTGTTTCGTTAAGCCTGCGAATCTTGGATCTTCAGTTGGTGTTTCCAAGGCAGAGAATCTGGCACAATTGAGCAAAGCCCTCGAAGTGGCAAGCCTTTTTGATCGAAGAGTAATCATTGAATCTGCCATCTCCAACCCCAGGGAGCTTGAATGTGCCATCTTAGGCAATGAGACCGCACTGGCTTCTGTAGTAGGAGAAATTACCTATAGCGGTGATAGCGGTTTTTACGACTATGAGACCAAATATACCGATGGACGCTCTCAGATACATATTCCAGCCGATATTCCTGTACATATAGTTCAGAAAATCCAAGATATGTCGATCCAAGCCTTTAGGTCTGTTGATGCTGCCGGATTATCCAGAGTAGATTTTTTCTACCTTGAAAGCACAGATGAGCTATTTATTAATGAAATTAATACTCTTCCAGGGTTTACTAGCTTTAGTATGTATCCTCAGCTTTGGGGCACCAGTGGCGTTGATTTTTCTGAATTAATCCACCAGCTGATTCAATTAGCATTAGAACGGTATCAACAAGAGTTAAAATAAGGCAAACTATTACTCTCTGATTTTTTTAGTGCGTTTAGATGTAATCACTCTCTTTCCTGACTTCTTCACTTCTCCGTTATCTGGTGGATTGCTAGGTAAAGCTCTAAATAAAGGTATTGCTCAAGTCAATCTTGTTAATCCCCGAGATTTCTCAGAAAGCAAACATAAAAAAGTTGATGATGAGCCCTATGGTGGCGGAGTAGGGATGTTGCTCAAGCCAGAGCCTATTTTTGCCGCTGTTGAGTCACTTCCTCAGCTTCCCAAGCGAGAAGTAGTTCTAATGAGTCCGCAGGGCCGTCCACTGAGCCAGTCAATACTGCAAATTTTAGCTGACCAGACAGAGCAGATTGTTATTATATGTGGACAATACGAGGGGGTTGATGAAAGAGTGAGCCATCTCGTCACTCAAGAGATATCATTGGGTGATTTTGTTCTAACCTGTGGAGAAATTCCAGCTTTAGCTTTGATAAATGGGGTGATTCGTCTTTTACCAGGAACAGTAGGTAATGAAGCATCTTTAAAAGGAGAAAGCTTTGCCCAAGGTCTTTTAGATTATCCACAATATACTCGTCCATCTGTTTTTCGAAACTTGGAAGTTCCCGCAGTTTTACTTTCAGGGAATCATCGAGAGATTGAAATATGGCGTGAGCGTGAACAGATTGAGAGAACAAAAAAACGACGACCTGATCTCTGGGAAAAATGGCTTGATTTGCACAATTCCGTTCAAGAAAATCTTTGACAGTCCCGTCCCTAAAGTTATTTCAGAGAAAAATATATTAAAAATAGACCCATCAAAAAGCGATAGATGACAAAAGGCCAAGTACTGTACCTTTCTAAATAGCGTAACAAAAAAAACACAGCACAAAAAGCTGAGACGGTAGCTACCAATACAGTAAAACCCAGCATCAACCAGTCACTACCTGTTAGTTCAGCTTTGAACAATTCATGCAACTCTGATAAGCCAGCTAAGAAAATGGCTGGGATACCTAGAAGAAAGGAAAACCTGGCAGCAGTTTCTCTTTCCATACCCAGAAAAAGACCAGTAGTCAAAGTAGAGCCTGAGCGTGATACACCGGGTATCAGAGCGAAAGCCTGACCAATTCCGACCCAAAGACCATCTAGCAGGTTGAGTTTCTGGAAAGGACGCTGTCTTGTACCTTGCCATTCAGCTAGGGCTAAAAGCGCTGACATCACAACCGAGGCAATTCCTATTACCAAAAGAGAGCGCAAAGGAGAATTACAAGAATTCAGGGTTTTCTTGAGCAAGAGACCGGCTAGAATTATGGGCAGAGTGCCTACAACGATGCCTATTGTCAGCCGCAACGAAAAAGATTTGCTATTTCCTTGAATCAGCGCGGTTACTGATTCTGAAATGAGTTTATTGATATCACGCCAAAAATAAGCTAAAACAGCTGCCAAACCAGCTAGCTGAACAATTGCACTGAATATAGAGCCAGGATCATGCCAACCTAAGAGGCCAGGGACAATCCTTAAGTGCGCAGTACTGCTGATAGGAAATAGTTCTGTGATTCCCTGAAGAACGCCTAAAACGAATAATTGTAACCAACTCAAACTCCGAAAACCCAAATCGACCCCACCTTTGCAGGAATCAATCGCTGTAGCTAAATGAAATCCAGAGAAAAACATAACAATTTTTTTTGTATCTACCTATAGAGAAAAAAATAGCGAAAGTATAGACTGATGCTACCTCAGGGATGAAAATCAGAATAAAAAACTCACCAACGTCCCCACTATGAATAGTGAAACATTAATGTAATTCCGTCAAGCAACATAAGAACTACTCAGTAATTCTAAGTTGAGTAGTTAATATACACTAAAATACTCTTTCAACTTTTTATTTATTGTAGGTTGCAAACGACATTCCAAAAACCAAGATAGTAATATTGAAATGAATAATGCAACAAATGTTAATATTAATAAAGAAAAAGGCAAATTTGATTTTACATTATCTAAAGCAGCTAAACGATTAAACCAATAAATAATAGGATAATGTAAGAGATAAAGAGCATAAGAAAATGAACCAAGATAACTCAAATTTTTCAATGAAACGATTGGAACTTTTCTTAAGACTAACACTATTGGTAAAATCATCAAACTTATACCTGAAGATGTAGAGCTATCTATGTAAATATGATAATTTACACCATGCGCTATTTGCCATGAATAAAGAGAGATTCCCAATCTTATTACTAATATTAAAACAAGTGATGCAAGGTAAAATGGAACTTTTTTCTTGGTTATTAAAGAAGCAACAATTGAAATAGTAAGAGCAGAAAAAATAACATCAGTAAAGACAGGACGAGGAAAAGGAAAAGGGGTTCCAAATTTGTACATTAGAGCAATAAAAAGTTCTTGAAAACCAATTACAGAAATCACCGTCAAGACAATTGGACTCCAGAATCTATAGGATAGATAATCATGATCCTCGGTACGGGACAAAAAATGTAGAAAAGAGTTGCAAAGATTACAGGAAAAGGGTTTGATAGAAAGTTATTAGACATCAAACAAACCCTTAGATATAATGAACCAACTTAACCTATTACGAGACAAATTGAAAACCCTCT
>CAIPYC010000131.1 GCA_903869185.1 uncultured cyanobacterium | reverse complement strand
GTTGAGAGAATATCCAATAATAGTGGATATTTTAGAGAAAATGTTATTAAACAATTTAACTAAACGCTTATTCTGTAAGAATTACAGCATTTTCCTTATCCCGAATTGACGTTAATTAAATAGGTGGTTAATATTTGATTTGTTTTTGATTTTTTCTTGACTGGTGCATCTACTTTCTATTTATATCCCGGAATATTTTTTAATCTTTGCAATTTAAAAAATTAATTTCTGTGTAAATCTCCTATATGGATTAATCGCCTACTGCCATCAGCCCAAAAAATCTTCTATTAACTTGTAGCTGTACTGTCTTTTTTCTCCTTCCTATCCCGAATTGACGTTATGTTAATTCTCAAGTCGAATCGCATACCATTGAAAATATTGGCCTGGTTCTATATTCCACTGGCAGAAATTATCCCTTAGAAAAAGTGCTTTCTCAGTGAGATCGTTGAACTTTTCAAGTTCATGGGGGGAAGAGTCGGGAAAGGTTTGCAAGAGAACTAATAACTTTTCCAGTAGCTCTTCTTTGGTTAGTATTTCTTCTGGAAGCTCAGGCTGAAGTACCACATAATAATCATCTTGGTGTAGGGAGTAACTTGACATAATTTGACCTCGGTGTGTTTAGCAGTTGAAGTGGATTCATTGGATCAATGCCCCTGAGTTACGTTGCTTTAACTGGGTAATGAAAAATTTCTCTAAAGTGTCTCTATTGGTTTGATTGAGACTAATTAATCGAGCTTCCATGTCACCCAAGGCAGTGATAAATTCTTGTAGATTGCCTTCAAGTTGACCATGCCAATAGCCAGATTCTTGGTTTATATTGCTTAGCCATGGCTTTAAAAATTCAGGCTCTGCTATTTCAACAACTACATGATGGACATCGCTATGACCGAGTAGTTCATGGAGAGAGCCAGTGCAGAGGATTTCTCCACCAGCAAGGATTGCTATGCGATCGCAGATTTGTTCTACGTCAGCTAAGACGTGTGAGTTGAAAAATATAGTTTTCCCCTGTTGTTTAAGTGAAAGAATGATTTCTCTAACTTGATAGCGACCTAAGGGATCCAGACCAGACATTGGTTCATCTAAAAATATTAATTCAGGATCGTTTATGAGTGATTGAGCCAAACCGACCCTTTGCAACATGCCTTTGGAATAATATTTCATCCGTTTTTTTTGGGCTGTACTTTGAGCTATGCCAACTATATTGAGTAGTTCCTTTATTCTTTTTTTAGTCAGATTTGATGGCATATTAAAAAGATCGCCAGTGAATTTTAAAAATTCCCATGCAGTGAGATATTCATAAAAATAAGCATTTTCTGGTAAATAACCAATGTACTGTCTAACCATCTGATCACCTAATGGGCATCCTAGTAGTAAAGCTTTCCCACTGCTGGGTCTGATGATACCCAAAAGCATCTTTAAAAGAGTTGTTTTGCCAGCTCCGTTTGGTCCGAGCATACCAAAAGTTTCACCTGTTGCAACTTTAATAGTACAATGTTGCAATGAGGTTACTTTTTGATTGAGCCAGAAACCGGTTCTATAGGTTTTGCTAAGATTCCAGGTTTCAACCGCTGCTACTTGAGGAACTTTCATCATTGTTTGAATCTAGAAATATCGGAAACTTGAATCTAGAGCATCTTTGGTACTTTCTCCTAGAGTGTTGATGCTGAGGACACTCAAGAAGATAATCAATCCAGGAAATATAGCCAGATAAGGATCTGAATCCAAATAATCCTTGGCATCAAATAACAATCTGCCCCAAGTAGGTACATCGGGTGGAAATCCTAAACCCAAAAAACTCAATGTAGATTCGGTAATGATAGCATTGGCTACTGTAATTGTGGCTGAGACAATGATGATATGCCAAGTATTAGGTAACAAATGCATCAGAATGATTCTACTATCTGAAGCGCCTGTTGCTCTGGCAGCGGCTACAAAATCCATACCTTTTAGCTTTAAAAAATTGGCTCTTACCAGCCGGGCAAGCGGCATCCAATTGAGTCCACCAATGATCACAACTATCAAACCAAAGATACCAAAACTTGGTCCAGCTAATGTTCTGGCCATATCTTTAAAAAGATAAATCATCAATAGAAGTACAGGCAGCTGAGGTAATGCTAAAAATACCTCTAAAACTCTCATCAACAATTGATCTACTATTCCTCCATAAAAACCCGCCAGCGCTCCTATAGTGATACCCAAAAAGATTGCAACCAGCATGGACATTATTGCAACTGCTAGGGAAATCCTTCCACCTATAATTACCCTAGAAAGCTGATCCTGTCCCAATGTATTCGTTCCAAAGGGATGAGCCCAGCTTGGCGGACTGGCGGACTGATTCAAGTCAATTGAATGGGCCCCACTATAGTTCAAGATTAAACTTGACACAATAGCAAAACTAATTACAAAAAGAAATATCAAGCTAAGGATAACTGGAATTTTTTGCCAATTGTTCATAATTTTCTCTGTCCTCACAATGAATTTAACAACAATTAACTAACCTCAGTTCGGGATAAGAAATAACAGAAAAAGGGGCGGCCAATAAGCTGAAAATAAAGTAAAGCAATAATCAGCACCTCGGTACGGGACAAAAAATGTAGAAAAGAGTTGCAAAGATTACAGGAAAAGGGTTTGATAGAAAGTTATTAGACATCAAACAAACCCTTAGATATAATGAACCAACTTAACCTATTACGAGACAAATTGAAAACCCTCT
>CAIPYC010000130.1 GCA_903869185.1 uncultured cyanobacterium | reverse complement strand
GAATTTCCTAAACAGCTATGGCAACTAAATTTCCAAAATTTAGCCAGGATCTAGCACAAGATCCCACAACCAGAAGAATATGGTACGGGATTGCCACAGCCCATGACTTTGAGTCTCATGATGGAATGACTGAGGAAAATCTCTATCAAAAGATTTTTGCCTCTCATTTTGGTCATCTAGCCATCATTTTCCTGTGGACTTCCGGCACCATATTTCACGTGGCTTGGCAAGGTAATTTTGAACAATGGATCAAAGATCCATTGAATGTTCGTCCAATCGCTCATGCGATATGGGATCCCCAGTTTGGCAAAGGAGCAGTAGATGCTTTTACCCAAGCTGGTGCATCCAACCCAGTTAATATAGCCTATTCTGGGGTTTATCACTGGTTCTACACCATTGGTTTGAGAACTAACCAGGATCTCTTTCAAGGAGCTGTATTTCTTTTAATTCTCGCTTCCTTGTTCCTGTTTGCCGGCTGGCTCCATTTACAACCCAAATTCCGTCCTAGTCTGGCTTGGTTCAAAAATGCTGAATCTCGTCTCAATCATCACTTGGCCGGATTGTTTGGTGTAAGTTCCCTAGCCTGGACAGGTCACTTGGTTCATGTAGCTATTCCCGAAGCGCGTGGTCAGCATGTAGGTTGGGATAACTTTCTTTCCACCCCTCCCCACCCATTAGGTTTGGCTCCATTCTGGAGTTTGAACTGGGGAGCCTATGCCCAAGACCCAGACACCGCTGGACATCTCTTTGGCACTTCTCAAGGAGCTGGAACAGCTATATTGACATTCCTTGGTGGTTTCCATCCTCAAACAGAAGCTCTGTGGTTGACTGATATTGCTCATCACCATTTAGCGATTGCTGTGATCTTTATTATTGCTGGTCACATGTATCGTACTAATTGGGGAATAGGTCACAGTATCAAAGAGATTCTCAATGCTCACAACCCTCCCAAAGGTACTCCCTTCGGTGGTGCTCTCGGTGCTGGACACAGGGGTCTTTATGACACTATCAATAACTCCCTGCACTTCCAGTTGGGATTGGCCTTGGCCTCTCTTGGTGTAGTTACTTCTCTGGTAGCTCAGCACATGTATGCTCTACCTTCGTATGCCTTTATTGCTAAGGACTACACTACCCAAGCCGCTCTCTACACTCATCACCAGTACATAGCTGGATTCTTGATGGTAGGTGCTTTTGCTCATGGTGCGATATTCTTCGTTCGTGACTACGATCCAGAGGCTAATAAGGACAATGTTCTAGCACGTATGCTTGAGCATAAAGAGGCCATTATTTCTCATCTAAGTTGGGTCTCTCTGTTCTTGGGTTTTCATACCCTAGGGCTTTATGTCCATAACGACGTAGTAGTCGCTTTCGGTACTCCTGAAAAACAAATCCTCATTGAACCTGTCTTTGCCCAGTTTGTTCAGGCAGCTTCAGGAAAAGCCCTTTACGGATTTGATACTCTCTTGTCCAATTCTGATAGCATAGCTTCTACTGCTGGCGCTGTATGGCTTCCTGGTTGGTTGTCTGCTATCAATAGTGGCACTAACTCTCTTTTTCTGACAATTGGCCCTGGTGACTTCCTAGTACACCATGCCATTGCTCTTGGTCTGCACACTACCACTTTGATTCTTGTCAAAGGTGCTCTAGATGCTCGTGGTTCCAAATTAATGCCCGATAAAAAAGATTTTGGTTATTCCTTCCCTTGTGATGGACCAGGTCGTGGCGGTACTTGTGATATCTCTGCTTGGGATTCCTTCTATCTGGCTATGTTCTGGATGCTCAACACCCTAGGCTGGTTGACCTTCTATTGGCATTGGAAACACCTGGGTGTGTGGCAAGGCAATGTAGCCCAATTTAACGAAAATTCTACCTATTTGATGGGTTGGTTCCGTGATTATCTCTGGGCTAATTCCGCTCAGTTGATCAATGGCTACAATCCTTATGGAGTTAACAATCTATCTGTCTGGGCCTGGATGTTCTTGTTTGGACACTTGGTTTGGGCGACCGGATTCATGTTCCTCATCTCATGGCGTGGTTACTGGCAAGAGTTGATTGAAACAATTGTCTGGGCTCATGAACGTACTCCTCTGGCGAATCTGGTTCGTTGGAAAGATAAGCCTGTTGCCCTTTCTATTGTTCAAGCTCGTGTTGTCGGTCTTGCTCACTTTACCGTAGGCTATATCTTTACTTATGCCGCCTTCCTGATTGCCTCTACTTCTGGCAAGTTTGGCTAAGGATCTATCATCTTGTAGATAAAGTCTATATATTTAACCCCCTGGTTTTTCGATCAGGGGGTTATCATTTTAATTGTCAGAGCGATGTTGGCGCATCATCTTAACAAATTCTCCAAATAAATAATCGGCATCATGTGGACCCGGACTGGACTCTGGATGATACTGTACAGAGAAAAATGGAAGTTCTTTATGTTTGAGACCGGCAACAGTTTGATCGTTGAGATTAAAGTGAGTTATCTCTACTTGCTCGGATAATGAATCTTGGGCAATTGCAAAACCATGGTTTTGGCTAGTAATTTCTATTTGTTTGGTGGGTGAATCAGAATCTGGATTACCAGCGGGTTGATTGAGACCACGATGACCAAATTTCAACTTAAACGTTTTTGCCCCCAAAGATAGTCCTAGAATTTGATGACCCATACATATGCCAAAGGTTGGTTTTCCTGTCTTTAGAAGTTCCTGGGTAGTTTCTATCCCATCCAATACAGCAGAAGGATCTCCTGGTCCATTGGAGAGAAATATACCATCTGGCTCGTATTTAAGGATATCTTCAGCATTGGTAGATGCTGGAACGACAATGATTCGACAACCATAGCTAGCTAGGCGGCGAAGTATATTCCGTTTAATGCCAAAGTCAATTGCAACAACTGTCAATAGCCCGTCCTGCTCATCTACAGTTTCAGGTGAGAATTCCCATTGCAAATCGGTTGATGATGACCATTGGTAAACTTTGTCCGTAGTCACCATCTTGACTAAATTGAGACCTGACATGCTGGGGGCTTCTAGAATCAAACGCAGTAGCTCATCCGGGTTCGTTATTTCCGTTGAAATAGCACCATTGATAGCCCCAATGGAGCGAATTTTTTTTGTAATTGATCTTGTATCAATGCCGTAAATAGCAGGAATTTTCTTTTCATAAAGATAATCCTGTAAGGACTCAGTAGAGCGCCAATTACTTGGACGTTTGGCAATCGAGCGAGCAATGACACCTTTAACATGAGGTTCTCTGGATTCATCATCTTCTGTGTTGATTCCAGTATTTCCTAATTCAGGATAGGTAAACAAGACAATCTGTCCATGGTAACTAGGATCTGTGATAACTTCCTGATAACCTGTCATTCCAGTATTGAAAACAACTTCCCCAATTGTTGTCGTATGTGCGCCAAACGACCATCCTCGGTAGGTACTTCCGTCGGCAAGCATTAATAAGGCGGGTTGACCATGAGTAATTGCCATATCTGCAGAATTTTCAAGGTAGAATAAGTCAATAGCTTTAATACTAAACGATACGCTGAGTATGCTAGCCTTTTAAATTTTAATAGGCATATCAATCAGTTAGGTGGCTTACCACTAGGTATCCTTACAATCAGAGGTGGCAGAGCCTTATGAAAAAATTATCTGATGAAATAAAAAATGAAATTGTGCAGATCTATCGAGAAACTGATCTGAGCAGTTCCATTTTGGCCCAGCGGTTCGATGTTAGCATTTCTACAGTCACTCGCCTTCTCAAGGCTAACTTGAGTGCGACAGAATACGATCAGCTGATTCAAAATAAGAAAAGAGCAAATAAATCAACCAAATCTGAGCAAAATGAATTAATCCAAGACAATATCCTGGAAGTCTATCCAGTTGACGAACTAGACGACTTTGATAATGAACAGGAGGAGGATGAAAATGAAAATGAGGAAGAAGATGATCTTTCTATACCATCGCTAACAGATAATATTAATTTAAATGTATTGCCTATCACCCAAGCAGCTTTTCCTCAGACTTGTTATTTGGTAATCGATCGTTCTGCCGAATTGATTACTCGCCCACTGAGAGAATTTGCTCAGCTTGGTAAAATGTCGAGTCAGGAATTTCAACAGAAAACTTTACCGATTTTTGACAACCACAAAGTCGCCAAGCGTTTTTCCAACAGATCTCAGCGTGTAATTAAAGTACCCGATGGCAATATTTTTCACAAAACATCTGGCTATCTCAAAGCTAAGGGTATCACTAGGTTGTTAGTTGATGGGCAAATATACTCACTGACTTAATTAAATTGAAGAGAAATATATAATAATATTGCAACAGGCTTTCTCGATTGCTCAATAAGAAAATCCAAAATGAAACGCAAACCCAGGAATGATTACGATTACCCACAAGAACGCTACAGTTCCTCTTCTTCAAGTAAATCTCCAGGTAATAATAAGTTTGACTATACCAAGATAGCTCTTGTAGGTGGTGTGTTTATCTTGGGCGTGGGAGTAGGTATAGGTTTTAGCTCTACTGCCAGTTTTGATAGAGAGAATGTTGCTTCTAGAGAAGTAATCGACCGCAGCGCTCCCAACGCAGAACTATGCATACAGTACGGAGCAAGCGCAATAGTAACTGATCTTAGGGTTTTTGTAACTTTTAATCCCTTTAATGTCTATGTTACTCAACCATTGATGGAGCCAGGTTGTGTATTGCGTCGCAATAATTGGGCGCTTTTAGAACAACAGAAATTGGTTACCTCAGAACAGGTAAATGAATGTAAAAACAGAATGAATACATTTGGCTTTACTGGTCCACTAGAGGCCAAACCCAAGATAGATTGTATTTACCAAAATGAGGCAGCTGGAAATCTATTCCTCAATCAGCCTGGTTCGGTTGGGCCTCGTCCACAAACTGAGGGTTTTTAATTGTCTACCATATACTGTAGGGATAAAAAATTTCTTGATATCCAAGCAATCATTTTTGACAAGGATGGTACATTGGAGGATTCCAGCATATTTCTCAATGAATTGGCCAATAAGGTCGCTCATTGGCTGGACTATAAAATCCCCGGTCTTAAAGAACCAATTTTACGTTCTTTGGGTATGGAAGAAAATGGACTTAATCCAGCTGGATTGATGGCAGTAGGCAGTCGATTGGAAAATGAAATTGCAATTGCAGCTCATGTTATGGAAATGGGCAACAGTTGGCTAGAATCGAAACTATTGGTTCAAGAAGCCTTCAAAGCAGTAGATCATGTTTTAGAAAGAAGAACAGCTATTTTTCCTGGCTGTTATGAAGTGATTGTGACCCTGCATCAGTCTGGTTTAAAATTGGCAATCCTTTCTTCTGCCACCAGAGAGGGTATTGAAAATTTTCTGGAAAAATATCAACTCAAAGAGTTCATTGAAGTATACCAAGGATCTGATCAGGGCTACTTTAAACCTGATCCTGCCTGTTTTCATCTGGTCTGTGAAAAATTACAGGTTGCCTGTGAAAAGACAATCATGATTGGTGATTCACAAATGGACATCCAAATGGCCAAAAGAGCGAATTCCGCTGGTGCAATAGGAATCTCCTGGCGCGAATCTGTTCCTACACCTAATCTCAATGGTGCTGATGTACAAATTGAACATCTAAATGAGATTAAGTGTTAGAACTTCAGCGCATCTACTTGGGGCTAAACAACAGGTTTATCAGTTAGTAAGCCATGTCGAGAGAGGACTTCCTGTAGTTTGGTCTCATCATCTTTAGATAGTGAGGTTTTGAGAACCTTACCACCAAATGGGGCGATTTCGGCCAAGACCTTATCAGGTGTTACTTCCCTAATTAGAACAAAAAGAGCAGAACTAGATGTAGGCAGATTTTCTCCCAATTCACGCATGAAGTTATCATCTACGCCAATATCTGTAAGTGCTCCAGAAATTCCTCCGGCTGCAGCCCCTACAGCGGCCCCTAATAGTGGATTGAGAAAGAGAATACCAATTAGTAATCCCCAAAAACCACCACTGGCTGCGCCTGTTTTGGTCAAATCAATAGCCTGCTTTAGTTGGATCTTACCATCTCCGTTTTTTACGACAACCGCGGCATCTTCAAGTTCAATCAAGTGCTCCACCTGGAGTTTGCGCAAAGTCAGGCGAACTTCTTCGGCTTTAAATTGATCGTCGTAAGCAATTGCAATTAAAGTACTCATACTAAATTCCTCAAAATTTAACAAAACAGAATCTTCTTCATTGTTGCTCAATATTGATATTTTCGATGAGAGAGTTAAAAAAATAGCTAGTCTTGGCCAGAATCAACTTTTGATTCTAGGATTTTCTGCAAGGGCTTGGGTAAATTGCTGAAAAAATCATAGCCTGTGAGGCGTTCGATTTCTCTAACTGTGGTTATATAGCGAAACTTACCGTTTTGATCCTTATTATCCCAATAGTTATCCAATGTTCCCATCTCCTGCTTCATCGCCACAGCAATCACTCTAGTCTGAGAGTTAATATCTTTAAGTCCTAAACCAGGTCGTTCCAAAACTAAAATTATCTTCCAACAGATTGCCGGTACTGTGATATCCAATGCTGAATCATAACCAGCAAAAGAAAGTATTTTTTTACCTTGGGCATTTTCTCCGCCAGTACTAACACCGCCAGCTATGATATAAAGCTGGTTGCCTTTTTTTGCTAACTTGCGGGCATATTTTTCCAGGGTTTCCCAGGGACCTCGGTTGATATCACGAGTTTGGGGGATGATATTGGTCATTGCAAAAGTCGCACAATTGTCGATACGAGAATTACTGCGATCGCCTGAGGGAATCATATGACCGCGATCAAAACCACTACCACGGTAATCAGTAGGCAAAACAGGGGAAATCGCAACTGGCAGATCGCCATCAATACTGAAACGATCCTTGCGGCTTCCTCCTCTACAGCGATCAAATTTACCTAACCAGGATTTGTTAAGCTCCCAGCTAACCCAGTTAGGGAGAGATTTATGCGCATTATAAGATAGGGCATATTGCGGCTTGATCATCAGATAATTATCTACAGAGCCCAAGCTGGTGATAGCCCCAGAAGGATTACCCAAAAGCATCTCAGGACTACTGGAAACCAAGGAATAACTTGGCCAAGTTAGTAGTAAAACCAATGATAGGGTAACTAGAGCAACCTGGATAAATTTCTTATATTGCTGCACTGTAGTTTTCAACCGCCTGTTTCATTCTTAGGAGCACCTCTTCACTTTTAAGTAGTCCCAGATCTCCTTCCATACGGGTCCTGATGCTGAGAGATTCTGATTCAATTTCTTTAGATCCTACAATTGCCATGACAGGGATTTTTTGCAACTCGGCGTTGCGGATTTTCTTGGGCAGTCTTTCACCACTGCTATCTACTTCTACCCTAATACCTTGTGATTGCATAGAATCTGCAATCTTTTGGGCATATTGCAAATGCTCTTCATTGACCGGAAGCAATCTAACCTGAATTGGCGCTAACCAGAAAGGGAAATCTCCAACATACTCCTCAATCAATATTCCAATTAATCGCTCTAACGAACCAAAGGGCGCACGGTGTATCATAACCGGCCTTTCTCTGCTGCCTTCGCTGGTGATATATTCAAGATCAAAACGTTCTGGAAGATTGTAATCCACTTGCACTGTACCAAGTTGCCATTCACGCTCTAGAGCATCTTGGAAAATAAAATCTAGCTTGGGTCCATAAAAAGCTGCCTCGCCCGGAGCTTCAAAGTATTCCATATCCATGGCCTTGACGGCTTTACGAATTGCATTTTCGGCTTTTTCCCAAATCTCATCCGAGCCAATATATTTATCAGAACCAGCTTGGCGAAAGCTCAATCTTGCTTTGAAATTGGCAAGTCCTAAAGCTTTAAAGACTGAGAGAATCAAATCTACAACTTTGAGAAATTCATCATCTAGCTGCTCAGGGCTGACAAACAGATGTGAATCATCCACAGTAAATCCTCTTACTCTAGTAAGTCCGCCCAATTCTCCTGATTGTTCATAGCGATAAACCGTACCAAATTCTGCCAGTCTCATTGGCAATTCACGGTAAGAGCGCAGTTCACTTTTATAGATCTGAATATGAAAAGGACAATTCATGGGCTTGAGCACGAAACCATCTTCCCGGAGAGCCGATTCGGGATCATCAGACATCAAGGGGAACATATCCTCTTTGTACTTTTGCCAATGTCCAGAAGCTTTGAAAAGATCTACCCTGGCAATATGGGGGGTGGTGACCGGCAGATAACCTCTTTTAATCTGCTCACGCTTAAGAAAATCCTCTAAAAGAAAACGCAATATGGTTCCCTTGGGAGTCCATAGGGGCAGACCAGGACCTACTATATCGCTGAAAACAAAAAGACCTAAATCTTTGCCGATCTTGCGATGATCCCTTCTAATTGCTTCTTCCTTGCGACGTTGATATTCAAGCAGTTGCTGCTCATTTTCCCAGGCAGTACCATAGATTCGCTGTAATTGAGCTCTTTGGGAATCGCCTCTCCAGTAAGCGCCGGCTACTGATTCGAGCTCTATAGCTTTAGGATCAATTTCTGCAGTATTTTCTAAATGTGGGCCGGCGCAGAGATCCCACCATTTTTCTCCTAAATGATAAATGGTGATGGGTTCTTGGATACTATCAAGTATTTCCAACTTATATGGTTCATTGATAGATTTGATTCTTTCGGCTGCTTGCTCCCTGGTAACCTCTTCGCGAACTAGGGGAAGTTTTTGGTTGATGATCTTGATCATTTCTTTTTTGATCGTTTTGAGATCCTTTTCGCTTAATGGCTCATGAAGATCAAAATCATAGTAAAAACCTGTTTCAGTCCAAGGACCAATGGTTACTTGCGCTTTGGGAAAAAGCTTTTGAACCGCCATGGCCATTATGTGCGAGGTAGTGTGGCGTATTTTTTTGAGTTTTTCTGACTCGCTGGTTTTGGGCAATGTGATCTGTTTTTCTAGTTGAGTGTCTTTGCTGGACATATTAAGGGTTTGGGCATAATCTATCAGTGTTATCAATTGTACCTCGGGCTACATAACAACAAAGACTTGATTTAAGATACTAGCAGAATGAATTTAGTTATTTATACTGAAAATCGAGACAGTGAATCTAAAACAGAATAAACGCATTGAACCACGCTGGCCAGTATTACTAGCAATTGTATTGACCTCTATCTTGTTGATCATTTTGCCCGAACGCATCAGGATTTTTCCGGCTTGGCTCGTTAATCCTTTCGTAATTGAAGTGATTATCTGCATAGTCGCAGTCCCCCTCAGTGGTGGCAAACTCATCTGGCGAATTGCCGAAAGGAGAATTATCCTGATGTTCTTTGTGTTTTCTGAAATTGGCAACATGAGCGCTTTGACCTATCTGGTAAGATTAATGACGGTACATGCCAATCAAGTTAGTGGGGAAGAATTGCTCGCATCGAGTGTTGGAGTCTGGGTTATAAATGTACTTGCTTTTTCCTTGCTATATTGGCAAATGGATAGAGGTGGGCCTGAATCCCACAATAACAAAAATTCACTCAAGCCAGACCTACTTTTTCCTCAAAACACTATTGCGGAATATAAAGATTGGAATCCGATCTTTGCCGATTATCTCTTTCTCTCCTTCACCAGCGCTTCAGCCTTTAGTCCAACTGATGTTATGCCCTTGAGTATCAGGGCCAAAATGCTAATGATGCTCCAGAGTACTATTTCCCTAGTTAATATAGTTGTAGTTGCCTCTAGAGCTATCAATATTCTCGGTAGTTAAGATAAAATCTACAATCCTCGCAAAATTTAGACCGAAGTTAGGGTTTTATCACTGGCATTGGCTTCAGGGGAACCAGCTTCTGAAGGCGGGACTGCCTGCCAAAAAAGAGGGAGATAATCGTTAAATTTCTCGAGAATCAGACGGCCCTTTGGACTGCCTGTACGCTCAACATGATTGCTAATCAATTCCTTCAATTGAGCAATTCCAAACGGGGCATTAACGCGCTGAATTTTAATAATTTCAGCATTTATTTTTTCTGGAAAATTGTTTTGCTCATCGAGAAAATAGGCTATACCTCCAGTCATCCCAGCTCCGACATTGCGTCCAACTGAGCCCAAAACTACTACTACTCCACCAGTCATATATTCACAGCAGTGATCCCCAGATCCTTCAATAACAGCTTTAGCCAGAGAGTTCCGTACTGCAAAGCGTTCGCCAGCCCTTCCGTTGGCATAAAGCACCCCACCAGTTGCACCATAGAGACATGTATTACCAATGATCACATTTTCAGAAGCCTCATAGATAGCTTCTTTCGGTGGGATTATAATGATTTCACCACCATGAAGACCTTTGCCAACATAGTCATTGGCCTCACCTTCAAGAACTAATTTAATCCCAGGTAAGCTGAATGCGCCAAAACTTTGACCGGCAGAACCATTGAATTTGAGAGTGATCTCACCGGAAAAACCATTATTGCCATATTTTTTGGCAAGTACGCCTGCTAGACGAGTGCCGACCGTGCGATCGGTATTGACAATACGATACTCTTTATTGACTATTCCCTGTTTTTCGATGGCTTCTATAATAGCTGGATCAGCAAGAATCTGATCATCTAGAACTGGTCCATTTTCATGAACTGGAAAAGGTTCTAGCCAAGTGCGATCCTGTTTGACTGAGGGTAGCTTGATTAGGCAATCAAGATCAAGAGCAGCGGTTTTGGTCAGTTGAACATTCTCTCTCATTTTGAGAAGGTCACTTCTGCCGATGAGTTCTTTTAAGCTGCGATAACCAAGTCGAGCCAAGATAGAGCGCACTTCTTGAGCCACAAAATAAAAGAAATTCACCACATTTTCAGGAATTCCCTTAAAGCGAAGACGTAAGCTCTCTTGCTGGGTTGCTACTCCTACTGGACAGCCATTAGTATGGCATACCCTAGCCATAATGCAGCCTTCGGCGATCATGGAGATAGAACCAAAGCCAAACTCTTGAGCTCCCATCAGCGCCGCCATAACAACATCCCATCCGGTTTTTAAGCCACCATCAGCTCGTAAAATGACCCGGTCTCTAAGACCATTTTTTAGAAGTACACTATGTACTTCAGTGAGTCCCAGCTCCCAAGGCGCACCGGCATGCTTGATAGAGCTTATAGGAGATGCGCCAGTTCCACCATCATGCCCGGAAATCTGGATAACATCAGCGTTGGCTTTAGCTACACCTGCCGCAATAGTACCTATGCCAATTTCGGCCACCAACTTAACACTAACCTTGGCAGCAGGATTAATCTGATGGAGATCAAAGATCAACTGCGCTAAATCTTCAATTGAATAGATATCGTGGTGGGGGGGAGGTGAGATCAAATCCACTCCAGGCTTAGAACGGCGCAACATGGCAATATAGGGGCTAACCTTCTTACCAGGAAGTTGTCCGCCTTCACCTGGCTTAGCTCCTTGGGCTAGTTTGATTTCGATCTGATCGGCGCTCATCAGATATTCTGGAGTGACTCCAAAACGGCCAGAAGCAACCTGTTTAATAGCCGAACGCGCACTATCTCCATTACGTAAACCGTTGAGATGAGGGAAGGTGATGCTCTTGCCTTGAGAGTCCACATCATCTAGAGTATGGTAGCGCTGAGGATCTTCACCTCCTTCACCGGAATTGGACTTGCCACCTATGCGATTCATCGCAATTGCCAGAGTCTCGTGAGCTTCGCGAGAGAGAGCGCCTAGAGACATGCCACCAGTGCAGAACAACTTAATGATCTCTTCTACTGGCTGCACTTGATCCAAATCAATGGCTTGGGAGTCACTGCTAAACTCCAACAGATCTCTTAAGGCAGTACTAGGTCTTCCTTCAAGATATTGACGATAGAATTCATAGTGGTCATAGCCCGAACCATCTTTATACGCAGATACCGCCTTGTGCAGATATCTGGCCATCTCCGGTGAATTCATATGATATTCACCACCATTGCGATAGTTGACAAAACCGTAGTTTTCTAGCTTCTTCTGACTCAGCTCAGGATATGCTTTAGAGTGGAAAGTAACGATCTCGTGGGCTAGCTCATCAATGGTAAGACCACCAACTCTTGAGGTAGTTCCACTAAAGGCAATCTCTATAAGTTCCCTACCCAGTCCAATAGCTTCAAATATTTGGGCGCCGTGGTAAGAAGTAAGCAGCGAAATCCCCATTTTTGAAAGAATTTTGAGTAGACCTGCTTCTACTGCTTTGCGGTAGCGATTTAGAGCTACTTCTAGCCCTATATTCTCAAGTTTGCCATTTTGCATCAGATTTTGGGTTCTACTATCTGCCCAAATCTGCTTAATAGATTCCAATGCCAAATAAGGACATATAGCAGAAGCTCCATAGCCAATTAAGCAGGCATAATGATGAGTACTCCAACATTGAGCTGTATCGGCAATTAGAGAAACTTTTAACCTCAGTCCTTCATGAATTAAATACTGATGTACGGTACCGATGGCTAGTAATGGCGGAATATATGCATTCTTGTCGTCTATATATTGACCTTGGCAGCGATCGCTAAGAATCAACACTTTTGCTCCAGAGTTTACTGCTGCTTTGGCTTGGATTTGAAGGCTTTGCAAGGCAGAAGCCAAACTATTGGGACCATCAGCGATCGCAAAGAAAGTGGAAAGTTCTATGCAAGAAAAACCGGATTGCTTGATCTCAGTCAGTTCGGCTTCATTGAGCAGAGGGCTAGATAGTTTCAGCAGAGATACTTTGGATTGGACGGGATTAAGTAGATTGCCCCGCTCACCCAAGAAGATATTGAGTGACATGACTAGACTTTCACGCAGGGGATCTATAGCAGGATTGGTTACCTGGGCAAACCGTTGCTTGAAATAGTCGTAGAGTAAGTGAGGTTTTTGCGATAGTATTGCCAGTGGAATATCGTCTCCCATACAGAAGATAGGTTCTTTCCCCTGCCAGGCCATAGGCTGAATGACCATATCAATATCCTCTGCTGTATAGCCAAAAGCAGTTTGATATTTCAGTAAATCATCGGTATTGGACAACAGAGAATCAGAACTAAAGCTAGAAGGATTGATTGCCTTGTGTAAATTTTTCACCCATTGGCCATAGGGATGCTCAACTGCGATCTTTTCCTTGATTTGCCAATTTTTCAGAATAATCTGAGCATTTAAGTCAACTGCAATCATCTGTCCTGGACCTAAGCGTCCTTTTTCGAGGATACTTGCTTCATCAAGATCCACAACACCGGCTTCAGAGGAGACTAGGAGATAGTCATCCGCAGTGATTGTATAGCGAGCCGGTCTGAGTCCATTGCGATCTAGGCATGCCCCTACAGTACTTCCATCGCTAAAAACCAACAGGGCCGGACCATCCCAGGGCTCTTGTATTGCGCTATAGAAATCATAAAAATCCACTATCTCTCTATGGTCTTTGAGATCTGGTTGCTTGTCATAGGCTTCAGGAACTAGGATCATTGCTGCTTTCAAAGGGCTATGTCCTATGCGCACCAATAATTCCATAGTACTATCGAGATTAAAAGAATCACTATTAGCGGTATTGACTATGGGAGTTAAAGCCTGCAAATCCTCTTTGTTCCAGCCATCCAATTCTAAATTGTGCTCTCTTGCGCTCATCCAGTTGATATTGCCTAGCAATGTATTGATTTCGCCATTGTGCCCCAGAAGTCTCATGGGTTGAGCCAGAGGCCATTTAGGCATAGTATTTGTGCTAAAGCGACGATGATAGACAGCAAATGAGCTTTTATACTGAGAATTTTGAAGATCGAGATAGAATTCACCCAAAATCTTACTACGCACCATACCCTTATAGACTATAGTACGGCAAGAAAAAGAACATATATAAAAATCATCAGCCAGTCTTTTGCCTATTTCCGAACGGATAATATAAAGGAGACGATCAAGCTGCTCTGCGTCTAAGTCCTCACTCGGTTGAACAAATATCTGAGCAATATGGGGCTGATTTTCGCTGGCCTGTCTACCCAAAACATAGGAATTGACAGGAACATCCCGCCAACCTACAACCTTAAATCTTTTTTTCGCTGCGATTTGCTCGATGTGGTTTTTCTCTTGAGCTCTTCTGATAGGATCTTGTGGTAAAAAGACCATTCCCACACCGTAGGATTCTGGCTCAGGCTGAACTAAACCTTGCTCAGCAAACCACTGTGCAAACATTTGATGTGGTAGTCCAGTCATAATGCCAGCGCCATCACCTGAATCATTGTCAGCGCTGCAACCACCGCGATGTTCTAAACATCCTAGGGCTGATAAAGTTTTTAGAATGATATTGTGGGTTCTCTCCCCTTTGATCGATGCTATAAACCCTACTCCACAGGCATCCCTTTCTTCTACTAGCCAACGCTGACCCATAAAGGGGGTTTGATCTTGGTTATAAAGCTCGTTATCCATACTAAAGTTATATTCCATGATGCTTAAGGGGAGGCATATCAAGAACGAATAGATTTTCAAGGGAGAACTATGCTATTCGCCACGTTCTGAAGATTTCGTCTGAAAATACGCCAATTCCAATATCATAAAACATATCTCTAATACTTATCTGTCTTTGCACTTCAAAATATAAAGGTTTTCTTATAGTAAGAGTACTTTTGTCAGCAGTCCTTTTGAACTATCAAGACAGAGATAGTAAAATTTATAGATATTTAAAGGAGTTGACAGATGCATCTTAGTCCCCAAGAAAAGGATAAACTGCTAATTTTTACCGCAGCCCTTTTGGCAGAGCGCCGCAAGAACAAAGGATTAAAATTGAATTATCCTGAATCAGTGGCCTATATTTCTGCTGCTATATTAGAAGGTGCCCGAGAAGGACAGGCTGTGTCCGAATTAATGAGCTCTGGGGCTAATTTACTCAAGCGTGAAGATGTAATGGATGGTATAGCCGAAATGCTCTATGAAGTCCAGGTAGAAGCTACTTTTCCCGATGGTACCAAACTTGTGACTGTACACAATCCTATTAAATAAAATTATTCTTATGATTCCTGGAGAAATTTTCCCCGAAAGCGGTCAGATTGAACTCAATGCTGGGCGGACCACAGTAACATTGACGATAGCAAATAGAGGAGATCGTCCCATTCAAGTTGGTTCCCATTTTCACTTTTATGAAGTCAATAGTGATTTGATTTTTGAGCGAGAACTTTCAAAAGGGATGCGCCTAGATATACCTGCCGGTTTTTCCCTACGTTTTGAACCAGGCGATGAGAAAAAAGTCCAATTGGTGGCTTTAGCCGGAAGCAGGGAAATCTACGGATTTAACAATCTAGTCAATGGACATTTAGAGGATTAAACGATGAGTAATTTTATCGATCGCCAAGCCTATGCAGGGATATATGGTCCAACAGTCGGAGATCGCCTGCGTTTGGCAGATACAGAATTGATCATAGAGGTAGAGCAAGACCATACTGTCTATGGAGATGAGGTAAAATTTGGCGGCGGTAAAGTCATCAGGGATGGCATGGGACAATCACCTATTTCTAATGCTGCCGGCGCGGTAGATCTAGTGATCACCAATGCTTTAATCCTCGATTGGTGGGGAATAGTCAAAGCCGATATTGCTATTAAAGATGGACTGATATCGGCTATTGGTAAAGCCGGTAACCCTCATACCCAGCCTGGGGTTGATATTATCATTGGTCCTGGTACTGAAATCATTGCCGGAGAGGGTCATATCATCACAGCCGGGGCGATTGATACCCATGTACATTTCATTTGCCCTCAGCAAATTGAAGTAGCCCTTGCCTCTGGCATCACCACTATGATCGGCGGTGGAACCGGTCCAACCGCTGGAACTACTTCTACGACATGTACGCCGGGCCCCTGGAATATTTATCGTATGCTTGAGTCGGCTCAGGCTTTCCCGATGAATATTGGCTTTTTAGGTAAAGGCAATAGTAGCCAACCCCAAGCCCTAGTTGAACAGATTGAAGCAGGAGCTATTGGACTCAAATTGCATGAAGATTGGGGGACTACGCCTAGTGCTATCGATCAATGTCTTTCTGTGGCAGATCAATATGATGTCCAAGTAGCCATCCATACTGATACGCTCAATGAAGCCGGTTTTGTCGAATCTACCATAAAAGCTTTTAAAGATCGCACCATCCACACTTACCATACTGAAGGAGCTGGCGGAGGGCATGCGCCCGATATCATCAGGGTTTGCGGCCAATCTAATGTCTTACCATCTTCTACCAATCCAACTAGGCCATATACAGTTAATACTTTAGAAGAGCATTTGGATATGTTGATGGTCTGCCATCATCTGGATCCTTTTATTCCTGAAGATGTGGCATTTGCAGAATCCAGAATCCGTGCTGAGACCATTGCCGCCGAAGATATACTGCATGATCTTGGTGCATTTAGTATGATCTCTTCCGATTCACAAGCGATGGGTAGAATCGGGGAAGTTATATTGCGCAGCTGGCAAAGCGCCCACAAAATGAAAGTACAAAGAGGAGCTTTACCTGAAGATTCCTCACGCAATGATAATCACCGAGCTAAGCGCTATATCTCCAAATATACTATCAATCCTGCCATCACCCATGGCATTGCTGAATATGTCGGATCAGTTGAAGTAGGTAAACTGGCCGATCTGGTTCTCTGGAAACCCGCTTTCTTTGGGGTTAAGCCAGAAAAAGTACTCAAGGGAGGAATGATAGCCTGGGCTCAGATGGGCGATCCAAACGCAAGCATACCAACACCTGAGCCCGTTTATGGCAGACCCATGTTTGCAAGCTTTGGTAAGGCTATAGAAAATACATCTATTCTCTTTCTTTCCAAAGCATCTCTAGAGAAAGATATACCAAAAAGGCTAAGGTTGACTAAAACTACTTTACCTGTCCAGGGCACCCGCCAGCTCAGCAAAAAAGACCTCAAGCTCAATGACGCTCTGCCAGAAATTGAAGTAGATCCAGAAACCTATCAAGTCAAAGCTGATGGAATTCTGTTAACTTGCCAGCCGATGTCCGTTTTACCTATGGCCCAGCGGTATTTTCTATTTTAGGACGTGGTTTTTGTGTTGTAATCATACCCACCGGAATGGTTAAAAGCAGACTGGTGAAGACTGAAACTGTTATAAAGGGGATGATACTCTGTCCTGAAATGACGCTGACAATTATTATCATGCTCACCGGTGTTTTGATAAGCGCTGCTGCCAGCGCAGCCGTTGAGCAAATCAGCGCAAGTGTGGGAGGAATAGCTGGAAAGAGTATGGCTATAATTGTGCCTAAGGTTATACCTATAAAAAAAACAGGAAAAATAAAGCCACCTCGAAAACCACTATAAACGCTTAAGCTGATCGTCAAGATCTTGATCAATAACAATACCAAAAGAGACTTTAAACCCATCTGGGTGCCTTGATCGAGGATTGTCTGAATCTGCTCTTCGCCAAAAAATAGCGAAAGGGGTACAAAAAAAGCAGCTATCCCAAGCCCTAAACCCCCTAGGGTATTTAGTAGGATGGGATTTTTTTTCTTTAAGGGAGATATAATGCGGCCAGTTAAACGAAAGATTGCTAAAAACAGAATTGCAACTGCCGCACATATCATACCTATAAATATTGCATAGATAATATCTCGACTATATAACAACTTAGTGGAATGATAGTGATATGGATTTTTGTACTGTCCGCCTATGGTGAGTCCTGTGGAAAAACGAAAAACAAAAAAACCTACTATTGCTGAGACAACCACTGGTATAAAGGCTTCATAATATTCCAGACCGAAACGATGTGGTATTTCTAGGGCAAACATGGCACTACCCAAAGGAGAACCAAAAAAAGCTCCTAATGCTGCAGAAATACCGCAAAAAGTTAAGATCCTCAGTTGTTCCTTATTTAAACCCAATTGCCTTCCTATCAAGCTGCCAATGCTGCCATTGATATCGACTAAGGGGGCTTCTGGCCCTACGCTACTGCCGGCAATTAAAGAAATTAGGGAAGCTGCCAACATTCCTGGAATCTTTTTATGATCTAGATATCCTTTCTCATGAATCTCCTCTATTACTTCACCCATCCCCTCAGATGCGCCAAGATATCTTACTGTCAAACCAACCAAGAAGCCTCCCAATGTGGTTATTATCCAGGCATAGTGACTCAGTCTATCGTTGTCGGATAATCTCTGCCAAACGGTATTTGTTCCCGACTTTAATAGGTAGTAGTAAATTACAGAAACCAAGCCAACTAAAATTCCTATAGAAGCCGCATAAAAAATGAGTAATTTTGCTGAGATTGGGGCATGCCTATCCTTCACAATGTATCTAACTGTAAAATATTTTATTGATCAATATCTTCACCAGCTTCCCCGCCAACTACAACATCTCTAATTCGAAGGCTAGGTCCGCCACAGCCAACTGGCAATCCGTTTTGTCCCCCTTTACCACAGCCACCAGATTCATCCCAGTAGAAATCATCTCCAATAGCTTCAATATTACCTAGGGTCTTAAACACATTTCCAGAGAGAGTTACATCTCTGACCGGTTCGGTTAATTCTCCATTTTGAATCATCCAAGCTTCCCCTGCGGTAAAGGTAAACATCTCTCCGTTGGTCATTCCGCCTGACCAGTTGCGTGCATAGACTCCCTGTTCAATCCCACTGCGGAGATCCTTAACCGGTGTATTGCCTCTTTCAATCCATGTATTGGTCATTCGGACAATTGGAGGATAGTGATAATTTAAACATCGAGCATTACCAGTGGGCTTTTCTGCCAGTTTGCCGGCTGTTTCACGTGAATGCAGTCGGCCAACCAATACGCCATCTTGCAGGAGTTGGGTAGTAGAAGCAGGAGTACCTTCATCGTCAAATAAAAAACTTCCCCGATGTCCCTCCGGAGCAGCGCCATCAAAAATCTGTAGATTTTCAGGGCCAAATCTTCTGTTCATACTCATCACTTCTAGCAAATCCGGATTTTCGAAGAGCATATCAGCTTCTGAGAGATGGCCAAAAGCCTCATGGACAAACAATCCAGTCAAGATCGGGTCGATCACCACTGTATAAGTACCACCTTGAATAGGAGGTAGAGACAGGGCATATGAAGCTCTTTTAGCTGCTCCAGCAACCTGTTCATCCAGATTCAGAAGGTCCTGGTAAGATCGGCGCGAACCAGTTGTTTCTCTGCCGGTTTGAACAAGATCCCCTTTTCTGGCTATAGCACAAAAGCGCATTTCCAGATCAAACCAGGACTGTTCCAGAAAAGTTCCCTCAGTAGTAGCCAGCAGGACATGGTGAGTGATATCACTATAACTAACGCTAGTACTTGTGATGTTGCCGGAGTTTTGATCACGCAAGATACCATTGTAATGATCACAGAGAGCCTTTTTTTGATTTAAAGTTATCTGACTTGGATCGCTTCCGAAATGAGGCATATGATAAGACCCTTCCACAGGATCCACCTGAGCCAATATGGTTTCTTCCTCTCCTACCAATTTAGCAGCTGTGATAGCTTGTTCAATGAACTCGGCTAGGCCAGAAAGACGATTGAAGGTAGCAAAACCCCAGCCGCCACGATGACAAGTTCGAACCTGTCCTCCTAAAGATATTCCTTCGCTGAGAGTTTCAATTTTGTCAGAGCGCAAAACAATATTAGTTCCCTCTGCCTGTTCTAATCTGATCGAGAGAAAATCTACCTTATTTTTGTAACGTCTGATTAGTTCTGACAAGAGATTTTGATATTCAGATATAGCCATAAATCTAGGGTTGTATTTAAGAAAATAGAGTCAGTACATTTAACCAGGCATCTTCTGCTGCCTTCTTGTTGTAACAGGATCTTTGGTCACAAAAAAAACCATGTTCTGCTTCTAGATAGCGAAAAACACGATTAGTAGGATTTTGTTTGATTAAAGCTGCCTCAATCTGATCAACATGCTCAGGTGGAATTGAAGGATCTTCAGTGCCAAAGAAAGCATAGACCTTGCCTTTAATTTGGGGGGTTACTGCAATAGTAGGTTCACCGCCACCAGGCCTAAAGGAAACTATCTTTGCTCCATAAAATGAAGCAGTAGCATCAATCGAGTTGAGACTAGCACTCAAATAGGCTACCAATCCGCCAAAACAAAAACCAATGATTCCTATTTTTTTTACGTAGGGTAAGGTTTTTAAATAATCAACAGCAGAGTGAATATCCCCTAGCAATTGTTCTGCTGTGGTTTGCTCTTTATACTGAACACCCAATTGCATACCCTCAGCATCATAGCCAACCTGAAAACCGGGAGCGCTTCGTTGATAAATAGCAGGAGCAATGGCGGCATAACCTTGCTCGGCAAAACGTCTGGTTACATCCTGAATATGATCATTGACTCCAAATATTTCCTGAACAACCACTATCCCCCAAGAAGACTTTGGTATATCTGTTGTAGCTAGATAGGCATCTATCGCAGTCTCTCCATTGAATATTTGTATTGTTTGGGTTGTAATTTTTGTCATGTAAAGAATTATCTAAATAATATATTTTGATTTTACTCTGCCCTATGTAGCAAAATAAAAGACAATAGACTTGATCGATTTCTCTTCAATGTTACAGTTTCGTATCCAACCTGATAGCGACATTTCCCCCTCAGTCCAGTTGTTTAACCAGCTCCGCTTTGCTATTGCCACCAGGCAGTATCCACCTGGTCACCGTTTACCTAGTACTAGGCAGTTAGGCTCATTAACTGGACTCCATCGTAATACTATCAGCAAGGTTTATAAGCAACTAGAGGATGACGGTTTGGTGGAATCACTGATCGGATCAGGAATCTATGTTAAACCACAGGGAAAAAATCTTTCGCCTATATTACAGGAATATCCAGCAGCCAATGAGCTAATCCAAAAAACCCTAGATAGTTTAATCAAGCAGAATCTTTCCCTTTCACAAATCAGGGAATTGTTTTTAGCGGAAATTGATTGGCGTATTCGTTGCGGTGTCAAGGTATTCGTAGCTGCCCCGCAGAGCGATCTTGGTGTGGGAGAATTAATTTTAGAAAACCTAGAGCATTTTCTGGCTATTCCTTTGGAATTGGTTCCTATTGAAGAGTTGGAGGATATTCTTCAAAAAAATATCTCTGCCACAGTAGTTACCAATAGATATTTTATTCCAGAGGTTGAAACAATTGCTCTTACAAAAAATATTAGGGTGATCCCAATTGATATTTATAACTTTCAAGCCGAATTAACTATTATCAAAAATCTACCCAATGATAAACGGTTGGGCATCGTCAGTCTAAGCACTGGAATACTTAGAACTGCAGAGATGCTGGTACATAGCTTGCGAGGCGATGAGCTGTTGGTAATGACTGCGCAAACCAGTGACCGGTCGAGATTGCATTCCTTAGTGAGATCTGCTCATATGATCATCGCAGATCCCGTTAGCTATCCTTTGGTAAAAAACACTATCTCAGCTCTTAGAGAGCATTTAATCTGGATGCCAGAGTTGATTTCCAGCAAAAATTATATTGATCAAATCTCAATTGATCTCCTCAAAAGGGAATTGGGACTATAAAGAACATATGAATGAGAACAAGTGGAACAGAAGCCATATATTAGGGCTAGTCGATTGGCAAGAATTTGAATATGATATATTGCTCGAGACAGCATCTAGTTTTCGAGAAGTCCTATCAAGAGCCACCAAAAAAGTACCCGCGCTCCAAGGTCAGGTGATTACCAATCTTTTTTTTGAATCCTCGACTAGAACCAGAAGCAGTTTTGAATTGGCGGCCAAAAGACTTTCTGCTGATACTCTCAATTTTTCACCGAGCACTTCATCTTTGAGCAAAGGAGAAACAATTCTAGATACTGCCATGACCTATCTGGCAATGGGAACCGATATTATGGTCATTCGTCACCAACATGCGGGTGTTCCTCAGGCAATTGCAGCTGAAATGGACAGACTGGGGAATGGGGTTTCAGTTCTAAATGCAGGAGATGGCCAGCATGAACATCCCTCACAGGCTCTTCTGGATCTTTTTACTCTTTGCAATCTGCTTGATTCAGAAACTCCCAGAATCGGGTTGTTGTCCGGCAAAAAAATAGCCATTGTTGGGGATATTCTCCACTCTAGGGTTGCCAGATCTAATATTTGGAGCCTCACCAAAGCAGGATGTGACATTCACTTAGCAGGTCCCCCCACTTTGCTTCCCGAACTATTTAGCCAGTTCGTACCAGGTAAAATAACAATACATAGAGAACTTGCCAACGCCTTGGCTGATGCTGATTTTGTGATGACGCTGCGACTTCAAAAAGAGCGCATGGGTGAGCAGCTTATCCCCAGCCTGCGCGAATATCATCAGCAATTTGGTATCACGAGGGAGAGTCTTGCTCATTGTAAAAAGGGAGCCAAGGTTCTCCATCCTGGCCCTGTCAACAGGGGGGTGGAAATTTCTTCAGAACTGGTGGATGATAGCTCATTGAGCCTGATTAGCGATCAAGTTACCAATGGGGTGGCCATTAGAATGGCTCTTCTCTATCTCATTGGAACGTTGAAACATTAAAATTTTCCCCTTACAGTAAATTGATATGTTCCACCAGGTTCAAGCTGATAGTCAGAACGCTCCAGAAAACGATTGAGGGGTTCAAATATTAGAGCCCGCCCCAGAGAAGGATACACAGACAAATGACCCTGCATGAAGCTCCATTTGAACCACCACGTATAAGAAGAGGCTGTGACCTCTCCTGAAAGTATGGCTTCCTGCCAGGACTGATAGGTTACCTGAACATGAACGGTTGTTTGGGCAAAATCAGCCAACCCCTTACTGTAGTCCCAACCAAGCCAATAGCCCCTGCTTGGTAAAATACTCAATCAAGAGCGTTAAAACAAACCCGACCATGGCCGCTCTTCCATTGAGACGCTCTGCATAAGTATTGAAACCGAATTTAGGCTCTTCTATCTTGGGCGATTTTGTAGGCTGGGGGGTAGGCATAATAGTGACTCTTAAAAATAGTTTACAAAAGTTTATTAAAGTTATTATAGCCTACAAAAAACCAGGTAAAAATATCTATTTGTAAGATCTCCTAAAAGCCAAGATCTATCTTGAACCCTTAGAATGGTAGGATGATTATACTTTTAGGCGCATTTTAGAGCAGCAAATGGCAGAAACTTTATTATTTAACGCACTACGACAAGCTACTGACGAAGAGATGTCCCGAGATGAACGAGTATTCGTATTGGGAGAGGATGTTGGGCATTACGGCGGATCTTACAAAGTCACCAAGGATCTCTGCAAAAAATATGGTGATCTGAGAATTTTAGACACTCCCATTGCTGAAAATAGTTTTACAGGTATGGCCATAGGCGCAGCAATGACTGGTCTAAGACCCATCATCGAAGGAATGAATATGGGCTTTTTGCTGTTGGCTTTTAACCAGATTGCCAATAATGCCGGAATGTTGCGATATACTTCTGGCGGCAATTTTAAAATTCCTGTAGTTATTAGAGGCCCTGGTGGAGTTGGCAGGCAATTGGGCGCAGAGCATTCCCAAAGACTAGAAGCATATTTTCACGCTGTTCCAGGGTTGAAAATTGTGGCCTGCTCTACTCCCTACAATGCTAAAGGTCTTCTCAAGGCAGCAATTAGAGACGAAAATCCCGTCCTGTTTTTTGAGCATGTCTTGCTTTACAACTTGAAAGAAGATATTCCCGATGAAGAGTATGTGTTGCCGTTGGATCGCGCTGAATTAGTTCGTCCTGGCAAAGATGTGACTCTTTTAACTTACTCACGCATGAGACATCATTGTGTGCAAGCGGCCAAACAACTCGAAGCAGAAGGCTACGATCCCGAAATTATCGATCTTCTCTCGCTCAAGCCATTTGATATGGAAACCATTGTCAAGTCCATTACCAAGACCCACCGTGTGATCATCGTTGAGGAATGCATGAAAACTGGGGGAATTGGCGCTGAATTGGTTGCCTTGATTAACGAACAGATATTCGATGAGCTGGATGCTCCCGTAGTTCGGCTCTCTTCACAAGATATTCCCACTCCTTACAATGGTGGTTTAGAAAAACTGACAATTGTTCAACCAGCTCAGATTGTTGAATCTGTTAAACATATAGTAGGCTAAAAAAATTGGGTAAGTTTTCTGTTATTCGTGAGGCATTATGCAAAAGCAAAAATTGATCCTAATATTTATAGTTCTCCTGGTCGCTGCTGCTCTTACGATTATTCAAAGACTGCCCTTGCAGTTGGGACTTGATTTGCGCGGCGGTGCCCAGTTGACAGTCGAGATCAAAAATCCTAATAACTCTGGGCAGATCACAACACAAGATCTCAATGCAGTTAAAAAGGTAATTGAAAATCGGATCAATGGGCTAGGTGTGGCTGAACCTATCATTCAAACTGTAGGAGGTAACCGGATCCTGGTGCAGCTACCTGGAGTAACTGATCCGCAAGAGGCAGAGAAAATCTTAGGTGGTACTGCTCTTTTGGAATTTCGGGCTCAAAAGATAGACACACAAAGCCAATTCCGAGCAGAATATAGCAACCAAAAAGCCTTGGAGGAGCAAATAGCCAGTGTAAGAAAAGAAAATAAACCAGAGGAATTGGCCCGGTTGCAGAAATCTCTTCTCACATCAGAAGAAGCAATCAGTAAACTTTTTGATCGTCCAGTAATCACTGGAAAAAATCTAAAAGACGCTCGCCCTGAAGCTCCAGAAAGAGGCAATAATCTTTGGTCTGTTGCTCTTCGCTTTGATGAAATAGGAGGACAAGAGTTTGCTGAGCTAACTAAGTTGTTGGCTGGAACTGGTCGCAGTATTGGTATTTTCTTAGACAACAAATTGATCAGCGCTCCTACTGTAGAGGTCAAGTTTGCTCAAACCGGTATCACTGGTGGAATGGCAATCATCACTGGAGATTTTAAAATAGAACAAGCCCAGGATCTGGCAATTCAGCTGCGAGGAGGATCTTTGCCTTTTCCTGTTGCCGTAGTTGAAAACCGTACTATAGGAGCTACTCTCGGGCAGGATAGTATTAAGCGCAGTATTTATGCCGCTATGGCTGGGTTGTCTTTGGTTCTGGTTTTTATAGGTGTATACTATCGCCTTCCTGGATTGGTAGCAGATGTCTCCTTGGTGATCTATGCCTTGTTGACTTTTGCTGCTTTCTGCCTGGTTGGTGTGACCATGACCCTACCTGGTATTGCCGGCTATATTCTGAGCATTGGTATGGCAGTAGACGCTAATGTACTTATCTTTGAGAGGACTAGAGAAGAGCTCAGGGCGAATAAAAGCCTATATCGTGCAGTAGAAAGTGGCTTTTTCCGAGCCTTTACCACTATTTTGGATAGTACTGTGACGACATTGATTGCCTGTGCTTCAATGTTCTGGTTTGGTTCTGGGCTAGTAAAAGGTTTTGCTGTTACTTTGAGCATAGGGGTATTGATCAGTATGTTTACGGCTGTGACATGTACCCGTACATTTCTAATGCTCCTGGTTTTGGGAATTCCCAAGCTTCGACAAAAACCCGAACTTTTCTGCCCTAATCTACCAGCTACTGTCAAATAGGAGAAAACAGTCATGACCCTCAGTGTCGTTAAACATGAACGTTTCTGGTGGAGTGTTTCTATTGTCATTACAATAGCGGGTATTTTGGCTATGCTGCTAAGTTTTTCCCAGATAGGCTCGCCTTTGAGGCCTGCGCTGGATTTCATTGGTGGTACCAGATTACAGCTAGAGTTGGATTGTTCTATTGAAAATAACTGTAAAAATCCTATCTCTGTTGAAGCTATTAGAGAATTGTTGAAATCTCAAAATCTGGGCGATAGCAGTATCCAAATTATTGGAGAACATGGACTTTCTATTAGGACCAAATCACTCGATCCCCAACAAAGAATTAACTTACAACAATCATTAGAAGAAAAAATTGGGAAATTTGACCAAAAACAAACTCAGATTGACTCAGTCGGACCCACTGTAGGAAAAGATCTACTCAATTCCGGCATCATAGCTTTAATAGTTTCCTTCTTTGCCAT
Organism: uncultured cyanobacterium; assembly: GCA_903869185.1. GTDB lineage: Bacteria > Cyanobacteriota > Cyanobacteriia > Cyanobacteriales > Microcystaceae > CAISPN01. The sequence goes on along the minus strand of CAIPYC010000130.1, from coordinate 25,715 downwards.
TGTTGTATATCTGAGCCTACGTTTTGAATTTGACTATGCTGTTATTGCTGTAATTGCCTTACTTCACGACGTGATGATAACAATAAGTGTTTTTGCTATTCTGGGGCTTTTAACTGGAGTAGAGGTGGATAGCCTGTTTCTAGTAGCATTACTGACCATAATTGGTTTTTCTGTTCATGACACTGTGGTGATTTATGATCGGATCAGGGAAAATCTTCAGAAATTTCCTGATTACCCAATAGATAAAATAATTGATGATTCAGTGAATCAGACTTTAGGGCGTTCTATAAATACTATTATGACCGTTTTGTTAACCCTGCTGGCTATTTTTCTATTTGGCGGGGAAACACTCAAGCTTTTTGCTCTAGCACTGATCATTGGTTTTGTCTCGGGTGGTTATTCTAGTATTTTCATTGCTAGCACTCTCTTTGGCTGGTGGCGCAAGAGAAATGAAAAGAATTCCTTAACGCTTAAGAAAAGTTAGAATATGTCCTAGAATATAAGAGCAAAAGAAACCGGAGCAGTCTCAATTATGGATGTCAAATTGATCATGTTAATCTTAGGTGGTTTTTTTATTGTTTCTTCGCTTTTCTTTGCTACCAAAAACGGTTTCTATGATTCCGATGACTACCATGGCAATGGGACAGCACACTAGATACTTTTGAGAATCAATGAGACGCTGGTCTAACCAAGAAGTCAGCTTCTCCTGTATGCCATATGGTACTGGGCAAGATGATGAAGGAGTTGCCTTACTTCTGGAAATTGGGGAATACAGTGTCCTAATTGATTGTGGACTCGATGATCTCAGTGATTTATGCAAAAATCCAGCAGTTGATCTTGTTCTCTGTAGTCATGCACATAGAGATCACGCTGGAGGACTTTTGTCATTTCATCAAATATGGCCAGATGTTCCCATATTTGCCAGCGGAGTTACAGCCTATCTTCTTACTCTTCTTTGGCCAGCCATAACCTATGAGACAATCAATAGATTTTGCCACGAAATTCCTTGGCGCTCGCCAGTAAAGGTTTTAGAAAATCTAACAGTAGAGCTTTTCCCTGCTGGTCATATCCCCGGGGCAGCATCTTTTTTATTAACCTATCAAACTAAGGGGCGCTCTTATAGAATTTTTTATACAGGGGACTTTTGTCTATCCAGTTTTCAGTTGGTAGAAGGATTGTCGATCGAACCATTGCGCGGACTTAATCCCGACATTTTGATCCTCGAGGGAACCTACGGTACCAATCGTCATCCTCACAGACGTCAACAGGAAAAAACCCTTATGGAATTAATACATAATTCTCTCTGTATAGGGCAAAATATTGCATTTCTGGTAGACACATTAGGGCTAGGACAGGAAATTCTCAAACTGCTGCGTTCACATCATCAATTCACTGGTAGGCAACTTGACATCTGGGTAACTGGTCAACTAGCGGTGGCCTGTGATATTTATTTGCAACTTTTGCCACAATTTCCAATAGCTGTTCAAAATTTCGCCAAGCATCAACCCCTATTTTGGGATGAGCGAGTTTTTCCCAAAATGCACCGCATCAGTCCAGAAAACCAGCCTAACAATTCACCCTATATATTGCTATGTGATGATCCATCAACAATACTTCAATATTGTGATCAATCCTGGTTAGTTTTAATACCCGAACATAAGAAAAATCTTGCACAGATATTTACAGATCTACATTGTGTTCAATATCTTTTAGCTGAACATAGCGATGGACGCAATACCACTCAATTGATTCATAATTTGCGTCCTCAACATGTAATCTTGATTCATGGACCTGCCAACTATCTAAAAGATTTAGCCGCCCTAGAAGAATTGCAAAACCGCTATCAGCTTCATGTGCCATCTAGACTCCATCAAGTGGATTTGCCCATCGGTGAAAAATTTGTCCAGCCGGTCTTATCTACCTTTAATCTTTATGAAGGAGAACTCAATGAATTTGGCAGTTCAATTGTAATTTCTTTGCCAAATCTAATCAGTAATGATACCCGCTGGTCTGTTTTCTCTGGTACAGGTATTGTGGAAGCCAGATGGCAGGGTGACGAACTAGTTATTAGGGGACTGCCAGAAAGAGAATTAATCTTGCACAATAACGAAAACAATAAAAGAACTGAAGATATAGACTGTTGTCGTAATTGCCGCCACTACCGCGGACAAAAGTGCTGGAATACTAAATCCCCACTCTATGATTTTAAGGTAACTCCAGAAGGATGTTGTCCTGTCTTTGAAACAATAACAATCTTACAAGAATAGTTAGCAATTCTATAAATCAGTTCAACCATCGTATAGAATCTCATCGTAACAGGACTCGCCAACAGATTTAAAGGTTGCCTGAATCTTCTTATTGGCTTTGGCTTTGAGTAAAATTGCCCCAAACTGACTGGCATCATAATTGGCGCGGAATTTGGCAATAGTGCAGTTGCAGAGTTTCTCGCCATCAGTAGTAGACAACCCCCTTGTATTGGTATGCCTGAGGCATTCACCTTTGTATTGCTCAAACGAGGTTGGACTACCTGCCCAGGAAGATCCTAAAAGCAGTAAAAGTAATCCAGGTAGAAGTGAACCTAACAAAAAAAGATGCTTGTTGCGATTTGACATAAAAAGTAAGGACCACCAAGGAGAAATATCGAGATAATTTTCTATTGTATGGTTTAGTTGCTAAAGTCCCTCAATGATTAGTCCATCTTCAATAGAAACTTGAACTGCGCGACCTTGGATTATTAAATGATTATCCTGTTGTGTTAGATATTTTAGGTTCCCTGTATTGTTCCATTTTCTAAAAATACCTAACAAATATGCGCGATTTTCCCAATCGTAGGCATAAATAATAAACCTATCTCCACATTCAGTACTTATTTTTTCGCAGTTGAGTTCTTGGTAAGATCTATCTAGATTGTTTTCTATTATTACATCACCGCCCAGATTCCATAGAGATCTATCTAGTAATTCTCTAAGACTAAGGTCTCCGACTAATTCAAATTCAATCATTAGGTTTTCTCCCTATTCACTCTTAGGATATCTCCTATTTAAATAGTGTTGTTTTTACTTAAAAAGGTTCAATCTCGGATTTGATAGTTAAATTAATGATCTTTGTCAAATGTCAGTAACTCATAACTAGATTATAACAAACATTTTTTATTAATCTAGCTAGAAGTTTGAATCCACTGATTGCTTCTGAAGGTTTATTAACTTGGCGAAAAAACTATAAAAGCTGACAATTTGTCTGTTCATATTTTCTCTTTGATTAATCAAATAGATACTCACTATAGTGAGGCTAACTCCACACCATTGTAGGGTGGTGAGATATTCAGAGAGAAAGAAATTGCCAAAGCTTAGAGCAAACACAGGAGTTAAAAAAGTCAGTGAACTCAAACTGGTCAGATTGCCCAAAGAGGCTAGGTAGAAAAACAGTCCATAGGCAATAGCACTACCAAATATAGCCGAATATCCCAAGGACAGCCAACCCTGCTTAGTGATATTAACCCATTGTTCATTTTCCAAATAGGCCGAAGAGACAAAAAGAGGAATACCACCGATTATCATATGCCAACCCGTAGCAACTACAGGATCGCTGTGAAGGCATACATAGCGAATCAAAATAGTTCCGACAGCCATAGAGAGAGAGGCAAACAACATCAACATCTCCCCGCTTCCAAAAAAGCCTGACCAGCTAGGTACAAGATCAGCCCAGTTTCTTTGCCAAAGGCTATCTAGCCATTGTTCAGGTAAGCCAATTATACTGATTCCCACAATTCCTAGACTCAGCCCTAATATGCCCCATAGTCCGATGACTTCACCAAAAAGCCAGCTTGACATCAGTGCAACTGCCAAAGGCTGAGAATCTATGATAACTGAGCCTAAACCCGCATCCGTGCGATTGAGTCCTTCTGCCAAAAAACCCTGAAACATGGTGCCATCGACTAGGGCAAACAGAACTATCCAGAGCCAAGCCCGAAGATCATTGGGTTGTTGTCTTTTTTGCCACAAAGTAACAATGAGGAGCAAAATCCCAGCAGGCACCAACCTAAAGCCAGCCATAAATAGGGGACTGCTATCGCCTATCACGGCTTTCATCGCAACCATCGATGTACCCCAAAGAAAAAAAGGAGCAACAAGAAAAGTCAGTGATTTTGTTCTTTGCCAAGTTAGATTCATCGCGGATTTCCTCCACTTTTATCTATTGTAACTTATTATAAAGTTATTGTAAATGAATGCAAATAATGTGAATTGTTGTTTATGAACAACTCTCTTGATGTGGCGACATCAGAGATACTTTAGCCATTGTTTGGCGATTTGCGGTGAGCCATACCAAGGGTTTTTGCTGCTTGGTGAATGTCCAACTCCTTCGAGGACTATGTTGTTGGCTCCTAAAAGATGAGCAGATTCGATTGGTGTAATTCCATCTCCCCAGCTTGAGCCTTTTCCACAAGTTAGCTTATAGCTATTATAAGATAGCCATTTACTGAAGTTGGGCTCGCCATAAATCAGTTTACCGGCTATACAAATATAGTTGATATTGGGATGGAAAGCGCCAGGATAATTGTCATTGACGAAATTTAGATTTTTCTTTGTCCAATACTCGCCGCTGCGGTGAGGGGTGCCCAAGGTAATCAGGCTATGAATATGATGGTTTTTGAACCAAACCACATCCTCATTCTCACCATGTACGTTATAGGGTTGATCTCCCAGATAAATCCTGCTAATCCACCCCCCTGCTGAATGCCCAATAATATTGATTGGAGATTTGGGATATTGCCGCAGGAGACTTTCAACTGCAATATCAATTTTTCGCAAGATTGGCACCATGGATCGTCCACCGACAGTAGGTAGCCAGTCCCACTTGGTTAGAGAAACTGTTAAGGTTGGAATATCATTGTCTTGGAGAAAACTCTCTAGGTGAGAATATTCAATAGCTTCTGCGAAGTAACCGGGTACAATAACAGTAGGACGTGGCATATTAATTTTTTAAAGAACTAGTGACCATTGGTATTTTATACGGAATCAGTGTAGGTCCAGGAGATCCAGATCTGATAACAGTCAAAGGGGTCAGACTGTTACAGAGCACCAAAGTGATCGCTTTTCCCTCCGGTAGAGACGATAAGCCTGGAGTAGCACAAGTAATAATCCAGCCTTGGTTATCTCAGCATCAGACACTCTTGCCTCTGAGTTTTCCTTATGTACAAGATGAATCAATCCTGGATAAAGCATGGCACAAAGCTGCTGAATCAGTCTGGAGTTATTTATCAGTAGGTCAAGACGTTGCCTTCGCATGTGAGGGAGATGTGAATTTTTATGGTACTTTTATCTACTTGTCCCAAAAACTTCTAGATTTGCATCCAGAGTCTTTAGTAAAAGCTGTCCCTGGAGTTATATCTCCCCTATCTGCCGCAGCCAGCTTGGGGATTCCACTAGCTCAAAGACAACAGAGACTGGTGGTCTTGCCTGCTTTATATAATCTCGATCAGCTTGAAGAATACCTACGGCATGCGGATACACTAATACTACTCAAAGTCAGTTCGGTTTATTCTCAGGTTTGGCAGATCCTAAAATTCTATAATCTCTTAAAGAATAGTTATATAGTCGAGAGAGCGAGCCAGGCAGAAGAAAAAGTCTATAGAGATCTAGAAAACTCTAGAGATCTTAAGCTTTCTTATTTCTCTCTGCTTATAGTTCGAATTAATCCAGTATAATGGTTATTTTGGGTAAATTTTAAGTACTCAGCATCAAGGAGAAAAAAAGTTATATGGCTCGTTATAGAGGTCCTCGTCTGCGCATAGTCCGTAGATTAGGAGAATTACCAGGCTTAAGTCGTAAAGGTTTACGACGTCGTACCGATCCACCAGGACAACATGGAAAGGCAAGGAAAAAGAGCTCAGAATATGCTGTTCGCCTAAAAGAGAAGCAAAAGCTGCGTTTTAACTATGGAGTATCTGAAAAGCAACTTCTGCGCTATGTTCGTCGTGCTCGCAGCGCTAGTGGTTCTACCGGACTGGTTCTTTTGCAGCTACTGGAAATGCGTTTAGACAACACTGTCTTCCGTTTGGGTATGGCAGGTACTGTTCCTGCGGCCAGACAGTTGGTAAATCATGGACATATCACTGTTAATGGACGTGTTGTAGATATTCCTAGCTATCAATGTCGTCCAGGCGACATGATCAAGGTAAGAGAACGGGAGGGATCCCGTCGCTTAGTGGAAGCTAATCTTGAATGGAAGGGACTGGCAAATTTGCCGAGTCATTTAGAATTCGATAAAGGTACACTCACTGGCAAGGTCAATGGAGTTGTCGAAAGGGAGTGGGTAGCACTTCAGGTTAACGAACTGCTGGTAGTTGAATATTATTCTCGTCAGGCTTAATCCCTACATTAAAGGGGGAGAGATTTCCCCTTTTTGTATTTTTTATTTTCCAAAATAGAGCTTGGCGATCTTCTGGCATACTTCTTCAAGAGTAAGCCCATCTGTGATTATCTCAATTGCATCATCAGCTTTGCGCAGGGGAGAATTTTTTCTGATGCTATCTTGATGATCTCTTTTGGCAATCTCTTGGGTTAATTCTTCAAGATTTGTCTTTTCGATTCCCTGGTTTTGCAGATCTTTGAATCGACGGTTAGCCCTTTCGTTAACAGAAGCTGTCAAAAATATTTTGAGTCCAGCTTGAGGAAAGACTACTGTACCCATATCCCTACCTTCAGCAATCAAGCCTCCTTTTTTGCCAATATCTTTTTGTAACTCAACTAGTTTGGCTCTTACAGAGTCAATGGCTGCGACCTGTGAAACCAGTGAGGTGATCTCCAAGGAGCGAATTTCTTCTGTGACTCTTTCTCGATTAAGATATACTTCGCATGAGTATTTACTCGAATCTGATGGCAATAGCTCTAATTCTATGCTCGAGATGGCCTCAGCAATGGCTATGTTATCTTCAAGGGAAATATCTTGAGATTTGAGTAACCATGTGGCGGCGCGGTACATGGCTCCAGTATCTAGGTATAGTAAACCAAGCTCACCTGCTAGTTTCTTGGTAACAGTAGATTTACCAGCCCCGGCCGGTCCGTCTATAGTGACAATTGGAAGTTGGCTATTGAAAATAATATTATCAATTAAACGGGTTTTACCCAGATAGCCAGCAATTGCTATTACCCCGGCATCTTCTATTTTTTCTAGTTGTGCCAAGTTATTTGGATCTACCAATTCCAAATATTGCAACTTGAAGTTGGGAGATTTCTCTTGAAGAGAAACTTTAACAAGCGCAAGCAAAGAAGAAGATAATCTCTGCCCACTGTCAAAAGCGCGTTTGGCATGAGTCAATGATGCATTGATACCAATTGCTTCTTCTTTTTCTTTGGCACTTAGGTAGATATTACGGGAGCTCATGGCCAGTCCACTAGGCTCGTGAATTGTTGGACATCCTTTGATAAATACGGGCAAATTGAGATCTTCAACCATCTTTTTGAGGATGACCAGTTGCTGAAAATCTTTTTCGCCGAAATAGGCTGTATCAGGCTCAACAATGTTAAATAATTTACAAACAATAGTTGCAACACCAGCAAAATGACCCGGGCGAAAAGGTCCACATAGATTTGCTATCAAATGTTCAGGTGGAACCACTGTATAATGCATTTGCTGGCTTTGGATAACCATTTGCTCAACTGAGGGAACAAAAAGTATATCTACGCCAGAGCCATGGCAAAGGGAAATATCTTGATCGATATTACGGGGGTATCTTTGGTAATCCTCACCTTGGCCAAATTGAAGTGGATTTACAAAGATACTGACTACTACTATATCGTTTTGAGATTTAGCTCTTTCAATTAAGGAAAGATGACCGTAGTGGAGAGCCCCCATTGTGGGAACCAGCCCCACTTTTTGTTTTTGATGTTCTTGCAGAGCAGCCTTAAGTCCTAAAACTGTCTTTAAAACCCTCATTACCAATCTCCGCCGAAATATTTCTAGAAGCTAATAACTTCCAGTTTAACCGGAGCTATTCCGGAAATATCCAGAACTCTGGCTGCTTGAGCCGAAAGATCTATTTCTCTCCCTCGAATAAAGGGACCACGATCATTAATTCTAACCATGACTGAACGTCCGTTGCCAATATTTGTCACCCTTACCTTAGTGCCAAAAGGTAGTGTTTTGTGTGCAGCAGTATAGTTATTGGAATTGAATCTCTCTCCATTGGCTGTCAGCCGTCCATGAAAACCAGGTCCGTACCAAGATGCAATACCCCTCTTGGTCAATTTAACGGACTGAACCTTAAGAGACGGTTTAGAAATTTCTTCGGGAAAACCAGTCTTCTGCTCAACATTGTTCTGGGAAGGATCAAGTTCAACTATCCCTTCCTTGGCTTGCTGCAAGTCTGTGCCCTTTATCTCTTCACTACGTGCTCCATTGAGATTAAAGACAGTTAACATGCTTGTGCAAGCGATTAATGTCATGAGTGAAAGTCTATTATCCATAAGCTCCTTTGTTTGTTTTTTTGTGCAGTTCAATAGATTTTTTATTAGGTAAATATCTACTGAAACCACTCGATACTCCTCACAGGTGTGCTTGATTTATCTGAAACCGCGCAAAATTAAACAGATTTATCAACAGGATTTATTCTAGTTTATGTGTAGCCTTTTATGTAAATGTGCTATTTCTTCCAATGAGTTGACTTCTGCTTATAAATAAGCTATTTTAGTGGTCGAACTATAGTTTTTACTTATTAAGATTAATTTACTCACCAACTGGTACTTTTATAGAACAAATATTTAAGTAAGTATTTACATTCCCTATCAGGATAAAGTTAGGGCATTTTCTTTATCAGATTTTTCGGGTTTGAACGCATAAATCTTCTCTCATATTTCGATAAGCGATTTTAATATTGTTTTTTAAAAAAAGTACATACACCCTAGCTGCCCATGAAGACATCCTGCTTTTACCTCGTTCAATTATCAAAATATTTGCCCTTTTTCGACTATATTGTTCAGAATATTAAATGTGTATTGACTAAAAGGCGGTAATAGTGTAAGGCTACTTTGTTATAAAAAAGACAAAATTAAGCTGCACGCGCATTGGGTTAGAATTAAAACTGTGTGCTGGTAATAAAACTTAATACAACATCTCAAAGGAATAAAACACATATGTCATACGAGCTTCCTCCTCTTCCCTTTGGTTACGAGACACTCGCGCCCTACATTTCTAAAGAAACGCTAGAGTTTCACCACGATAAGCATCACGCGGCTTATGTCAATAATTTCAATGCAGCGGTCAAAGATACAGAGCTAGACAAAAAAACATTGGAAGATGTGATCAAGTCTGTTGCCGGAGATCCTAGCAAAGCTGGCATATTTAATAATGCTGCCCAAGCTTGGAACCATACTTTTTATTGGAAAGGCATCAAGCCCCATGGTGGTGGAATTCCAACTGATGCTTTGGCTGCGAAAATCGATGCAGACTTCGGAAGCTTTGCTGCTTTCGTTGATGAGTTTAAAAAAGCCGGTGCCACTCAGTTTGGCAGTGGATGGGCCTGGCTGGTTTTAGACAAGGGAACACTCAAGGTTACCAAGACCGGCAATGCTGACAACCCCTTGACAGCTGGTCAGATTCCCTTGCTGACCATGGATGTTTGGGAACATGCTTATTATCTGGATTATCAAAACAAAAGACCTTCTTACATTGATACTTTTGTTGAGAAACTGATTAACTGGGATTTTGTAAAAGAGAATCTTGCTGCAGCCCAAAAATAGTATTCTTGGCAGGTTGGAGATAGTTCCGCCTGCTATTTTTTTTATATTTATTCTTATGGAGACAACAACACCTCTGCACAATCAGGTGGTTTTTTGTGACTTTGATGGTACAATTACAGCGGTTGAGACATTCTCTGGCATGCTCAGTCATTTTTCTCCAGCGCTCTCTGCCAAGCTCATGCCGCAGATGTACAGTCGCCATCTCAGTTTGCGTGAAGGTGTCCGAAGACTCGTTGAATCGATTCCCTCAAGTAGCTATTGCGAGATTTTGGAATACTCAGCGCAACAACCTATTCGTGAAGGATTGGCTGAATTTTTAAGCTTTCTGCAAAAACAAAATATTCCTTTTATTATTGTCTCTGGTGGGCTACGGGGTATGATTGAAAAAGTGCTCGAAGTAAATGGCCTGACAAATTTAGTTACTGATATATATGCCTTAGAGGTGGAGACCGATGAGCAATACCTGAAAGTCTATTCAGCTTTTGAAGAGGGGACCGAATTGGTAGCCAAGTCGGAAGTGATGAAGCAATATGTTGCTCAGGAGACCATAGCCATAGGAGATTCCGTAACTGATATCAATATGTCCCTTAGCGCAGATTTTGTTTTTGCCCGCGACAGATTGATAACTTACCTTGAAAGCGAGGAAAAGTCTTATCTGGTTTGGAACGACTTTTTTGATATCCTGGAAAGTTTTAAACAGAAGTGTTTTTTTTCCTGATAGCCTTAGCAAAGCCTAAAACAACTAAAATATTGGAAAAAGTCAGTAAAGATTCGGCAGATCCATGAAGCCAATCCACATTGGCAAGATTATTATGGTAATGATTCTGGGCATATATCCCGGCAGGTATTGTTACTCCAACAAAAACCAGTAAAATATAAAAACCAAGCAGGGATAATCGAGGAGCTTGTTTAGAACGTGTGAGAAACCACAAGAAACCTAGGTAAGGCAAAAGAGAAAGTGCAAATAGGTTATTGGAAGAAAATATATCTAAAGCCATATTTTGTTTTTTCTGATTTTTACCAGAATAGCCCAAAAACCATAGTTAATGACATAAATACTTGACAACCGATAAGATTACATAAAAAAGAGGTAAATAAAGTTTATGGACGAGAGCGAGACGTCAGAGAGAAAAGGCGAAAAAGAAAAATTATCCATATATATTGACTCAGATTTATTAGAGCAGCTTCGGCATCTCACCAACGATCCCGGTAAAGTTGTCGAAGTAGCTATCAGGCAATGGCTTAAAGGCGGACGAGATCAAGATAGCGAATTATCTCGTACTTTCGGACGTAACCCTTATGTTCCTCCTAAAGGAGAATGGAATGACTAAAGAAGATCGCCAGGATGTATAGTCGAAGATATATAATTCTTCGTCAATGTCATAAAAATATGTCTACATCGATAAGCGAAACCGCTCAAACAATTTTTCAAAGGGCTTATGAGAACCGTTATACTTGGGATGAATTTTTCCCAGGTTATACCGCGGATCTCTTATTCCAAGATGATCAGACTACCTGTAAGGTAAATGTAGTTGTAAGCGCTGAACTTCAATCTAGAGTCGAAGGAGCTGAGGATAGTCAATTAGCTGAATTTGTTAATAAACATCTCTGGGACATAGTAACTCATCGCAAGCATTCAAATTTCTCCCAAGCCCATGGCAAAAATATTTTTAGTCTAGGTGAGATTGATGGTAGCGGATCTGTAGAAATTTTCGTCACTGGAGAGTCGATGGGCTCAAACTACCGCGTCAGGGGCGATATCATCAGCCAGGTTAGCCGCCAGATGGGAGGACTATCTTTTACAATCGATACCATAGAGACATTGCAGACAGAAGATGGCTATCTGCCTACTGTGTATAAAGCTGTATTTAGGGATGCTACTACGGGCAATGTCAAGGCTAATCGCCAGCATATTGACAGCTACGAAAAAATAGGTAAATACTATATTCCTTCGCGACAAATAATCAACAGCATCGACGATCAAGGTAAAACTCGCGATAGTGTTTTCCAATTTAGCAATATTAATCTGCTTTCAGCCTAATAGATAAATAATAATGAATCTTCAGACTACAACACAGGTACTGCCCAGTATTTGTGGTGATGACCAAATGATTGACGAAGCAATGAGTCAGAAGGGACAATTGTGCAGTTCGAACCTGAGCCTAGAGAAAATCCAGTCTGGTTTCGCCTGCGCTCTGCATATGCATCAGCCTACCATACCAGCCGAGGGAGGGCGGCTGATCAGCAATCTCCAGTATATGTTTGAGCATCCCCATGATGGGGACAATCACAACGCCGGAGTTTTTGCCTGGTGTTATGGTCGCATGGGTGAATTTATCCCAAAATTAGTTGAATCTGGAGCAAATCCCAGGATCATGCTGGATTACTCTGGCAATCTGCTTTGGGGCTTGGAACAGATGGGCAAGGAAGATATTCTGGAAAAGTTGAGAAATATCACCATTAATCCTCGCTATTTTCCCCATGTGGAATGGCTAGGCACAATGTGGAGTCATGCAGTATTACCTTCTACTCCTATTCCCGATATCAAACTTCATATCAGAGCCTGGCAACATCAATTTGTTTCAATTTTCGGACTAAGTGCGCTCTGCCGGGTACGTGGTTTTTCGCCACCAGAAATGCATCTACCCAATCACCCCGATACATTGTATGAATTTATCAAAGCTCTCCGGGAATGTGGTTACAGTTGGCTGTTAGTACAAGAGCATACAGTAGAAAGATTGGATGGTTCGCAAATACTTCAGAGCGATAAATATTTACCAAATCGCTTGAGAGCCTACAATAGTCGAGGCGAAGAGATCTCCATTACAGTATTGATTAAAACGCAGGGTTCCGATACCAAACTGGTTGCCCAGAATCAGCCCTATCATGAGGCCAAAGGAATGGGTAGGCAAAAAATAGGGACTATTGACATACCACCTCTTGTATCTCAGATAGCTGATGGCGAAAATGGTGGTGTGATGATGAACGATTACCCGCGAGATTTCCTTCCACTTTGGCAAGAAATTAGGGGCAATGGCATTGAACAAAATGGTGTAGTTGGAATCAATGGAAGCGAATATCTAGAACTTTTGAGACAAGCTGGAGTTGATCCTGCTGACTATCCAATTTGCCAGGCCAGAGGGCAGCATAAGATATGGCAAAAAATCTCTCCAGAGCATTCCAGCCCAGAGGCTGTTGAGTCAGTAATCGCCCAATTGCGGCAGAACGATCCCAGCTTTCATGTAGATGGAGCATCCTGGACTAACAATTTAAGCTGGGTTAAGGGCTATGAAAATGTTTTAGAACCAATGAATCAATTAAGCGCACAGTTTCACCATAAATTTGACAATGTGGATAAAAAAAATCCACAATATGAGCAAGCCCTTCTTTACAATCTTCTGGTGCAAACTAGTTGTTTTCGCTATTGGGGACAGGGAACCTGGACAGACTATGCAAGGCAGCTATATCAAAAAGGAATGGCTATAGTATCCTAACCGCCATGGTTTTTGCTCAAAAACACTTTAAATGGTGATTAAAACGATGAACGTAAAACCCGATTGGTTGAGAGTCAAGGCCCCCCAATTACAAAAAGTGGGAACTGTCAAGGAAATCCTGCGGGATCTCAATTTGAATACTGTATGTGAGGAGGCATCTTGTCCCAACATCGGCGAATGCTTCCAAGCTCTTACTGCCACATTCTTAATTATGGGACCTGCTTGTACAAGGGCTTGCCCCTACTGTGATATAGATTTTGAGAAGAAACCACAACCATTAGATCCCTCTGAACCAGTTCGTCTAGCCGAGGCAGTCTTGCGTATGAAGTTGCAGCACGTTGTGATTACTTCGGTAAATCGAGATGATCTTGTCGATGGAGGTGCCAGTCAATTTGTTAGGTGTATTGAAGTGGTTAGAGAAAAAAGTCCTGATACTACCATTGAAGTACTAATACCAGATCTCTGTGCTAATTGGTCTGCTCTAAATAAAATTTTGCAAGCAGATCCAGAAGTTCTCAACCATAACAGCGAAACTGTACCTAGGCTTTATCGACGCGTTCGTCCACAGGGAGACTATCAAAGATCGCTAGAACTTTTAAAAAGAACTAAAGATCAAGCTCCCTGGCTCTATACTAAATCCGGGATCATGGTAGGACTGGGAGAGACCAGCGATGAGGTTAAGGCTGTTTTAGAAGATCTGCGCAATGTCAACTGTGATATAGTCACAATAGGTCAGTACTTACAGCCTACTTCTAAGCACCTCAAGGTTGAAGAATTTATCAGTCTCGCCCAGTTTAATTCTTGGCGCGAATATGGTGAATCGATTGGTTTTTTACAAGTTGTTTCTACTCCGTTAACCCGCAGTTCTTATCATGCCGAACAAGTCAAGCAACTGATGCAGAAATATCCTAGAGATAAGAGCCATCAAGCAACCGAACTAAGGTAATTAGTTTCTAAGACAGATTGGTAATAGGTCTTGAGCTGAATAGTTGCCGCTGCCCAGCTCCATTTTTCCGCTTCTTCTCTAGCTTGGGTTCTGAGCAATTCCTTCTGGCTTTCGCTCAAATTCAGGATTTTTCGACAGGCTTCAATCGCTGATTTAGGATCATTGGGACTAAAGAGAAAACCATTGAATCCATCGCTGACAATATCAGGAATACCACCTGAATTTACCGCCACTACAGGACAGCCTGAAGCCATCGCCTCCAACAACACAAGTCCTAGGGTTTCACTCTGGGAAGGAAAGATAAAAGTATCAGCGCAGGCATAAGCTGAAGCTAATTCTAAACCCTCAAGATAGCCAACAAAATGCGTTCTGGTCCCAGCAAAATACTCCTCTAGACTAGTCCGATGAGGTCCATTGCCAACAATGGCCAGATTAGCGTTGGGAATAGCCTCAAGAATAGGCTTAATATCTTCAATCTGTTTTTCTGCAGATACCCGTCCAACATAGATTAAAAGAGGATTATGAGGATCCCCCCGAGAGAGACGCTCTCGCATACCTTTATTCTTTAGCTGGGGATGAAACATTTCGGTATCTACTCCCTTTTGCCAGAGATTTACATTTTCTATACCATGAGCGCTGAGTTCTTTCACCATAGCACTAGAAGTACAGAGATTGAGCTGAGCTTGATTATGAGCCAGCTTCAGCAATTCCCATAACAGCCCCTCTAGAGCTCCTACTCCATAATGCTGAAGATATTGAGGTAAATGAGTATGATAGGACGCAACTAGTGGAATACCGAGAGTCTTGGCGTAATATATACCACCTAAGCCCAAGACAGCTGGATTGATCACATGAATAAGATCCGGTTGAAAATCTTCTATGTGCCTACGCAGCGTAGGTCTAGGTACTGCCAATTTAAGTTCTGGATAGAGAGGAAGAGGTAAAGCCGAAACACCCTGAATTTTGGCGCCTTTGTACTCTTTGATTCCACTGTCTGGACAAAAAAGAAGAACTTGCTCTCCATTTCTCTGGAGATGTTCTACTGTATGGCGAAGACGGGTAACAATACCATCGATTTTGGGCAGAAAAGTTTCTGTGAAGATAGCAACTCGCATGCAGATTTCATGAAAATATCATTCTAAAAAAACAGATGGTTAGATCTTGCCACCTGTTTTACTTTTTTTTACTAGCGCCAGCTGACCTTCGGCAGTATTTGTTGCTCATCCACTCTGTGCTTGTACTTAATTGAAAAGTTCAGCAGGGAATCAATAAGGGATTCTGACAAGTAGTGGGGTTGTAGACCGAGATCAATCAACTTGGTATTTTTAGCATTGAAATAATGCTCCTCAAGCTCCACTCTGGGATTGGCGAGGTTCTGAATTTCAACGTTAAGTCCAAGGGCACCCGCCGCTTTTTTCACCATAATAGCTAAATCCAGGACATTGAACTGTTCAGTGAACTGATTAAAGACGCGGAATTCACCGGAATTGGCTGGGTTATTCAGAGAGATTTCAATACATCTTACGGTATCTCTGATGTCAAGAAAAGCTCTTGTCTGACCACCAGTGCCATAAACCGTCAGAGGGTGACCAATGGCGGCCTGAATACAAAAACGATTTAAGGCCGTGCCAAATACACCATCATAGTCCAAACGGTTAACTAATAGCTCATCTGTTCCGGTCTCTTCTGTAAGCACGCCATATACAACTCCCTGGTTAAGATCGGTCGCCCTTAGTCCCCAGATTCTACAGGCAAAGTGAATGTTGTGGCTATCATGTACCTTGCTGAGATGATAGAAACTGCCGGGCTGTTTCGGATAGGGAAGGGTATCCTTGCGTCCGTTATGCTCAATTGTGATATAGCCCTCTTCAATATCAATGTTGGGTGTTCCATATTCACCCATTGTGCCCAGTTTAACTAGATGACAATCGGGAAAATCTTCCTTCATTGCATAGATAATATTTAATGTGCCTACTACATTGTTGACCTGAGTAAGTACTGCATGTTCTCGATCAATCATAGAATAAGGGGCAGAGCGTTGCTCACCAAAATGGACTATAGATTCTGGGGAAAACTTGCGCAGAGCTTTGCTCAAAAAATCATAATTGGTAATATCTCCAACAAATAACTCGATCTTCTTGCCTGTCAGATTCTGCCAATGCTGGATGCGTTGATGAATTGAGGCGATCGGCGTTAAGGTTTCTACACCAATCTGTGCATCCCAATTTCTTCTGACTAGGCTATCGAGAATACCAACTTCATAACCTCTGCTGGAAAGATGCAGCGCAGTCGCCCATCCACAATAACCGTCACCACCAATGACTAAAACTTTCATACGATTTAGAAAATAATCTTTTGTTTCCCAAGTAAGTCTAATTTATCAGGTTCTGATAATCATTAGACCATCATTTTGATGTTCTTGCTAGAGAGATTGTAACAGCAAGAGTTAGCCAACCAATGATCAAAGCCAGCCCTCCTATCGGAGTGATAATCCCTAAAATCTTTATTTGGCTTAAACTCAAAATATAGAGACTTCCAGAAAATAAGATTGTACCCAAGAAAATAGTGTAGCCAGCAGTCATTAATCCCATAGTTGGTATGTTGGGTTTTTCTGACAACAATCCTATAACAATCAGAGCCAGTGCATGATACATCTGATATCTCAGGGCGGTTTCCCAGATACCGAGATACTCCAGTGTAAGCCTTGCTTTAAGAGCATGAGAACCAAAGGCTCCACCCATGATCGCTGTAGCTGCCAAGAGACAGCCTAAATTCAAAAATACTTTTTCCACATATTCTCGCCTAAAAAGATTGTAAGAAACTATTAAAGAAGGATTCACAACCAATCCTATCCTAAGTATGGTTCTTGAGGGGTTATTATGGCTATTAATAACTTTAATTAATATTTATCAACACTCGTGCAGTACTCAGATGTCCAGTTGATTACACCGACAGCAATCGCGCTTGGTAACTTCGATGGAATACATTTGGGACATCAGGATGTCTTGACTCCCATACTCAATTATCCTGGCTGCTGTCCAACAGTGATAACTTTTGAGCCACATCCGAGGGAATTTTTTAGTGGTCAAAAACACAAGTTATTGACACCCCAGGCTGAAAAGATTGCTCGTTTTAAGGAACTGGGAGTCGTTCAAGTCATTACACTTCCCTTTGATGCTCAATTAGCTAATTTAAGCGCAATAGAGTTCGTAAAAAAAATTCTTGTTAACAATTTTGATGCCCGCTTTATCAGTGTGGGAGAAGATTTTTGTTTTGGACACCAGAGGCAAGGAAAAGCCAAGGATCTGCAAAAAATAGGCTCATCATTAGGAATCCAAGTCTTGGTTAGCAAGCTAAAAAAACAAGCTGAGCGGATCAGTAGTTCTCAGATTCGCCACTATTTAGATATCGGGGAAATTAAGCTTGCCAATGATATGTTGGGCAGAAATTATAGCTTGAGTGGCAGGGTGATCCATGGTGAGCATATTGGTAAATCGCTCGGCTATCCTACTGCTAATCTAGAAATCCCTCCAGAAAAACTTCTACCTCGCTATGGTGTTTATTCAGTTAAACTCCAAATTGGAAATAAACAGTGCTATGGAGTGGTAAATATTGGCATTAGACCTACCCTTGAGGGCAAGAAAGAAAGCATTGAAGTCCATATATTTGATTGGAACGAGGATATCTATGGTCAGAGCTTGACAATTAGCCTAGAGAACTTTCTGCGAGCAGAAATGCGCTTTGATTCATTAATAGAACTCAGGGATCAAATTACCAAAGACTGCCAGAAAGCTAAGGAGCTGATGAAAACTGCAGCGTTTTTAATTTAAGGAATTTGTAATGCGTGATCTACTGACAACTCTAATTAACAATATAAATCTTATTATAGTTGGCAAGGAACAGGAAATAAGACTGGTTCTGAGCGCTTTTTTAAGTGGAGGACATGTTCTTCTTGAAGATGTACCGGGAGTAGGAAAGACTTTATTGGCTAAATCAATTGCCCGCTCGATTGGTGGGAATTTTCAACGTATTCAATGCACTAGTGATCTGCTGCCATCTGATATCACAGGCACCAATGTCTGGAATCCTGGATTTGGTAAATTTGAGTTTCTGCCCGGTCCAGCTTTTACCAATATTCTCTTAGCTGATGAAATCAACAGAGCAACTCCACGCACCCAATCGGCCCTACTCGAAGTAATGGAGGAGCAGCAAATCACTATCGATGGACAAACCAGGGGAGTACCTCAGCCGTTCCTGGTAATTGCCACTCAAAATCCTTTTGAATATCAGGGCACATTTCCTCTGCCTGAAGCTCAGATGGACAGGTTTACTCTCTCACTGAGCCTGGGTTATCCTAATAGGCAGGAAGAAATTAAAATGCTCGAACAACAATCAAAACAAGATAAACATGAAAATTCGTCTTCTAGTCTATCCTTAGAAGATCTCTTGAGACTCCAGATGGCATCTAGAGAGGTCAAAGTACTTCCAGAACTGCGCGGATATATTGTTGCCTTAGCCCAGAGCAGCAGAGAGGATCAAGAGATTGTGCTAGGACTTAGTCCGAGGGGAAGTTTGGCTCTTCAAAGAGCTGCCCAATCTTGGGCATATATCTCTGGCAGAAATTATACTATTCCTGATGATATTAAGTTCATGGCGCCATATGTTCTCTCCCATCGCCTGATTCCAGTTACCGGTAAATCCAGCAGGAAGATTGTCGAACGACTTCTCAATTCTGTCACTTTAGATACCAAGGATTTCAATTAGTTCAATTATGTTAAGCAGCTTAAAAAAAATAAACATTCTATCTATCTTAGCGATAATTTTTTTCTGTTTAGTGGCAGGCTGGCAACTTTCTGCCTGGTCTTTAGAACCGATTCCCGAACGTTTTCAGGCAGGACGAGAAACCTATTTGGAATCTTGTTCAAGTTGTCATATTGCTATCCCCCCCGAGGTGATGCCTACAGAAACCTGGCGCAAGATTCTGGAAAAACCGCAGAATCACTATGGAACCTCTGTCAATCTGGTTAGCTTGAATCAGATATTGATTTGGCAGTATATGAAGTATTATTCTCGTCCTCTCAATCAAGATGAGCAAGTACCACAACATTTGGATGAATCTCGTTATTTTAAGGCACTTCATCCTGCAATACCCCTTCCTGAACCTCTCACCCTCAAAACATGTATTATTTGTCATCCAAGTGCCAACAGTTTTGATTTTCGCGATCTGAGCAACCAGTGGCAATGAGGTTCCTGATACTGGAGTCCAAAAATGTTAAAATCCAAGGTAACTATAAATAAAATAAAGATAGATAATAGCTCAACAAGGCTCTAGAGAAAATATGTTAAAAACATTGCTGGGCGATCCTAATCTGCGAAAAGTAAAAAAACTGCAGCCCACAGTTACTGAGATAAACCTTCTAGAAGAAGAAATACAGACTTTCTCAGATGAAGATCTAAAAGCAAAAACTGCGGCTTTTAGGCAAAGATTAGAAGGAGTACGCAGTGCAAAAGAAAGAGAAGAGATTTTAGAGGATATATTACCTGAAGCTTTTGCTATTGTCAGAGAAGCTGGCAAGCGAGTATTGGGCATGCGTCATTTTGATGTACAGATGTTGGGCGGTATTGTTCTGCATAAAGGGCAGATTGCTGAGATGAAAACTGGAGAGGGGAAAACCCTAGTCTCAACTCTACCGGCTTATCTTAATGGACTCACTGGACTGGGGGTTCATGTGGTTACGGTTAACGATTATTTAGCCAGACGCGATGCTGAATGGATGGGTCAAGTGCACAAGTTTCTGGGTCTTTCTGTCGGTCTGATTCAACAAGGTATGAGTCCATCAGAACGCAAGAAGAACTATGGCTGTGACATCACTTATACTACTAATAGCGAACTCGGTTTTGACTATCTTAGAGATAATATGTCTACCTCTATGGCTGAGGTGGTGCAAAGGCCATTTAATTACTGCATCATTGATGAAGTAGATTCAGTCTTGATAGATGAAGCCAGAACTCCTCTGATCATTTCAGGACAGGTTGACGATTCTAGCGAAAAATACACAGCGGCCGCTGAAATTGCCAATCAACTCACCAAACAGGTTACAGAAGGAGATGGCAAAGACTATGAGGTGGATGAAAAAGCCCGTAATGTCCTAATGACAGATGAGGGTTTCAAAAACGCTGAAAAGCTTTTGGGCGTAGGTGATCTCTATGAAACGGATAACCCTTGGGCTCACTATGTTTTTAATGCTATCAAAGCTAAAGAACTTTACATTAAAGATGTAAACTACATTGTGCGTGGTGGCGAGGTGGTTATTGTCGATGAATTTACAGGTAGGGTAATGCCAGGACGCCGCTGGAGTGATGGACTACACCAGGCAATAGAGGCTAAAGAAAGAGTAGAGGTTCAAAAGGAAACCCAGACTCTGGCCACTATCACCTATCAAAATTTCTTCTTGCTCTATCCTAAACTCGGCGGGATGACTGGAACTGCCAAGACCGAAGAAACCGAACTAGAGAAAGTCTACAATCTACAAGTGACAATTATCCCGACTAATCGTCCATCTAGTAGAGGAGATTTATCTGATGTAGTTTATAAAAACGAAAAAGCCAAATGGCAAGCTATTGCTGATGAATGCGAAACCTTATATCAGCAAGGTCGTCCAATTCTAGTTGGTACCACCAGTGTAGAAAAATCGGAAGTTCTTTCCCATTACTTAGTACAAAAGAAAATTCCCCATAATATTCTCAATGCCAAGCCAGAAAACGTAGAAAGAGAATCGGAGATCGTAGCCCAGGCCGGTAGAAAGGGAACAGTAACCATTGCTACTAACATGGCTGGAAGAGGTACAGATATTATCCTTGGCGGTAATGCTGACTATATGTCCCGCCTGAAAATTCGAGAATATTTTATGCCCCAAATAGTTCAGCCTGAAGGCGATAGTCCCTATGCTGTCTCTGCAGTCAGTAAGAAAGAACGGGTGAAAGGATTTGGGGGAGATAAATCCAAAGGCAAGAATTGGCGTGCAACATCTGATGGGCTCTTTCCAACCGACCTTTCTTCCAAGGCTGAACAGATGCTCAAGGATTCAGTCAAATTTGCTGTTGAGCAATATGGATTTCAGAGTCTTTCGGAATTGGAGGCAGATGAAAAAATAGCAATCGCTGCTGAAAAAGCTCCCACTGAAGATCCTGTGATCATTAAACTGCGTGAGGTTTATAAGTTGATTCGCAGCGAATACGAGTCCTTTACAGATCGCGAACATGACAATGTCGTTGCTTTAGGTGGACTGCATGTAATCGGAACCGAACGCCATGAATCCAGAAGGATTGATAACCAACTCAGGGGAAGGGCCGCTCGACAAGGAGATCCAGGGTCTACCAAATTCTTTTTGAGTCTAGAGGATAATCTCCTGAGAATCTTCGGGGGAGATAGGGTAGCCGGTCTAATGAATGCCTTCCGAGTAGAAGAAGACATGCCTATTGAATCCAAAATGTTGACTCGTTCGCTTGAAGGCGCGCAAAAGAAAGTAGAAACTTTCTACTATGACACGCGTAAGCAGGTTTTTGAGTATGACGAAGTCATGAATAATCAGCGCAAAGCTATCTATACCGAACGTCGTCGGGTCTTAGAAGGACTAGATCTCAAAGAACAAGTCCTGCAATATGCTGAAAAGACCATGGATGAAATAGTAGATGCCTATATTAATCCTGATCTACCTTCAGATGAATGGAACCTCGATGGTATGCTCAATAAATCCAAAGAATTCGTCTATCTTTTGGAAGGGCTCACTGTTGAGGATGTACAGGATATGCAGGTCAGTGAAATCAAAAACTTCCTACATGAAGAAGTACGCCAAGCCTACGAGAAAAAAGAAGTGGAAATCGAGGGTGTCAGACCAGGGTTGATGCGAGATGCGGAAAGATATTTTATCCTCAACCAGATAGACACTTTATGGAAAGAGCATCTTCAGGCGATGGAAGCACTCAAGGAATCTATTGGACTAAGAGGCTATGCTCAGCTTGATCCTTTGATCGAATATAAACAAGAGGGCTATCAGATGTTCTTGGAGATGATGATAGATATTCGGCGCAATGTAGTTTATTCTCTCTTCAAGTTTGAGCCCCAAACATAGCCCTAGATCTGCATAGTGTTATTCTGCAGGGCTTGCAATATGGAAAACTGACACTGAGAAACGTGAGTTCTACAGTATGAAATGAGCCAAAAGCTCGAGCACTATATTGAATCAGCAGAAGAGATGGTTCTACAAAAGCAAATGAGGCTCGAAACAATTGACTACCAGGAATATTCAGTTGATTTTAGATGCTTTCTTAAACAAGATCAAAGCGATCTAAATTCATCACCTTGTCCCATGCTGCCACAAAGTCATGTACAAATTTGACAAGTGAATCTTTATAACCGTAGACTTCAGCAATAGCTCTTAATTGAGAGTTAGAGCCGAAGATAAGGTCTACCCTTGTACCAATCCATTTGAGCTCACCTGTTTTGCGATCATGACCTTCAAATGTTTCTTCGGCTTTAGAAGTTGCTTTCCATGTAATCTCAAAGCTAAGAAGGTTAACAAAAAAGTCATTGGTCAAAGTTTCTATTTGATCTGTGAATACACCGTATTGACTCTGATTAAAGTTGACATTGAGCACGCGCAGTCCTCCTACAAGAACCGTCATTTCTGGAGCACTTAAAGTCAGCAATTGTGCCCGATCAACCAACAACTCTTCAGCTGATAAAGCGTGGTCATCCTTGAGGTAGTTGCGGAAACCATCAGCTATGGGCATCAGTACGGCGAAGGATTCAATATCCGTTTGCTCTTGTGATGCATCTGTTCGGCCGGGTTTAAAAGGTACCTTGATATCACAATTGGCGTTTTTGGCTGCTTGCTCGATGCCCATACATCCACCTAGAACTATTAAATCGGCAAGAGAAACCCTTTTATTGCCAGTTTGCGAAGTATTAAACTCTTTTTGAATCCCCTCGAGGGTTTGCAGCACATTTGCTAGTTTGACTGACTCATTAACCTCCCAATCCTTCTGAGGGGCAAGACGAATACGTCCGCCGTTAGCTCCACCACGCATATCAGATCCCCGGAAAGTTGAAGCCGAGGACCAGGCAGTTGAAACTAGTTGGGAAATTGATAGTCCTGAGTCCAGAATCTTAGCCTTAAGATCAGTAATGTCCTGCTCATCAATCAATTCATGGTTTACTGCTGGGATAGGATCTTGCCACAAGAATTCTTCTAATGGAACTTCCGCTCCCAGATAACGAGAACGCGGTCCCATGTCACGATGTGTCAGCTTAAACCAAGTACGGGCAAAAGTATCTGCCAGTTTGTCTGGATTTTCAAGGAAGTTTCTTGAAATCTCTGCATAAATAGGATCTATCTTCATAGCCATATCTGCCGTAGTCATAATAGGAGCATGCCATTTTGATGGATCATGAGCATCGGGTACCGTTCCAGAACCAGCTCCATCTTTAGGTGCCCACTGATGCGCCCCGGCAGGACTTTTAACTAGCTCCCATTGATAACCAAATAAGTTTTCCAAGTAGTTGTTGTCCCATTTGACTGGATTGGTGGTCCAGGCACCTTCGATCCCGCTAGTAATTGTATCAATACCGATGCCAGTGCCATAGCTATTCTTCCAACCGAGGCCTTGTTCTTCGATACTAGAAGCCTCGGGTGCTGGGCCAACTAATGTAGTATCACTAGCGCCATGGCATTTACCAAAAGTATGTCCACCAGCAATAAGTGCAACTGTCTCTTCATCATTCATGGCCATCCGCCCGAATGTTTCACGAATATCCCGTCCTGATGCAACTGGATCAGGCACTCCATTTGGCCCTTCTGGATTTACATAGATGAGTCCCATTTGAACAGCGGCAAGAGGATTTTCGAGTTCACGCTGACCTGTATAGCGTTTATCGTCTAGCCATTTAGACTCAGAGCCCCAATAAATGTCTTCTTCTGTTTCCCATATATCTACACGTCCGCCGGCAAAACCACAAGTTTTCAACCCCATTGACTCCAGAGCGCAGTTGCCAGCAAGAATCATCAAGTCAGCCCAAGAAATTTTTTGTCCGTATTTTTGCTTGATCGGCCAAAGAAGCATACGTGCTTTGTCTAGGTTTGCGTTATCTGGCCAACTATTGATTGGTGCAAATCGCTGATTACCCCTACCAGCACCGCCACGACCATCGCCTATCCGATAAGTACCAGCGCTGTGCCAAGCCATTCTAATAAAAAGTGGCCCATAATGACCATAGTCGGCTGGCCACCAATCCTGAGAGGTATTCATCAGATTAAAGATATCTTGCTTAAGGGCTGCTAAATCGAGAGTTTGAAATTCCTTAGCATAGTTAAAAGATTCACCCATCGGGTTAGACTTTAGTGAATGTTGATGGAGAATCTTAAGATTTAGTTGATTTGGCCACCAGTCTCGATTGGATGTACCAGCACCGGAGGTAAATTGCTGAATCCCCCCCATAAAAGGACATTTGCTCTGGTTATTCATACATTTATCACCTACTAGATTTTTCTGGGTTTTATATTTTTAATTATTACTGTTTATAGCTAAAGCTAAACAGATTCAATTACTACCCTTTTACGTAAAAGAATCTTACGATTAGTTTAACTAATTTATTTCTTATATTTTTCTTATAAGGTATGTTACCATTTTGATTAAAATGATCCAGATTTGTGATCTCTATGGCTAAGGTTCTAGTTCTCAATGCCTCCTATGAACCTCTCAATATTACCAGTTGGCGCAGGGCGGTAGTACTGCTTCTCAAAGGAAAAGCTGAACAACTTGAGCACAACGGACAGATTCTCTGTGCTGGTTTTCCGCTCCCTACCGTAATCAGGCTCCGGCATTATGTCCAGATCCCCTATAAAGAAATTCCGCTGACCCGACGTAATGTTTTGGAAAGAGATCGTCATACCTGCCAATATTGCAACCATAGAGGAGAAGATCTGACTTTGGATCATATTGTGCCGAAATCACGCTCTGGGGGGGATAGTTGGGAAAATTTAGTAACAGCTTGTGTTCGCTGTAATGTACATAAGGGAAACCGTACCCCCAGAGAAGCCAATATGCCGTTGCTCTCTCAACCACGTAAGCCACATAGTAGCCTCTATTTTGAACTAGTAAAACAGACTAAAAGCGATTCCGAACATCAGTGGCGCAAGTATGTAATTGGTATTTAAGACATAGCCAACATTCTTTCTATTGGTTTGTAGGATAATTCTCTAATGTTTTCTGCCAAGGTTATTTAGATTTCACTTTTTCATGAAATTGAATTAACCTTTTGCCTTTATGAATTCCAGGCTGTTCAATCCAAGAATAAGTCAAATAAGAAACCAATATTGCCCAAGGAAAACTGATTACCCTCAGTACGGGACAAAAAATGTAGAAAAGAGTTGCAAAGATTACAGGAAAAGGGTTTGATAGAAAGTTATTAGACATCAAACAAACCCTTAGATATAATGAACCAACTTAACCTATTACGAGACAAATTGAAAACCCTCT
>CAIPYC010000129.1 GCA_903869185.1 uncultured cyanobacterium | reverse complement strand
CTAGGCACCGCAGCCCTGTTAATTTCTGTGTAAATCTCATCTGTGGATTAATCGCCTACTGCCATCAGCCCAAAAAACCTTCTCTTAACTTGTAACTGTACTGTCTTTTTTCTCCTTCTTATCCCGAATTGACGTTAAATACAAAAAATTCAATAACTTGTTGGTTTTGTATTGTGTGGTTACAAGGTTATGTATCGATGAATTTATATAGTCTTAAACCATGTTGAATTATTATCCGTATTGGACGAATCAAATAATATAAGAAAGATAGTTTGCGGGGTAAAGTGTAAAAATCTCGATCTTTTTCATTGATATCGGTGATTCCATCTTTAATTAAAAATGCCAAAAACTGCCATATGATATAAACATGATGATAAACTTTAATTGCTGTGCCATATTTCATGAGATAACGAAAAAAATGTGTCTCTACTAAAGATGTTTTCTTATTAGAAAAGAGTCTTTTTTTGATCTGGTTTATATAGATGCCAATTACCAGATCTTTTTGATTTTGTTCTAGCAATGTTTTTTCAATTTCTGGCGGTAGTAAAGTACCAAATATATCAATTGCTAAATTTAGACCAATATAAAAAGCTCTTTCAAGTTGAAAATCTTGAACCTCTTGTAATAATTTACCCCATGATAAATCTTTTTGCTGGTATAGCAAATGTGCTAAATCACAGATATGAGCCAGAGACTCATTGGCTTCATAACCTCCTTTGGCAATCTGAACAATAAGAATCAGTAAAATATCAACTGTAGAGAAGGTGTCAATTTTCTCTCCATTTAGCTCTATCAATTCCCTTCTTTGCCAAAGTGTTTCAAAATCTGGATGTCTAAAAGGGAAATGCAAAGGTGATAATTCCCAATGTAGATCTATTTCAATTTCTGGTTTTGGATTATAAATAAAGCTCTGTTGCCATCCACGTTCTTCTGTTAGTCGAAAATTCTGGGCAATGAGCAATTCCTTAACTTTAAAGCTATCTTGAAACTTCACTAGTATATCTATATCGCCATATTGTCTCAAAAAATAACTCCCGTAACATGATGTGGCAAGAATTGGTCCTTTAAAAGATATTGCGGGTATATCAACGTTTCTTAGTAATCTAAGTATTTTCAGCATTTCGCTGGTTAATTCCATGTTGTGAGCCACATTAGCAGAAAATATGCTTTGGAGTTTCGCTCTTACTTCTATAGGTAATTTATCTGCGTAATCAGTCATTAAATTTGCATATAGAAGCTGTACCAGTCCATAGTTGATTGATATTTGAATAAGGTGATCCCAGTTGAAATCCTCCTCGAGTAAGTTTGTAATTTCATTTGAGCCCCCTGGAGAACAAAGCAATATTAACAACTCTTGATCGAGAAGGATTTTCATACTAATGATTTAGAAAAACTTTTTCTTTTAATCGTTTTTTATCTTCTATCATCTCTACTTCTATCATCTCCTCTATTGTGCCAACGATTAGAGCTGGCCATAGCGGGCTCTGGGGCTAAAATAGTTTTGATCAGAGGAGACATAGATCCAATTGCAAAACCGCCAACGAGAACCGAAGTCTTTAATACTTTCCGTCGAGAAAAGGCGGAATCTGTTTTTGATCCAGGCAGGTATTCCTTGATTAGACCTTTTTGCTCCATTTCGTCTAGGCTTTGACGTACTAGTTCATTAGCATTTATATCCTCATTTGATGATATGGTTAATCTTGGTTCCAGTAACCGAATAATATCTTCAACTGTATTTTTACCATCACAAAAACGCCAAACACTGGCTACAAACGAAGTTAAGCAGTGAGATTCGTAGTTTTCCTGGTCGTAAATAACCACTTCATCTCCTATTTGCTGGATCAGTAGTTTTTTGGTTCGAATCACTGGTATCATTTTTTCTCCTTGAATTTGTTTGTTAGTAATGCACTAAGCTTAATAGTGCGTTTGCTGTCTCTTCCGATTCACCCCTTGAACCTTCTATACAATGAGCTCGTTCTATGGCCTTGGTTAAGGTTTTAAGTGCAAAATTGGGATTAATTCTTGCAACCACAGTATTGTCAAGCATAGTTAGTAGTCCCACCCCTGAAGAAATTTGCTTAGGATTCCATTGCTCACCAGGCTGGTATTTTGTATGAACTACCATTGCCAAAGGGATTGGCCCTGGCTCCACTCTTGTACCATGGGCGTTTACAGGACAGCTTTTTACTCTAGAGCCATTCTGCTGCCTAAGCGACAAGGGCTTTAGGTATGAATGCACCATTCCATTACAATCAAGTACAGCATATTCATCCGAATAGTAGATTGCCCCTGCTTTAACAAGAGCGTCAACTAGAGTTGATTTTCCGCTAAAGCTTCTACCTGGTATTACTATTGCCTTACCATGCCAGCCCACCACTCCCGCATGAACAAAGAGTTTTTCGGCTGTACTTACGGCTATTTGTATTCGCAAATCCGAATCAAAAGTAGCCAAGACTTCTTCTAAATCCGCGGATTGAACTAATGCTGTACTATTTCGCAAGAGTAAATGGTAGTGACCCTCATTGATAAAGAAGTATTCTACATCCGCTAAGGATTTGGAAGATGCTTCATATCCAGGCGGAAAATAGGGCTCTAGATATTGCAGGACATCAATGCTTTTGTATCTAATGCGGATACGGACTCCATAGCTAAGCAAATAAAAATCGATATTACGGGAAAGCCGTTCTTCATTAGAGTATTTGCACACTAGTTTAATAACTGCTCCTATATAATATTGATGTTGGAATTACTGTATATTTTGTATGAAAATATAATTAATCTTAATAATAAGATTTCTCGGTAAAAATTTTGGATTTTATTGATACAAGCAAAAGTAATTATGACCATAAAACATATTGAATATGGATCATGTTTGCTCTGCTGTTAAATACAAGTTGCATATACATAATGTCTGTTTGATTTTTTGAACTTATATTGAACTATAGACAATGACAGTATAAATACATACCAATAAATCAAACGCCCAATATCCTAAGTATTTATCCGGTTGGTTAAGAGAATTATGTCGAGAATAATGGTCTTATCGATTCTATTAGGGACAAACTTATTATTCCTTTTGATATCGACACGAACTGAATCCTTACAGCCAGGTAAAAATCAAATGACCATAAGACACAGAAAACATACTGCGACTAGACCTACTCCAAGTGCAACTCCAAATTCTGCGACTACATCTACTTCAAATACAACTCCAGCCGCTGCGACTACACCTACTTCAAATGTAACTTCAATCGCTACAACTACATCTACTCCAAGTGTAACTCCAGCCGCTGCAACTACGACCGTCAGCAACGCACCAGTTTTTACAGGTTCATTAACTAGTTGGTCTAATGTCACCTCTTTTGGTGCCAAAGGTAACGGAACTACCGATGACACAGCGGCAATACAAAATGCGCTGAATCAGCTAGGTCAAAGTGGAAAACCATCAGTTCTCTATTTACCGGCTGGAACTTACAAAATAAGCTCAACCCTCAACCTTACAGGTGCCATCAATGTAAGAATTGTCGGAGCTGATCCCAGTACGACAATTCTGGTTTGGGCTGGTGCGGCAGGCGGAACTATGCTCAACTTTCAAAATACTGCCCTCTCCAATATTGAGCGTTTAACGTTTGATGGCAAAAATACTGCCGGGAAAGATTTATGGATTCAATGGAATGGAACCACAAATAATTTTCCAACTACTTTTGGGATTACTGATGATGTTTTCAAAAACGCTGGAATTGGTATTCAAGGTGGAAATATGGGCAACTCGACTTCAGATACAGCTGCAGAAGTCAGTATAGAAAGAGTTCAGTTTCTCAATAATACTACTGCCGGAGTCTATTTGAATGACTACAATACAGTCGATTGGTGGGTGCGCAATTCCAATTTCCAGAATAACCTTAACGGTATCAAAGTTGATGCTGGAGCGTTCCACGCCTATAATTCAAATTTCATTAGTAACACAAACAGTGATATCTATGCTAATAACAATGGGTTTATGGGTTTGCGCAACAACTATTCATCGGGATCTCCACATTTTTATTACGCGGGTGGGACAACGGGCTCTCTGTTGGTTTCAGATATTCAAAACAATAGAATAGTTAATACTTCAGGCACAGCTCTTCTAATCAAAAATCCTGGTCCATCCACAATTCTCAATAATACTATCCAAAATGCTTCTGGCAACACCAACCCAGCAGTTAGTATAGGTGGATTTAATCCTGGGGCTTTAACTGCTATGGGGAATACTTTCACCGTGGCAAATCCCATCAGTCTTGCTGGAACAATGGCCAGTAATATCCAAGCCAACAATACTGTTGTTAGCAGTTCAACTATAAACACTGCTGTTCCTGTGTTGCCATCCACCCCTGCGCTAAGTACTGCCCCGATTATCAATGTAACTACATTGACCGGCGCGGCTATACAAGCAGCAATCAATCAGGCAAATACATCATATGCTGGGCAGAGAGCCATCATACATCTTGTTTCCGGGAACTATTCGGTATCTTCTGCCATTAATATTGGTGCCGGTAGCACATTTCTATTAACAGGTGATACTGCTGGCGCTACGAGTTTAAGTAGCAATGGATTTACTGGTTCGGTTTTCAATATAACTGGTCCCTCGTCGGCTACAGTGGAGAATTTGGCTATTAATGGAGGTGGTAAATCACAAGGAATAGCTATTAGCGGCGTAGATCAATCTGGTGGCAAGATCCTAATGGATCAAGTAGTCTCTAATGGATACGATGGTTCGGGGCAGGCACTCAATGTTACAGGACTCGATCAGACTGTAGTCAATGTCATCAATGGCCAATTGCAAGGAACTAAAGGAATCAATGTTGCAGGTGGAAATAATGTAACCACTGCCAGTGTAAATCTAATGGGAGGTTCTAATGGACCAGATTTTGAGGTTAATAATAACGGAAATCTTTTAGTCCAAGACAATTGGTATGAAAGTGGGAAAGCTAACCCTGTGTTTAACTTGACAGGATCTGGCAATCTAACTCTCGATAGTATTTATGACCAATATTACGGTCCTGCCCTAACTGCTCCAAATATGAATGTCAACAATTTTACCGGAAAACTCACTATAACCAATAGTGTATTTTTAGGGGATAAATTGAATATTTCCGGTAACAATTCAAACACCAATGTTCTCGTAATGAATACTCTTTTTAAAGCCCAAGGTAGTAACCCACTTGGTATAACTAACAATGCAACGGCTGGAAATATCTCGTTCCAGGGAAATAGTATCTTTCCCTCTAACCAAAATACATCTCAAGTTTATCCTAATTCAGGAAATGCTTCACCAGCATTTGTTAATTCAATGCTAGGACAGATAACTGCATCTGCCAATATTAATCCCTTGGTAAATATGTCTACTGTAGTACCTTCTGGGACTACAGACCTTGTTTTACAAGGAATACACATTAGTGCAGTAAGCAGCGCTATTTCTATCAGTAATTAATGTGAGTGGGCTGAGGAGTAAACTGACTCCTCAGTTTCTTTTCGAAACATTTAGATTCTGAGATTTTTCATATTCGAATAACCGAATAGCTAATAAAACTTCTGCTAAAAGTCTTTGTAGTGCATAATACCACCCATGCCAGCCATCAAAGAGCCCTCGCTTAAGGATTAAGCAGTAGATAAAGACTAAAAAAGGTGCAAGGACCTTATATTTACGTATACGATCAGTTAAACTAAGCTGGTCAAATGGAGTTTCCAACAATTTTTTAACCTCATCTAGCATATATTTATCTTGGGATATCAACCAACGACTGAGATCTTTACGATCATCATGATAAATATAAGCTGAAAGCTTTGAAGTTTTGCCATCTACTAAAACTCGGTGGGCATGTCCATCATCTAGATAAATTGCTTTTTTCCTTTTATACAATATATTTCTTGGTGGAAGTAGAGTGCCCTGTAATGCCTTACCAAAAATACAATATTTAAATCTAACATTGTAACTGTCTATATTTGGATCGGTTGATAATGACTTAATTTCATCAATCAACTCATCAGATAAAATATAATCGGCATCAAGTGATAAAACCCATTCTGAGGAAATTTTCTCCAGACCGTAGTTACATTGAGTTGCAAATGTATCAAACTTTCTTTGGAAAATTTGCACTTGAGGATGATTGTTCAAAATCTCTAAAGTTTTATCTTTACTAAAGCTATCAATTACAATAATTTCATTAGCCCAAAATAACTTTTGCAAAGTACGTTCAATATTCGGCTCTTCATTATAAGTGAGAATCAGAGGTGTTATTCCCTGTAAAATCGACATAGTATATTTATATATAACAACTCTAGATTAATTTATCTCTATATAAACTGAAATATCTAGCTATCAGATTACCTTTCTATAAACTTCTTCTAATTGATAAACAATTTTGCTCCAAGTGTAATTGTCAAAAACAAATCGTCTGGCGCGGGTTCCCATAGCTTTAGCTTCTTGGCGATGAGTAAAAAATTTGTCAATAGTAGATGCAATTGCCAATACATTGAGTTCAGACACATAACCAAATTGATATTTTTCAACTATGCTAGCCAAGGCAACATCTGGAGTGACCAAGACCGGTAAGCCATTGGACATAGCTTCCAATGCTACTAATGCAAAGCTTTCTGAATAAGAAGTTAAAGCAAATAAATCTGAGCCCTGTAGTAACATATTCTTGATTTCTCCTTCTACAAATCCAGCAAAAACAGTATGTCCTTTTATATTATTAGCAATCACGAGAGATTCTATTTCTTTCTCATATTCTTTAGTTCCACTGCCAGCTATAACAAAAGTAAATCGATGGTGTGTAAGTTTACCTAAGGCTCCAATTAAATAATTTAAACCTTTTTTAGGATGTAGCCTTGACATAAATAAAATAATAGGCTCATCCAAAGGGATTTTAAGCTGCTGCCTCATACGAACATAGCTATCGGGAATTAGGGTTGGGATCTCCGAGACTCCTATTGGTAAAACAAAACTGGGTATTGTAAATGCCGATTGTGGAAATTCTCTCTGTTCGAGATCAGATGTAAAGTGAATTCCTTTACTATGAACAAGATTTGATTGTTCAATCATCTTCAAATAAAGTTGTTTTTTGTGTTTACTTTGTCGCAATGACCAGTTGCATAATAAACCATGCGTTGTAACAACATAAGGAATATTTTTAAGTCTGGCTATGACCATTGCCATCGTTGATGCATAAGTAAAGATGGCATGAACATGAACAATATCATAGTTAGAAAGGTTATGCCATAACCATATAGTTAAATCCCAAGAAAAGGCGTATTCTCTTAATCTTCTATAGGATGGGGAAAATCGAGAAAAAAACCAGACTGGAACCTCCTCATAATAGATACATTTTTGCAATGGGACATCCAACAATTCATCACCATTGTCATTAGTAGTAGCAATTTCTGCATCTATAGCATTTATTCTTAGTGCTTTGACCATCTCTAGAACAACCTGACTAGGTCCACCCCGAATTTTTGGAACAGAAGGTATGATGTGAAGAACTTTCATAAATTAATACCTAGAGGGGAATCTTCTATTAACTCCCAAATTGTTTTAGTAAACCGCTCAAACCCAAAATTATCAATTACTCTCTCTCTTAAGGCTTTAGGTTGATAAAGTAGTGAATTAGGATAATCCCCTTCTAAAATTGCAATTAAAGTTTGGGCAATTTCATCTTTGTCATTAGGATCGACTAAAGCCCCAAGTTCACCATGACAAAGAGCATCTATTGCTCCATCTTGATTTCCTCCTATAACTGGTTTGCCGCAGGCTAATGCTTCAAGATAAACAATACCAAAACCTTCACCCTGACTAGGCATAGCAAAAACATCACAGAGATTATAATGATCACAAAGTTCATCATCATTGACAAAACCAGCTAAGGTAACACAATCTCGAAGATTGAGCTCTTCTATTAATGCTTCTAACCTTGTTATATCATCTCCTGTTCCGGCAAGTATATAATGAACATTCGGTATTTTAGATTTTATTATTGGCATGATCTCGATAATTTGGTCATATCCTTTATAACCATCAGAACTTGCTAACCTGGTTACAGTCAATATGATTGGTTGTCCTTTATTTAATCCATATCTCTCTAATAAATATTTAGGTTTTTCCCCTATCTGGAATCTTTGAGAATTGAATGTGTTTGGTAAAATTGAAATTTTGTTAGGATCTATCTTTTCTTCTGCAATAATACGATTACGTGTATAATTACTAACAGCAATAATACGATCAGAATTATGAAGTGCAATTTTTAATTTGGCATCACTAATATTCCAAGCATCTATACCATGAACAACAGTCCAATATGGAATACCAAGTATTTTTTTTAAGTAAAGAGCTACGGGTGTAAAATTTATGTGAGTTGAAATGATAAGTTTGGGACGCTTAAATATGGCAAATATCAAAAGTTGAGTGGCAAAAGCAAATGTCCTTAAGTTTTTATGCCAATTACCTGAAAAATGAAAATCAGTATTTTCTAAAAAAGATGTACTCCGTGAATCATGAGTATCGTGTTTTAGAAAGATATCATAATTAATTTTTGGATACAAGTTTTGCAAGGCTTCCAATAAGAATATTGAATAAGCTTGTATTCCACCTTTGAATTGAAAGATATTGGGAAACCATAAATATAATAAAAAATTTGACTCTTGAGTTAGCTTATTTTTCTTTGACATAGTGCGTTGCTTATTTTTATTTAATCTTTGATATTGATCTATTTAGAAAATATTCAAATATTAGATACAGTGCTACAATAAGAGGTATTAAACCTCCTAATACAAGCGAAGCATTAGACTCTTGAAAAATCAGTTCTTGTAAAAAAGTTGCTCCCACAACAACATTCAAGGAGTTCATTCTGGTAGAATTAAACTTTAAATCAATTAGAGCAAGCAGAGCTCCTAACAGAAGCATGCCAGAAAGTACTCCTGTCTCACCAAAATTTGCATACATTTCAACTATAATTGGAAGGTTCAAAGAAGTTTCATAATCATCTATTTCTAAATATCCATATCTGTGTCCCCAAAGATTTCCAGTTCTCGCTTCTGGTTTGTCAGCCCATAAAGCTCTTGGTATAAAACTTGTAAAAATAGGTAAATAAGTCTCACCACTGTAGAAAGGTACCAGTTTTGGTGTATCTTCTACTACTCTTGAAAAAAGAGCAATGGTTGCTGTTCTATTTACAATTGACTCAGATGTATTATCTAGATTGTCTTCTTTTCCTTCTGAAAGTGTAAATTTTTGAATAGCTAAATCAATAAATATCTGAGCTTTTTGAAGAGGATTTGCATTACTTAATTCCCCATCATTCCAAGTCATTACTCGATATTCAGCTTTAACAGAAGAAAAAATATAAAAAAGAACTATAGTAATAGTAATGAAAATAATGGGAATTCTTTTTCTCTCATACCATATAATTATAAATAGAAATAAGCACAGAACCATTACCTCGGCTAAAAGACCACTGGTAAAACGTTTGAGCATCTCCAATATGAAAGATACAATGATAAATATTTTTAAAGGATTGGACTTTATCTCATTACGGGACCAAAGTATATAAAAAATTCCATAAGATATAAAACCAACTGGTTCCAACAATTGTCCCACTGATGGTATGTTTTGAACAAATGGTACATACACGCACAGAATGTGTGCTATTAGAAATATTGTCAGTAGGTAAATGAGCCTATCGTTTGTATTATTTTTAATAAATTTAAACGGTAGAATTTTATTGTGTAAAAAATATTTAACAATATAGAATGATATATTCATTCCTAAAAGACCCAAAAGAACTAATAATAAGGCTTTATTCGTAACTTCCGATATAGAAAATTCAATATCTTTTTTTTCTCCAATTGATGAAAAGATTGGTAACCCGAAACCAGATGCATAGTATAATCCAACTAAAGGGAAAAATGGGATTGGGGGCCTTTCCTTATCGAATAAGTATTGCATGGCAGGTAGGGTGCCTAACCATATTATCCCCAATGCCAAATATGCCTTAATAGGAGTGACATCTTCTGGAAGCTTATTTAGTAATTTAATGCTATACGCTATAAGCCCTATAATCAGAATCCAAGCCAATCTTTTTAAGTATTGTTCATTGGCTTGATCATTTTTTAATAGATTATCCAGTTGATTCAAACCATTTTTTGTATTATTAGTCTTAACCATATTTTTTTAAAATAAGATTTTATTTATTATTTAACCAAGTCGTGATAGGCATTAATCATTTTTTTTCCATATTGTTCCCAAGACAAGGATTGTCGGGCTCGTTTTAGCGCGTTTGCTCCCATCTTTTCTCGCTCATCTTGGTTCTCAAATAAAAATGTAATTTTATCTTTGAGCGCATTTACGTCTCGAATTGATATACAGAAACCATCGATCCCTTCTCTGACAATATCTTCTCCTCCTGTATTGGTAGTGTGGATTATAGGAAGACCACAGGCCATTGCCTGAGGAATTACCATTCCGAATCCATCTTCTATTGAGGCTAGACAAAATACTGAGCATTGGGAATACAAAAAACGTAATTGGTTTTGGGGATATTTTCCCTTTAGAATTATATTTTTGCTCTGATATTTGTTTAAAAAAGATTCAATTTCTGGAGCTAAGGTTCCTACAAGCCATAGTTGTGCATTGGGTAGATTTAATTCATAAAAAGCTTGTAATAAATATTGAATCCCTTTGCGTATTGAGATCGAACCACAGTGAATTATCCTGAATATATTGTCATTTTTCTTTTCTGGATAGAATTCAGACAACGACGTACCATAGGGTATGTGAATTAGCTTGTCTTCAGGTACACCTTGTTCTAGAAAAGAGCGCTTAACAAAAAAACTCGGAATAGCGATTTTATCAGCCTCATCATAAGATAGAATCTCTCTTTCATAGATGCCAGAATGAGTTGCTGTAAATTTTAATCCCCATTTTTCATATTCTTGCTTTAAAATTTCTGTTTGATAACGCATATGGCTACTCCCACGCTCAACGATAGTTTTTATCCCCATTCCTTTAGCTCTTTGCAAAGATCTAAAATTAGCACCCGACCAACCTACAAATATGTCAAAATCAGGTTGTATATATTTGGTTACTTGATCGTCAAATTGTTCTAAAAACCATAGTTGTAAGTCCTTATCTCTTCTCAACCAATTTGGCAATCGATACCAGCTGCGAGATAGAATTTCAAGATGCCATATTGAGTGAATCAGGTTGCGCTCTATGCCATATTTTTTGATCGCAAAGCTCGGATAGGTTGAAATCAATTTGTGTAGATTATCACTCTTTTGTAATTGCTGTGCTAAGTTAAATGCCCAAAATCTCCCATAGACTGAGACTGTTACCTTCATAATATTTTTGTTTTAAACTAAAGTTAAACTTTGATAAAGGTTCTTTATCTCATCAACCCTTTCAGCAATAGTGTTTTTCAATGCCTTTTGGTAACCAGCTTTGGCGATAGATTCCCGTAATGGTTGGTTTTCCATTAGATATTTAACTTTTTCTTTTAGTTCTTCGGGACTCGAGAAATAGACAGCTTCTCGATCTTCTATGAATAAATTCAACAAGGTTTCACTTCTTTCACTCAACATTAATGTTCCTGTTGCAGGTATCTCATATGTTCTGATATTGTGTCCCCCTTCATTCTGAGGACGTAGTATATTAAGAGCTATCTTGGCAGAACATAGAGCCTTTGGAATATCTTGATAACTGCACATTCCCTGACAAATACCCCTTAAAGAAGCTTCGCTACAACGGACATCCCAATAATCACTACCCCAAAGCCCCAAACTGTAATCAGAAACAGCTTTTAAATACTTTTCTCGTTTTTTGCTTGCATCCCAATTACCAATAAATGCTATATCGTACTCAGGAGGGTTTTGTCGTTGGGGGAAATGATATTGAGTATCAGCGCAAAATTGATGAAAAAAAGCTCTTTTGACTCCATTTTTATGCAATTTATCCACAAGCTCAGGATTCCATATCAAAGCAGCATCCCATAAACACAATCGTCCCTTTTCCCATGAATTTGTATGAGTATGGTGACTATCTAAAGGATTATCTGTGTAGAAGACAAATACTTGACCATATTTTTGAAGAGCCAGAATAGTATCGGGATGAAGTATAAGTGGCGAGACAACAAAAGTTAGTGTTGGTTGGAATTTTTGAGCAATATTTACTAATTTGCTATTTGCTTTTTTGGCTTGGGATTTCCAGTCCAATCGATTTATTAGTTTATTTATCAGAGAAACAGAAGTTAATTTGGGTAATGTTTCTGTCCATGTGAAATGTTCCACATGTGATCCTATTACAGAGAATTGGCGTCCGTAAACCTCTTCAGTTGTCCCTAGATCTAAGTTTTGTCCGACTATCAGAACTTTTTCCATTTACTTACTTGTTTTTAGATAATTCAAAGCTTGTTTAAGTCCTTTGATATCTTCTTGGTAGTTAAATTTTTGAATCAGATTGAGGCTGGCTTTTCCAGCAGAATTACTATGATTGACTGCCCATCGCAAAGCCTCAGCTAATTCTTCTATATCGGCTACAGGAAATATTTTTCCATTAACTCCTTCAACTATTAAATCGAGTGAACAGCCAACCTGGTCACTCACCACAAGCGCTTTACCCATATTCATAGCTTCATTGATTGCCAAACCCCAGGGTTCAAAGCCAGAAGGCAAAACAAAAATATCACAAAGATCGTAGATTGCTGGCATTTCTAATTGGTTACGAAAGCCCAAAAAAAGGATAGAGTGCCAATTCATTTCCTGGGCTTGCCTTTCAATCTCACTGCGCAAAGAACCATCTCCTACAAATAATAAATAAGGTTCTGGTTCACTAACACCATCTAGAGAAAGCAATTTGTAAGCAGCCAATAGATCCTGCGGTCTTTTTACATCATAAATTTTGGCAGCATAGAGAATAATAGGTCTATTTGGATTTAGGTTTAATGAAAGCTTCAGTTTTGCACGATTATTTGAAACTAATTCAGCTTGATTTTGATAATAGTCATTATCCACGGCATACGGCATTGAAAATAGTCGATCCTCCTCAATTCCATAATCTTTATAGAATCTATGATTTAAAGTCCCAATATAGAGAAAACCACTGATTTTTTTAAAAAGCCATTCCAGATAAATTCTTTTAACTTTGTTTTTGATCTTATTATTAGATTTGTTTAAGTTATTAGATTCTCCTCTCATGAGAATAGGTATACCTAACTGTTCTGCTGCCAAGATTGCCTGAATTCCACATATCATAGACCAGCCATGAACCCAAATCGCATCATATTTTCCATTGCTCAATTGATTTTTGATATCTTTAGCAATAGATTGTTGCAATGACAACTTTTTTTTACCAATAGTCCAAGTCTTTAAAAATTGGTATTTATATCCATCTATTAAAGGTATATCCCATTGAATCACTCGGTTAAACCCACTATCTTGATATGGTTTTAAGGAAAAATCACTGTAAAAAAAAACTTTTAGTTCAATTTCTAAATCAGCTGCGATCAAGCGTAGTAATGGGGCTTGATATTGGATAGGATGAGAAACAAAGTAAGCTAGACGAAACATATGCTTTAAATAAAAATGATTTTGACAAAAATAGTTGTCTTGACAGCTAAATTCATATTAGAAACATTCATATGTTTCAGTATTAATATCAATTCTCAACATCGAGTAAATGTTGCTCAACAGCCTGGGACTCTATTAGAAATTGAGGTCTAATTTTTAGAATTAATGATTTAAAAATATTACTAATAAGCTTATTCTCTATTATCAAGTCAATAAAATTTTTGATATATTTAAAATTTAAAAATGCTAATGAAAGCACTTTCTCTGCAATCTCAGTCAATTTAGTACCATATTCTTGGTTGAAAAACTTAATTTTTAAATATGAATACAATGCTCCTTTTTTACTATAAGTATTTCGAAGATATTCAGTAGGAATATTAAGTGATGAGGCCAAGATATTATAAGAAGGAAATTCAATAGCATTAGCTATCACGCCAGAAGCACTCCAATTTTTATTACTTGAAAGATATCGATAGAGAATTAAATTTTCGCAAATCCATAAGTGATTGCCTTGAGAAATGGCCTCTATAAGACATGACAACTGAGGTTGTAAAGCAAAATTATATGTATTTGCCCAACTATCATTATTCAAAAAATTCTTTCTAATAATCAATCTTGATATTACAGTTAAATCACCATAATTTAAATATTTTAGAATTGATTTTTTTGGAGTAAATAATTTTGTTTCCCGCAAGAATTTATCATATTCTTCATCATAAATATATCCAGTATCTGCGTCCAAAATCGATCGTGAAAGTATTATTACATTTAGTTGATCATCTGCGTTGAAATTTAAGATATAGTCAAGGATTGTCTTGAGTCCTAATGGTAATATTTTATCATCATCACCAAAAAACCAAACGAATTTAGAATTTGACATTTTTGTTACATTAATTAACCTCAGTTCGGGATAAGGAATAACAGAAAAAGGGGCGGACAATAAGCTGAAAATAAAGTAAAGCAATAATCAGCACCAAACCCCTATGTCTATTTTAGAGTCTTTGTTTTGCCATATCGATGATTTCTGCAAGTGT